>JAFDAI010000018.1 GCA_019313905.1 Deltaproteobacteria bacterium | reverse complement strand
CATGGATGTCCTCCTATTATCTGATTGCTATATGGCATCCAGATAATAGGGGAAAAACTCAACCATGTCAATACGATTTGCTCTTATGTACCTACTTTTTTGTCGCAGACCCGATACAGACATCAAAAGGAAAAAGAGAAAGGTCATGTAATCGCGCAGAAATGCGCCGCGACACAGCGCACAGAAAACACTGGAAGATAACACATAAATTGGGGAGATGATCATTTTCGAATGGAACCAGGCTAATTTCTTGACAATGCGAAAACGTTAAGATAGAAAGTCACCCTTGCGAGTCGCAAAAAAGCCGATGTAGCTCAGCTGGTAGAGCAACTGATTCGTAATCAGTAGGTCAGCGGTTCAATTCCGCTCATCGGCTCCATAAAATCAAGGGGTTAGCGAGTTTTAGCTAACCCCTTGATTCTTTTTGTGACCAGATTGTGACCACTCTATCAAAAAATAGTCTTCTCAGCAAGCCAGGAAAACTGGCTTTTTACAACTGCATTGAGCATAGTTTCTATCTGAGTTAATTGAATAAATCAAATTCATTATAGTTATAATTCGTAGTTGCTTATAGATATTGCTTATGGTATCTACCTCGCATGGATAGAGGTCTGAAAAATGTTACCATCCAGCAGATGGAATCTCTGGTCAATCTTGTTGAAGAAAGAAGTTTCAGCAGAGCAGCCAAGAAGATGTACCTTACACAGCCTTCTCTTACAAAACACATAAAAAATCTGGAGGAGGAGATAGGTGCGAGGGTGGTAGAAAGGAAAAATACCGGGGTTACACTCACACCGGAAGGAAAGATTCTCTATGAGTGCGCGAAGCGGGTGTTCAGACAGATTGATGACGCGGGAGAAAAGATATCAAGGATAAGAGAAAGCGAATCGGGAACTATATATGTAGCCGCAAGCTCCATCCCTGCCACATATATTCTTCCCCGTGTTTTGAAAACATTTAAGGACAACTATAGCGGCATTCAGTGTCACGTTAAAGCGAGCGACAGCGATTCGGCCCTCGGAATGATACTTGATGATGAGGCTGAAATGGGATTTGTGGGAAGAAAGTTTATTCACAGACAATTGAATGCGATACCCCTCTGGGAGGACAGGCTCGTCTTGGTAATCCCCGCATCTCACAGGTGGCACGGGAGAGAAGAAGTATCCCTGGATGAAGTCTCGAAAGAACCTTTCGTGTCAAGGGAACGGGGCTCCGCCACACGTAAGGTGCTGGAAGAATACCTCCGCAAGAGTGCGAATCTGGATCTTTCCGGATTCAATATTGTTTGTGAGCTGGGAAGCTCGGAAGCTATTAAAGAAGCTGTTCTGGATGGCCTGGGGGTATCAATAATCTCCATCCACGCGGTAAAACGCGAGATGGAAAGCGGCCTGCTTCTCGAAATACCGATAGAAGATTGTTCCATTGAAAGAAATTTTTATATGATATATAAAATTGGGTTTGGCTTGATGAAACACCACGGGATATTTCTCGATTTTATAAGAAATTACGAACTGGACGCGCGCCATGAAAAATAGAATTCTCTACTACAGCACAAACAGAAATTTTGACAACATAAATGGCATCGTCCCTTTCAGGGAAAAAGTGACTTTCAGAGAAGCGCTTCTCCAAGGTCAGGCGCCGGACGAGGGTCTTTATATGCCCGACAGCATCCCTCGCATATCCCATGAAGATATCATCTCGCTTAAAGACAAACCCTATATTGAAACGGCAATTCTGGTCACCGGGGCATTCCTGGACGGTGAAATAGATGCCGGCATTTTACGAAGAATCATAGAAGATTCGTACCCGTTTGCCGTTCCTCTGCAGAAAGTAATAGACCGCAAATATATTATGCGTCTCGACTTGGGACCTACGGCATCCTTCAAGGATTTTGCCGCACGGATGATGGCGCGGTTAATGAGTCATTTTCGTGATAAAGAAAAGATATTGAATGTGCTGGTCGCGACTTCGGGGGATACGGGCAGCGCCGTCGGAGAGGCATTCAGGGGAGTCGAAGGAATTGATGTGACTATCCTTTACCCGAAGTATGAAGTAAGCGGGAGGCAGAAAAAGCAACTTGACACAATCGGTGATAATGTTCGCGCTATCTCCATTGATGGAAAATTCGATGATTGCCAGGATCTGGTCAAGCAGGCATTCTCCGATCCTTCACTCAATTATCTATCCTTCACCTCGGCAAATTCCATAAACTTCGGAAGAATACTCCCTCAGATGGTCTACTATTTTTACGCCTACGCACAGCTCTGCCGGAATGGGGAAAATATCGTTGTGTCGGTTCCCTCAGGAAACTTTGGAAACGCCCTGGGATGCGAGTACGCAAGGCGTATGGGTCTGCCGGTAAAAAAACTGCTCATGCCCACAAATGAAAATTACGAGTTTCCACGATTCTTGAAAGAGGGAATATATGAAAAGTTATCTCCATCGCTGGCATGTATCTCAAACGCCATGAATGTGGGTCATCCCAGCAATCTCGCCCGTTTCTTCGAATTATACAACGGAACGGTGGACAGAACGGGAACGGTTTACGGATACCCCGATATTGACGCGATGAGAAAAAATATCTTCTCTGTGAGCATATCCGATAAAGAAACAAAAAAATGCATTAAAAAAACATACGAAAGATATGGTATAATTCTGGAACCTCATGGCGCGGTGGGATGGCGGGGGCTTGAAATATATCTTGAGCAATATGGCGATTTTCCACTCTGCGTGTCGCTGGAAACGGCGCATCCCGCGAAATTTCCTGATGAGATTGTGGAACTTCTCGGCATTACACCCGGGGTACCGGACAGCATGAAAGGGATTGACAAAAGAAAAGGCGAGTCAGTAAAATTGCCTGCAGATTACAAGATATTCAGAGAATATCTTCGGGACAATCTGAGATCGGGAGTAAAGAAGAGGATTTGATTTTGTATCCATGTCTGACGGTTTCGCAAAAAGTCCAATCTTGACTTTTTACGAGTGTATCATGCTTTGCTGTACATATTTAAGGGAGGGTATCTATATTTGGAAGACACAAATTACGCACCTATAGAATCCGGGAGTTTTTACAGAACACTTACCGAAACAATGAGGGATATGGTCACCGTGTGGAACATGGATCTTAAGCTTGTCTATGTAAGTCCGTCCGTTAGTGATCTCCTTGGCTATAACAGTGGAGAAATAAAAGAGATTTTAGGCCATTGGAAGAAATCCAACTTAAAACGTGTAATAGCACCCGGGTCCATGGATACTTTTCTTGATGCAGTAAACAAAGGGATAAAAGAGTATGAGAAATGGGATGCGTCTGAACGGCAACATCCCGTAGAATTGAAACTGATCAGGAAGGACGGCTCCGCCATATGGACAGAAACCAAAAACAGTTTTCTGAGGGACAGTGACGGAGAACGCACTAGCTTTGTCTCCATTACCAGAGACATCAGTAAACGCAAAAAAACCCAGGAGATATTATTGGAAAGCGAAGAGAGATATCGGAGTATACTTGACAGTATCGAGGAGGGATATTTTGAGGTTGACCTTGCCGGAAATTTCACATTTTTCAATGACGCAATGTACAGGATGTCGGGCTACCCGCGGGAAGAATTGAAGGGGATGAACAACAGAGAATATACAACCCCGGAAACAGCAAAGCAACTCTATAAGACCTTCAACAAGATGTATGTCACGGGAAAACCAGCAAAGGTTGTGGATTACGAGGTCATACGAAAAGACGGAAGCACGAAAATCTATAACCTGTCCGCCTCTCTGATACTGGATTCATCAGGCAACCCCGCAGGATTCCGGGGAGTCGCCCGTGATATCACAGAGCACAAGGAGAGAGATCAGGAACTGAAAAAGAGCTACGACAAATTACAGAATATGCTGGAAGAAACGATCAGGACACTGGCATTCACAGTCGAAGTGAGAGATCCTTACACTGCCGGTCATCAACGACGTGTGGCAGAACTTTCCTGCGCTATTTCCGGGAAGATGGGACTTTTACCGGAAGAGGTGAGAGGGGTAAAAATGGCGGCACTTATACATGATGTCGGCAAGATCCAGGTTCCCGCTGAAATCCTGAGCAAGCCGGGCCGGCTTACTCCAAATGAGATGGATCTGATCAGGACTCATCCTACGGTAGGTAGTAATATATTGAGAAAAATAGAATTCCCCCAGCCGATATCGGAGATCGTACTTCAACACCACGAGAGGATAAACGGTTCAGGATATCCTCAGGGTATCACAGGAAAAGAGATGCATATCGAGGCAAAGATTATCGCAGTGGCCGACGTAGTTGAAGCAATTGTGTCCCATCGTCCTTATAGACCGGCCCTGGAGATGAGCAAAGCTATCGAGGAAATCTCACATCATAAGGGAACCCTCTACGATGCCGAAGTGGTGGAAGCCTGCCTGTCGCTCCTTACCGAGGATGGGTTTGTATTCACTAAGTAAAACTTTATTTTGTAATAACATACCTCTGTTCACTTTTCGGAACATACCATTTGATAAAGTTATATCCGATACCGATGGGTGCCGGTTTTATTCCGTGGAAACGGCTGCTGATGATAGGGAGCGCGTCTGGAACATACAGGAAGGTGTAAGGCTGTTCCTCCGCGAGTATCTCCTGAATCCTGTCGTAACATCTTTTTCTTTCCATTCTGCTGAAGGTACTCCTCCCATTCTCCAGCAGTTCATCCACCTCTTTGTTTTTGAAGGATATAAAATTCAGTTCTCCGGGGTCTGTCTTGCTTGAATGCCATACATCATAAAGATCGGGGTCAAGGGTAATAGTCCAGCCCAGAATTGTTGCGTCAAATCTTTTTTTATTAATAAATTCATTGATGAAGGCGGCCCATTCAATAACCCTGATCTTTACCCTTATTCCTATGTCAGCAAGTCTCCTCTGAATAATCTCAGCGCACTTCGCCCTAACTTCATTTCCCTGGTTTGTTATGATCTCAAAGACAAAAGGCCCGCCACCACGATCCAGCACACCGTCTCCATTCGAGTCTTTCCATCCCGCCTCTGCTAAAAGCTTTCTGGCCTTTCCCGGATCGTAAGGATAGCGTTTGACATCGGAATTATACGGCCATGTTTCAGGTTTGAAGGGTCCTGTGGTTTCCTGCCCCAAACCGAGCAGAACGCCTTCAACTATCTCTCTTTTGTCAATGGCATAACTGATAGCCTGCCTGACCCGCCTGTCACGGAAAAGGGGGTTTTCCAGATTATAGCCAAGGTAGGTATAGGAAAATGACAGATAGCGATACTTATTGAAATTCCCGCGAAACAGGTTGTTTTCCGTCTGTCTGGTATACTGCAGCGGTGTAAGGCCCATCCTGTCTATTCCCTTCGCGCGAAGCTCCAGAAACATGGTAGCCATATCCGGGATAATTCGCATAATGTACCCATCAATATAAGGTCTCCCTTCAAAATAGTCCGGATTGGAGATGAGCACTATCTTCTGACCTGTCTTCCATTCCTTGAGCATGTATGGTCCCGTGCCTACCGGATGACGCGCAAGTGGCGTTTTTGTTATATCCTTCCCCTCCAGCAGGTGCCTGGGAAGCACCGAAGCGCTCCAGCTCATAAGAGCGGGGGCAAATGGTTCTCCGTAAGTAACACGAAAGGTATAGGGATCGATAACCTGCGCTTTTTTTACCCTGAGGAAATCTCCCGCGTACGCGGTAGGTGTCTTGGGATCTATGGTAAGTTCGTATGTGAACAGAACGTCAGCGGAGGTAAACGGATGTCCATCATGCCACCGGACCCCTTTCCGTAAATGAAAGGTAATCTCCAGACCATCATCGGAGATATCCCACGATTCTGCAAGATCGCCTACCACCTTCATATCCTTGTCATATTTCACAAGGCCATTAAAGATCATACCTGCAATACTGTGAGACGCACTGTCCGAAGAAAGTATGGGGATCAGGTTGGAGGCATCTCCTATCGAGCCCTCGACCATAATGCCCCCGTAAGCAGCACTGACCGCGGATGGCTCCCCCGCATGAGAATCGCCCTCAGCTTTGTCGCCTTCACAACCGCATAGTGACAACAGAGTGATTATAATCAGTACCGGTATAATACGGTTTATACATGCCATGACGGGCTTACAACTCATATTTGTTCACACCTGATAAAAGATAACTGCAGTTAAGGCCGAATCTGACCGCCCATGCCACTTTCCTCTCTTCATTCTGTAACAAAATTAAGTTCCCTGTCAAGAAGTGATAGCAACAAACAGGCAGCAAAAATCAGCGTCGGATTCTTCGCAACGGTTTTTGACGTGGAAATTACTGGTTAGTATCCATCCAAGAATGGATTCCTCAAAAAAGGGCACTAATAAGTTTCCCGTTCAGGAATGAGCAATTTTTCGTAAGGTCAAGAAAATCAAGGGATTGCGAGGAGGCGTACTAATGTACGCCGCACAAACAATCCCGCAGACTGACGCAGAGATTGCGGAAAAGGGCTATTTCTGGATGGAAACTGGTTGATAATACGATAAAGTATGCTATATGATACATGAATCAGCGATGTAAAAGGGGTGATTTTTGCGTGAAGAAACAAATCCTTATTGTGGAAGATGAACATATTGTCGCCATGGATATCCATAACAGATTACAGGATATGGGGTATGGGGTTGCCGCCATTGTCTCTTCCGGAGAGGAAGCCATCAGGAAAACGGCGGAACTGTGCCCTGACCTGATATTGATGGATATAACATTGGGAAAAGGTATGGACGGCATAAAGGCCGCAAACCAGATTCATGCCAAATATAACATACCGGTAATATATCTCTCTTCCAACGTAGCCGAAGACAGGATAGAGCAGATAAAAGCGACAAACCCGTTTGGTTTTGTCACCAAGCCTTTTGAGGATAGAGATCTGCACATTACCATAGAAATGGCCCTCTACAGGCACCAAATGGAAGAAGCGCTGATTCGAAGCGAAGAAAAGTACCGCACCATCCTGGAAAATATTGAGGAAGCATATTTTGAGGTCGATCTTGCCGGAAATTTCACATTTTTCAATGACGCACTGTGCGGGATAGCGGGGCTGGCAAGAAACGAACTGCTTGGGATGAGCAATCTGCAATATGCCAACCCCGAAACCGCGAAGAAGATGTATGCAACATTTAATGAGGTATACCGAACGGGAAAACCCGCAAGGGTAGCGGACTATGGGATTATCAGGATAGATGGAATCGAAAAAACCATTGAGTTGTCCGCATCCCTTATAAAAGATTCATCCGGCAATCTCACGGGGTTTCGCGGAATCGTCAGGGATGTTACCGAACGCAAGCTCGCAGAAGAGACAGTGCGCAAAAGCGAAGAAAGATACCGCGCGCTATTCGAAAACAATCCCATTGAAACCATGATCGTGGACAACAAAGGAACAATAACCGGGTATAATCATGAAAAGATAAAATCAGGCTGCAGACTGCCCAATCCCGGAGACGTTATGTACAGGGATTATGCGGGAAAACACAAGAATGATATGTACTCCAACCTTATGGAATGCATCGGGTCGGGTGTATCAAAGGAGTTTCCTGATGAACAGTACGGTGATAAGTTTCTTTACATAAAGATATCTCCCTTCCCTGAAGGGGCGATCATAACATCCATAGATATCACTGACCATAAGAGGGTGGAGAAAAGGCTTTCCCATCTGGCCACCCATGATCCACTTACCGGACTATCCAACCGGATATTGTTTGACGATCGTCTATCGCTTGAGCTGGCCCACGCGCAACGCAGCAGCAAAAAGCTGGCTGTAATGTTGCTCGACCTGGATAATTTCAAGGACATAAACGATTCATGGGGACATAATATGGGGGACGAGGTACTGAAAATTGTCAGCAGACGTCTCCCGGGGTTCCTGCGCAAGAGCGACTCAATCGCCCGAATGGGGGGGGATGAATTTCTGGTACTGCTGCCGGAAATAGAGGAGGCGGAAGACGCGCGTATAATTGCCCTGAAGATGCTGGATGCTTTCAAAGAACCTTTTATTGTGGGTGCAAGAGAACTCTATACAACCACCAGTATAGGTATTGCCATCTATCCTGATGATGGCACCGATCCCGGCATGTTGATGAAGAATGCAGATATGGCCATGTACAGCGTAAAAAAGCAGGGCCGCAATGGCTGCAAGCGGTACGATCCAGGCATGTCCTCTGACGTTCATCAAAAAGATATATTGACAATAGAACGAATTTAAACTACAGAATCCCTCCAAACCGGCTGCTGGAGAACCTTATTATCATATCCTCCAACAGTCTTAATACACACTCAGGAGAATAAAAGTGAATGAAGCTTTGGCTGTAACATCAACAGATCTTGGAAGACATTTTCATGGAAACGTACTCAGCATGATACTGGACTCAGGACCCATGGTCCAATTCGTGCTCCTGTTGCTCCTTCTCTTTTCCGTGGTTTCCTGGGCGATTATCCTGATGAAATACAGGGTTATTAAAAAATCCAAAAGAGAAAACGGCATGTTCCTGGACCAATATATGAAAATTAATAAATTGTCGGAAGTCTTTCCCGAATCGAAAAAATTCAGATATTCTCAGCTTGCCGAGGTATTCAGGGCGGGCTATACCGAACTTGTTAAGGTCGCCGGAATTAGAAAGGAAGCTTTTACAGATGCAGATTCCGAGGCCCCATGGCCGCCGGAAATGAGGGGTCTGGATAATGTTGAAAGGGCTTTGAACAGGGCATGCGATCTCGAGACAACAAACCTGGAAAGTTCCCTGGGATTTCTCGCCACCACGGGAAGCGCTTGTCCTTTCATAGGGCTCTTCGGAACCGTATGGGGCATAATGAATGCGTTCAGGGGCATTGGAGTAAAAGGTTCCGCCACACTGGCGGTAGTCGCTCCTGGAATATCGGAGGCCCTGATAGCCACCGCTGCCGGCCTGGCAGCGGCTATACCCGCGGTTATTTTCTATAACTACTATATAAATCAGGTAAGAACCATGACGGTGGAAACAGACAGTTTCTCTTCTGAATTTCTCAACATAGTAGAAAGGTATTACACAAAGAGAATCCACAAATGAAATATTCAAGAAATCGAAGAAATACCGCGGCACGACCCATATCAGATATCAATGTCACGCCCCTTGTCGACGTTATACTGGTTCTGTTGATAATTTTTATGGTTACCGCCCCTATGCTACAGATGGGGATAGACGTCAACCTTCCCCGGGTAAAGGCCAAGACCGTGGATGTCGGCGAGGAAAAACTCATATTGACAATAAACAACAAGGAAGAGATATTTATAAACAAATACAAGACATCCGTAACAGGCTTGGAGGCCAAGCTGAAAAGCATTTTCTCGTCCAGGATAGACAGAGAAATATTCATGCGTGCAGATAAAGAAGTTCCTTACGGGTTTGTTGTTCGTGTTATGTCTGAGGTGCGGAAGGCCGGCGTAGATAAGTTGGGAATGATTACAGAATCTCCGAAGGAATAGGCATGACTTTTTTATCGGAGGCGCTGGAGAGAAATCACGGTGATACCATGAGTTTGAGCAACATGGTCGTGCTCTCTTTTCTACTCCATGCCCTTATCCTTTCAATTATATTTTTTTCTCCATCCCTGCCAAGCCCCAGGTGGACATTCGGACCATCATATACCGTGGATCTGGTAAGTCTTCCCTCAAGTTCCGTAGAGGTCAGATCTTCCGAGGCAACTTCCAGGGAAGTAGTCGGATTGAATCGTAAAAATCGTTCAATAATAATAAAAAAAGAGGTCGCCAGGAGCCTGCATGCCCCTGTCCGGGAAACAAAAATCCATCGGAAAAGTACATCTGGAAATGCCGATACGGCAATAGAGGGTATAAAAAAGAAGGTTGCGTCGGCCACGAAAGGTTCCCGTCCGTCAACCTCTCGTGGCCATTCCGAGATGAATATGAAGATGAAGGTGTATTACTCTGTTGTCTGGTCCATGATAAAAGAAAAATGGGCTCTGCCCGAAGGTATACTGCCCGATGACAACCTTGAAGCAATCATAGAGGCAAAGATCCTGAGAAACGGCAGTGTGTCCCACCTGAGCTTCGAAAAAAAATCTGGTAACAGGTATTTTGATGGATCTGCCATAAAGGCAATTAAGAAAGCGGAGCCATTTCCTCCTCTCCCCGAATGGCTGGACGAGAGATACATTGATCTGGGAATAAGATTCCACTCCTCTGAACTATAGGAATCAGGAATCAGATAATCCACCCCGCAATTCCAGAGGAGTTCCGGGAGCCAACAACAGTTTTGGATCGTAAGAGAGATAATGCGTAAGATAACAGGTTTTCTCATTTTTTTGCTGATTTTCTGGTGCAGTTCCGTGGCCTGCGGAAAGGTGTATATAGACATAAACTCTCCCGCGTTCCAGAAGTTCCCGGTGGCGATACCAGAATTCAAAAACCTGGGAAAGACAGGAACTGAAGAAAAGTTGTCCGAGTGGTTTATGGATCAATTGTCCCGCGCCCTGAAAATTACAGGGTTTTTCAAGATAATCAGCAAAGACGCTTTTCTTGAAGATCGGAACAGTTCCGGGATAACCGCCGGGAAAATCGACTTCTCCAGCTGGTCAAGTATTGGCTCTGACTTCCTGATAAAGGGGGGATTCAGTTACAGTGGCAAAAATCTTGTCGTGGAGTTTCGTCTCTTCGACACTGTTGAGGGAAAACTTATTACAGGCAAAAAATACTGGGGAAAACCGGAAGAAAAAAAGACCATGGTTCTCAAATTTACAGACGAAATACTCATGGCCCTCACCGGCAGAGGGGGCGTTTTTGATACGAAGATAGCCTTTGTCGGAAGAAAGGGTAATCATTCTGAGATATATACAATAAACTTCGACGGTTCTGATCCCGTCAGGATAACTGCCTATAATTCTCTCACACTCTTGCCCCGCTGGTCACCGGACGGATCAGAGATATCCTTCACATCGTACAAGGCCGGAAATCCCGATTGCTACATCACAAACTTGATAAGCAGGAAAACAAAAAAGATATCCCGTTTCAGTGGATTGAATCTGCTCACGTCCTGGTCCCCTGACGGAAAAAAAGTCCTCCTTGTTCTCAGCAAGGATGGAAATGAAGATATCTACATCAAGTACCTCAGCAGCGGCAGACTTCAGCGTCTGACAAGGAATCGCTCCATAGATGTATCTCCGATGTGGTCACCGGACGAACGTAAAATAGCCTTTGTATCAAACCGCTCCGGATCTCCACAGATATTTGTTATGGATTCGGAAGGGAAAAATATAAGAAGGCTGACACTTGAGGGTTCATACAACTCGTCACCCTGTTGGTCACCTGATGGAACCAGGATAGCTTATGAAGGCTCATCAAACGGCCGCTTCCAGATATTTTCCATTGGAGAAAACGGAGACAACCCTATGCAGCTCACCTTCGAATCGGGAGGAGGAGAATCGCCTTCCTGGTCACCGGATGGAAGGTATCTGGCCTTTTCTTCGAAGAGAGGCGGACGGAGAAGGGTATGCGTAATAAACTCCAATGGATTGAATCTGAGGGTAATACCCAGCGTAAAGGGGATAGAGCTATTTAAAAGCCCTTCATGGTCCAGCCATCTAAATTTATATTGAGTTTACAATTGTTTTATGCTTTAAGAAGATAAATTTATCTAAACTTTTTGAAGGAGGGGTATCCAATGAGAAGAAATTTGATTACAGGAATACTGGTGCTTGTATGCAGTTTTTCACTGATCTTCGTTGCAGGATGTGCCAAGGATCAAGTGGTTAAGGACGATGCCGGATTGACCCAGGCGCAACCGTCGGCAGAAGAAGCGGCTGCTTTAAAGAAACAGGCCTTAAAGGAAAAAGCCCTGAAGGAAAAGATGCTGGCAGAAGCCGCCGCATTCCAGGATATACATTTTTCCTTCGATAGATATGATCTCAAACCTGAAGCCAGGGCGCTGTTGGAAGAACTCGCGGGCTGGCTGTCGGAACACGGGGATTTCGAAGCGACGGTAGAGGGCCACTGCGATAACAGGGGAACGGCAGTGTATAACCTGGCACTGGGAGAAAGACGCGCAGAAGCGGCTAAGGCCTATCTCGTGAATCTGGGTGTCGCCAGAACAAGAATAACCACCATAAGCTACGGTGAAGAACTGCCCGCAGATCCCAGAGATTGTGAAGAGGCGTGGACAAAAAACAGGAGAGATCACTTCATTATATTCCCCAAAAAACAGTAATTGCAAAGGGGCGTTCTCTTGAAAAATATTATAATCCTTTCCCTGGTCTTGATATTCACATGCACCGGGTGTGCAACACAGGAAGATCTTCTCCGGGTTGAGGGACATTTCGGAGCGAAAATAGCCGACCTTCAAAAGGATACCTCAGACCTCAGGGAGTCTATGAAGTCAACGAGGAAGAGTCAGGCAAACGTCGACGCAGACGCAATAGATCTAAGGGACAGTGTGCAGAAACTGCGGGGAACTGCTGAAAGATTGAAGGTAAAGGTAGCGGCTCTTGAGTCAGAAAAAAAATTGGGAAATCTAAACGACAGCTTGGCCGATATCTCCAACAGATTGGAATACCTTGAAAGCTATCTGGGTATCGACAAAGGGGAATCCAAAAAAGAAAAGGGCGGAAATGAGGAAACCTCCCCCATTAAAAAGGAGGAAGCAACGGGCAAGGAAGAAGCTTATTCCAACGCCTACCGTATATTCAAGAACGGAAACTATGCCCTGGCGAAAGAAGAGTTTCGGAAATTCCTGAAATCCTTCCCCAACACAGAGTATTCAGATAATGCGCAATTCTGGATCGGGGAATGTGACTATTTCGAGGAGAGATACGAAGAAGCAATCGTGGAATATGAAGGGGTAATCCAGAATTACCCCAAGGGAAACAAGGTTCCCAGTGCCTTTTTGAAACAGGCTCTCTCTTTTCTGAAACTCGGCGATAAATCCAGCGCCAGACTCTTGCTACAGAGAGTTATTAAAGATTATCCCAACACAACACCAGCAAGAGTAGCCAGGAAAAAACTGATCAATATCAAATAGACTGCCTGCCAGTTGGCGCGACTGTACAGCCGCGCCAATTGGTATCAATTGAGTATTTCAAAGATTGAAATTCGAGTTTGACGCTGTAATCGGGCAAGAAAAGGCATTTTACAAAGGTTTCCAGACATCAGTCTATGAATACAGGGGTGACACCGTAAGGCGTTCGGAGGTCGAAAGCCTTCGTATTTTCATCGTGTGAGATTTCAAGATCAAGATAGCGTATATTTATACTCGCCCTTTCAGGTTCTTCCACCTCTATATCTATCCTCCCCGGATATGGTATTCCATCAATAACAACATGGTCTTTGAATGTTGCCCTATAGATAATCCTGCCATCATCAATCTCTTCAATCTTTGTTAATGTATAGTCATCAGGATTTATCCAGAGTGACCGCTTTCTCTCCCCGGATCTGATATCCACACGGTACAATCTTCCTTTCACATATTCCGAAAGGGTTCCCTCCATTATTTGCGGAGGCAACCCGGCAAGTATGGAAACCATGTCACCAGGGGAGAGAAATACCTTGAAAAACAGAAAAAGATTTTCTTTTGTCGCCTTGCCCACATAGAACTTCCCCTCCCCGGGAAGAAACACCTTGAGAGATTTCTCGTTCGCGGAAAGGAAAAAGTCCGCCGGGCCAAAGACCGGTATCGTTTCTACGTGAAGACAAGAAGGCGTCTTCAGTAAGAGCGCTATTTTTCTTGAATATCTCCCCTCAGAAGAATTCAGTGTGATGTTAGCGGTGGCCCTTATTATATCGCCACTGGCCGGCATGGCGATTTTCCCGAGAACATCTTCAGGAGATGCCACCGGACCTCTTGTGAACTCTGGAATCTTCCCGGAAATACACCCGGAAACCATAAGGAGAACGAGACAAATTAGTATAATATTCTTTTTATTCACCGGGTATCCTTATGTTTCTTATCTTTTCCTTCAGGTCATTGTTCTCCGGGTTAAAGTCCAGCGCCCGTTTATATATCTTCAGCGCCTTCTCCATCTGGCCGTCTTTTTTATAGGCATCGCCAAGATGACCGGCAATTACGGGCTCTTCGGGTAAAAGATCCCACGCCTTTTTCAGACAATCTATCGCGAGCTTTATCCTGTTCTGCCGGAAGTAAACCCAACCAAGACTATCCATAATATAACCGCTATCCGGTTTCAGGCGAAGGGCCTTTTTAATCAGTTTTTCGGCCTCATCAAGCTTGATGCCCCTCTCCGCATAGCTGTAACCAATGAAGTTAATCGCACTAGCGTTATCCGGATCAAGCTTGAGCACGGCCTTCATCTCTCTTACACTTTCCTGATGCTTGTTTCCCTTGCCATAGATAATGCCCAATCTGTAGTGTAAATCTATATCCTGTGGCGAGAGGGAAAGAGCTTTCCTCAAGATATCCTCTGCATCCCCAAGCCTGTTTTCTTCCTCGTAAAGAGCGGCGAGAAATCTGTAGAATTCAAGATCTTTACTGCTCTTTTCTACCTCTCTTTTGATCAATTCTATCGCTTTTCCGGCATGACCTTCTTTCTTCAGAATAAATCCCATCCTGATGCGAGCGGCTGTGTACATGTCCGATTCTTCAGGTATGGTCTCAAGTTCCTTCATTGCGTCTGTGTATTGTCCTTTCTCTTCATACGCACCAGCGAGAAAAAAGATGGCCCTGTAATTATCGGGACGTGATTCAAGTACGGTAAGGAATTCCCCAATGGCCTTGTTGTATTCTTCACCACCAAAAAAATATGCAAGTCCTAACGAAAAATGCACATCGGCAAGAGAATTGTCCAGTTCCAATATCTTCTCAAGTTCTTCGGCGGCTGTATTATATCTCTTTAATTTTAAGAGGATGTTCCCCAGTTCAAATCTTATCTCATTGCTGGATGGATCAGTCCGGAGAAAATCTCTGTAAATCTCCATGGCCTTGTCATTTTTATTCTGAGACCTGTACAGCATCCCCAGATCTATCAGTGCCGGTTTGAATGTTGGTTTTATATCCAGTGTCTTTTGGAGCCATATCTCAGTTTCATCATAATTCTTCATCGCAGCATATATCTTGGCAAGGTAATAGTTACCCATAAGGTTACGGGGATCAATCTTGATAAGATCGCCAAGCGCTCTTATTGCGTTTTCATAATCCTTATTTTCGCGGTAGAATAGACTAAGAAAGAGGTATGCCTCCAGTTTTTCCGGATCTATATCAATAGCCCTGTTGTATTCGTTTATGGCGTCTTCGTATCTTTGGAGATTGCCGTACAGACCACCCAGCAGGATATGGGAATCGATATAGTCAGGGTCGCATGTGACAGATTTTTCCAACAATCCGATCGCTGTATAAAACTCTTTCTTTTTTATGTAGAGTGCGGCAAGTTCATTCATGAGATAGGAAGATTCGGGATCAAACTGAAGGGCACTCTCATATTCGTTAATGGCCCTGTCAATCTCTCCATCAAGTGCAAAGAGTACCCCGAGAGAGTAGTGGTAATACCCATTTGGAAGAACGTCTTTTGCCTGTCCCCGCGGACCGGCTTGTTTCTCATACGGGGAATATACACATGCTGCGATAACAGAGAAAAGAATGATAATGATTATAATGGAGGTATTTTTTATATTGTTTGCGGTTTTCATATCTTATTTTTATGCAGTCGTAAAAAGTCAGTTTTCTTTGCTCAAAACCATTTTGGGGATGCTGTCGGCACCTGGGTAGAAATCTTTTTCCCGCAAACATCCTAATCCGGACAAGCCGGAACCAAATAGAATTTTATCACGAAGGCACGAAGTTACAAAAACACGAAAAATAAGATTTGCTTTCGTGCTTTCTTTCTTTTCGTGGTTTCGTGATTGTTTTTAATTCTTTTGCCATTTTTGCAAGAACTTCACACCTAAGGAATTAACCCTTACTGGATCAGATCGGATAATGGCACAATGTGTATCTTCCTGTTCCGGAAAATGGGCAGTGCTTTTCTGATTGCCTGTATTGTACTTTGATGCGGATGTCCAATAATTACCATCGTTTTCCAGCTATTTTGTTTCTCGGCAATACGATTTAATATATCAAGCGTATCTTCAAGATCACAGTTGTTATCAAGAAAGATATCTCTTCCAACATGCCGCAATCCTATTTTCCTCGCAACCTGTATTCCCTTTGAGTTTTTCGTCGTCAGGCTGTCCAGAAAAAAAAGTCCTTCTCTCTTCAGTTGCCTCAGAACTATTTCTACCTTCTCTTCATCTTCCATAAATTTAGACCCCATATGGTTATTGACACCCGATATATAGGGAATATCCATGATATCTTCTTCCAGTTGATCCATTATCTCATCCCTGTCCATTTGTAAAAGAAGCGCTCCGCTACCCGGACGCTTCCCGGGATAACCATATGGTTCCATAGGCAGGTGCAGGATCACCTCTCTTCCCGCCTTGTTTGCCCTCTCGGCAACCAATACAGAACAGGAAAGATGAGGAAGAATGGAGACCGTTATGGGTGCATCTATCTGAAGGATTTCATCCAAGACCAGTAAATCATATCCCATATCGTCAATAACAATGGCTATTCTGTTTTCCGTCCCGGGCGTAGTTTTCCTGTCTGCCTGCCCTCTGTTTTTATGTTTTACTGGTTCTCTGGATTTTACGCTTTCACGTTCCGTGCTATTCCTTGCAACAACCTTTTTAACCGAAACTTCCCTGTGTGGAACCTGTGCGGGTTCAATGCACATCCAGCGATACAGCGAATATCCCGCGAATACCACGGCGGCAAACAGGACAAACATGTATACCCAGCTTCCAAGAGATCTTCCCTTCGAATAAGTCGCCCTTTTTTTTGATCTTTTTTTTGAATAGATTGTCTTGTTCTTCACTATAATATTATACGGACATCTGATAAATTGCGTTCAATTCGCCAACTCCCGGCGTTTTCATATCTCTTTGAAGGTATCCCAACTCCTCAAAAGATCTATCGCGTTTTTTAACTGATTGTCTTTCTTGAGATCCTCCATCTCTTTGCCGGCTTCTCCGTCCTTTTCTTCCTCTTTCTCACCCTTTATGTGTCCCTTCAGATCCTTTTCTCTGATCCGTATGGGCTCGTCCTTACCAGTAGTGACAGGCTTTATATATTCAACAACAATGTCAGGGACAATCCCCCTGGCCTGAATAGATTCCCCCGCAGGCGTATAATACTTTGCGATTGTCAGCTTGAGTGCCGAACCATCCTTCAGGGGGACAATGGTCTGCACCGATCCCTTCCCAAAGCTCTGATTGCCTAACAGTATAGCCCTTTTGTTGTCGTGAAGCGCGCCTGATACAATCTCTGCCGCGCTGGCGGTTCCGCCGTTGATCAGGATAATTACAGGACATTTGGGTTCATATCCATCATCCCTGGCTGTGTATATATACTCGCTGTCTTTTGCTCTTCCCTTCGAAGAAACGATCACTCCGGATTTGAGAAACATATCCGATACTTTTATCGACTGGCCCAAGAGGCCACCCGGATTATTCCTTAAGTCCAGAACAAGTCCCTTCAGGGGAGCATCTTCAGTATTTATCTCTTTGAGAGCTTTATCAAGTTCATCCGCAGTTGTTTCCTGAAAATTCGAAATCCTGATGTAACCGATATCTTCATAATATGTCCTGTGTTTTACACTCTTTATCTCTATAATATCTCTTACTATATCAAAATCTATCGGATCATCCTCATCCTCACGAACGATTGTTATAGTTACTTTCGTCCCCCTCTTGCCACGGAGTCTGTGCACCGCGTCCATTATAGTTAAATCCTTTGTTGTCTCGCCGTCTATTTTGATTATCCCGTCACCCGCCTTGACACCGGCTATAAATGCAGGCTTATCCTCTATAGGCGCTACCACGGTTATCATATCATTCTGCATAGTTATGACAATGCCCAGACCACTGAAGGTCCCCTTTGTATCAATCTTAAGATCATTGTACTGTTCAGCGGTCATAAAAGCACTATGAGGATCCAGTGATTTTATCATTCCATTTATGGCCCCATGAATAACAACCTTTGGATCAACCTCCTCCACATAGTTCTTTTCCACCATATTAAGTACTTCGTTGAACAGCTTCAGGTTCTTGTAAGTTTCATTATCTGTCGCAAAAGCGGCCCTGTGCCCCACTAATGAGATTAATATAGTGAAAGCCAAGAATGCTGACAGAAAAAGACTTCTCTTTTTATTGAAATTCATTTTTATCTAAACCTCCAACATATTATAAACGTAATCAGGCTCAAAGAGGCAACTCCTGTTTGCTGTTTGATTTTCTGATCAAACTTTTCGACATTCGTCCTGTTTCTGGTTTAGCCAATTTGTGCTTTTATCCTTCCTCGAGCCTTTGTTCCTGTGGCTTTGAGTAGCTACTTACAGGCAACCTCCCGCAAAATGAAATAATTTCGGGTCTAAGGGTCTGGAAATAGATAACCCATCTTAGATCATCAACCTTCGTACCACTTCTTTTTCCGCGGGCAATATATCAACATGGCTTATAGCACCTTCCGTGCGGCATTCCGCAAGAGTTTTTACATCACCGGGCGCATCACTGTAGAGAACACATATACCGGCGGCTAATTGCAGATCTTCTTTTTCACACCCATAAGGCACCAGCACCGTGGGACCGGGAAAATCCATGGCCCTGATTACAATGTCCCGATCTTGTGACAGTTTCTCGATAATCGTATTCTCCATTTTTTTCCGACCTACAATTATCTTTATTTTATCATTCAAACGCAAGTGTCTTCCAACCTTGAGGAGTTCTATATCTCTGATCTCCAGATCGCTGTCGTGCGAGAAGAGGTCTCTAAGTCTATTTGCAAATCCGGGATCTGTAAGAAGGCATCCTCCGGCCGGTTTCGCGTAACCTGTCAGCTGGTATCTATCAGCCAGCTCTATCTGACGTTTCCTGCCCCTCCCCTGGATGTCCAGCAATTTCCGCCTGTCGATCTTCCCCTCCATCTCGGGTTTCGTCTCCGGCAAAATTCCGGCGCTCAGTGGCCGAACAATGTATTCCTGATACCCCGATCTTTTTGCCACAACATGGAGAGATTGTTTTCCCTGAGACATTGGACGCTGTCCCAGTACCTCACCGGTAAAAATGAAATCGGCGTTTTCCGATTCCATTTTCTCCCCGGCTTTCTTGAGCATCAGTATATGGCAGTCTATGCAGGGATTCATATTTCTGCCATACCCATACCTCGGCGTCCTGAGCATAACGAGGTGCTCCATCGTAATGTCCACCACGGCCAGGGGAAGGCCTATCGCTTCACATGCTTCCAGTGCCCTGTCGGCACTAAAAAAAGGTGTTTCAAAAGCAACACCTTGAACTTCAATCCCCTGTTCCTGCACAATCTTTACAGCAAGCATGCTGTCAAGACCGCCTGATATTAGAGCAATCCCCTTTACCTTCAATACCTTACCAGCGTCACTTTATATTCTTTATTAAGTAGTCCACAGATCTCTTTGTCGACATTATAATCTACCAGATACAATATCTCGCCATCTCCCAACCGCAAGGCGGGAAGGGATATATCGCCGCTTTCTTTCCCGTTACGTCCTGAAAGCGGGAACTTGAAGTCGTTATTTAGACAGGGAATCTTCATGACTCGCATAATACCCTCTATGACTTCTTTTCGGCTTTCCTTCTCCGATATGAAGACAACCCTGTCACCTCTCTTTTGCAGGATATTCACGACCTGATCGGGAACACTGCTCGAGGTTATAATTATGCGCCCCCCCTCAGTATTCAGCAACAGATCTGCCTTCATAGACAGGGTCAACCCATCTCCGATTAATATATCAATTCCGGAACCTTTCACCGGAGAATATCCCAGCATCTCAAACAGTGAATTCGCCAGTTCCATACCGCTGCCGGAATCCAGAACCTGCACAGGACAAGACTGATATATCTTCTCATCGGCCGCTATGCCGAGACCATCCATTATCTCAATTATCTCAAGACCATTTCTCTGTGCATAATCCTTTACAGGAAGCGGCACTAGCTGAGAAGACTTGCTGACAAAATTAAATGCGTAACTGCCTGTTCCCTTGAACCGCGGTTTTTTCGACACAAGCCATTCGACAAAGACCTTTACTATGGGAATATTGCCAACCTTTTCGTACCGGTTGACCTTTTTGACTTCATATACTCCGGTAGCATCTATTACCCTCTCCAGTATAGAGGACACCCTCTCCCCTTTTTGCATACTGACCACGCGGTAGTTTTCCCACGTTGATTCTATAATTCTTTTCAGGTCCGCAGGGATCCGGTTCGACAGATCCAGCAGAATTATGTTGCCATCATTTATCTCTATAACAGAAACTCTGGAGCAATCGATCTTCACTTCGCCGGAAGGAGGCACCGGAATACAGTAACTTCCATCTGTTATTACCACGCCATACATCCTGTTTATAATATGACTTACAACGGATAGTATCTTATGTTCAGGTATGGTGACTTTATCCATTTCAAAAGATAACCGGGCCATTTCGCGAATTGTACGAGGAAGGAACAGGGTCTGACCGGGATATATCCTGTCTAAATCTCTAACCCTCGGATTGAGGCGCTTTACAAGTCCTAATATTCTATAGATTTCCCCGCGAGAGTTTCCGAACTTTCTGTAGATAATACCCGATATACTGTCTCCCCTCTTTACAACATATTTCAGAATGACTTTTTCCTTTTTTTCATCGGAAAGCACACCGGAAGATGGATGCGCGGCGGCGGCTGTTTCTGAAGATCTTTTTCTGGGAAGGAGTAACTTTTGCCCTGGATATATAACATTCATATTCCTCAGTTCAGGGTTAAAGCGCTTAACGAGTTTCAGTATCCTGTAAGCCTCTCTCTTTGAAACATCATATTTCTTCTGGATTATGTTAAGCAGCCATTCATTCTTTTTCACAATATAAGTGTCGGACTGGTGCCTGGAGACACCAACCCTCTTGAATGAAATATAGGCAGTATCTTCTCTGGAAAACGCAGCCTGTGGACAAGTCAAAATAAGAAAAAACATGACTATAAGGAAACAACCCTGTAGATTCCGTCTGTTCATTGGAATTCTCCTTCAGATATAGCAGTTTTTATATATGCATAACACCCAAAAGTCAAATCGGGAAATGTACAAAAGAGCCTTCAAAAGCGGGGCGTTAATTTGACACTCTCCAGAACTTCATATAAACAGGTGTTATGTCGCCCTTGCCATAACGATTTACCCGAACTCAAGAATACGGAGCTGACAATGGATGAAATAAAATTCGGTTGCCTTACCTTCATACAGGGCCAGAAAGGGGGGAAATACCCTTTTTGTAATTCCCTGTTTATTGATGACAGAGAAAAAGTAATTATAGACCCCGGCTCCGGCGAGAACCTGTTAAAGAAACTCAATATGAGAAAAGAGATTAATATTATCGTAAATTCTCATTATCATGAAGATCACACCTCCTTCAATTACCTCTTCCCTGAAGCGAAACTTTATGTACCCAAAGATGAGGCACCCTGTTTTAGATCCCTGGAGAAGCTTCTCGATTTCTATGGGCTCCTGGGAACAAATCTGGAGCATAAATGGCGCGATATTTTCGTGAATTATTTTCACTACAGGGAACGTATCCCCAACCTTGAATTCAGAGATGGAGATCTGCTGAATTTCGGTGATACAACCCTTCAGATAATTCATACACCCGGTCATACCATAGGGCATTCAAGCTTTTTCTTCCCGGAGGAGAAGGTGCTCTTTATGGGAGACCTGGACCTGACAGCTTTCGGACCCTGGTATGGTGACAGGGTGTCCGATATAGATCAGACCATGGTCTCTCTCCACAAATTATTAACAATTCCCGCAAGGATATTCATCACCTCCCACGAGGCCGGCATAATAGAAGGAGATATCACAAAACGGGTGGAAGCCTATCTTGGAATAATAGATCAGAGGGAAGACACCTTGCTGAATTTTCTCGAAAAACCAAGAACACTGGATGAAATCGTCAATCAATGGATTATCTATAAGAAGCCTCGGGAACCGAGGGAATTTTTTGAACCCGGCGAACGGGGAATGATTAAGAAACACCTGGACCGCCTGATAAAAAAAGGAACCGTGAGTATCAACGAAGACGGGCGCTATCTGTTGACCTGAACTTTGAACAAAGCATATCAACTCAACTTTGATGCACTCATAAAAAGTCAAGATTTGACGGCAGGCAGATGAAAACACTTTACCCCTGTTTCAACCACTACAGACCGAATTCATTTCTTGAAGGCCGAACAGGTAATGTGATAACGAAACGCTTATATTGAAATGAATACAAGGGAATTAAAATGCAGGAAGTTGACATCATTATATCCGGAGGAAGAATCCTCACGTCAGACGAAGAAGACTCTATCATTCATAATGGTTCTATCGCCATAGATGGAGACACAATTGTTGGTGTGGGCAAGTCCGAAGATATAGAAACGAGCTTTTCGGGCCGCAGGACCATGGACGCCTGCAATTGTCTGGTCATGCCGGGTCTCATAAACAGCCACACCCACGCGGCAATGACATGTTTCAGGGGTATAGCTGACGACATAAAACTGATGGACTGGCTGAATAATTACATATTCCCCGCTGAGGCCAGAAATGTTGATCCGGAACTTGCCTGCTGGGGCAGTATGCTTGCATGCGCTGAAATGATAAAATCGGGCACAACAACCTTTTGTGACATGTACCTCTTCGAAGATGAAACTGCCGAAGTCGCCAGCCAGGCCGGAATGAGATGTCTCCTTGGAGAAGGGCTCTTTGATTTTCCCTCGCCCAATGCAAAAAACCCCACAGAGGGATTCGCATACACGCGCATGCTTATCGAGAAGTGGGCCGATGACCCACTTGTCAATATTGTGGTTGAACCGCACTCACTTTACACATGTTCACCTTCCCTCCTCAAGAATGCCAAGGCCCTGGCCGATGAGTACAACCTTCCGTTCGCAACCCATTTTCTTGAAAATAAGAGGGAAGCAAAACAATTGAAGGAAAAATTTGGTAAAAGGGCAGCCGCATTTTTAAGGGATATCGGCTGCCTTGATGAGCGTTTTTTCGCCTTCCACTGTGTCTGCATGGATGAAGAAGACATAAAGATCTTCGCCGACCACGGCTGCAAGGTCGTTCACAATCCCGAAAGCAATATGAAGCTGGCTTCCGGAGTCGCCCCCATATCAAGCATGCTGGAACATGGCATCACTGTCGGGCTGGGAACCGACGGCTGCGCCAGTAACAATAACCTCGATATGTTCGGTGAAATGAGCACGGCCGCAAGGCTTGAAAAGACCGAAAGACTCGACCCCACAGTGATGTCCGCGAAAACAGTAACGCGGATGGCAACTCGAGACGGCGCTCACGTGCTGGGGATGGAAAATATCACAGGATCATTAAAGCCAGGAATGAAGGCGGATATTATAATTATCGATCTGAATAAACCCCACCTTACCCCCATATATGACGAGTATTCCCACATTGTCTATGCCGCGGGCGGATCAGACGTGGAGACTGTGATCATAAACGGCAGGATAGTAATGGAAAACCGCAGGCTTCTTACAATCAATGAAAACGAGGCTATGGAGAGGGTAAGAAAGATAGCTGAAAGGGTTAAAAAAAGTCTGGAAACATAAAGGGTGAATGCACCTTTTACGAAGTTGGCTTGATTAAAAACGCGAAAAAGGGTATGCATAAAAGGGTGTTATGAAATTAGATTCTCGCCACAACATAATAAAGATATCCGCCATTGTTATCACTCTCCTGTACATTCTCGTGTCAGCAGGGGCGGCCTTCGCCTCTTTCACTATAGAAGATGAAAAGAAACTGGGAAAAGAATTCTATGAAAAGCTGAAGGACAGAGGCGTTTTTGTAAAAAATCCAAAAGCAAATGAATATATCGACAGGATAGGACATCTGTTGCTTTCGCATGGTAAAAAGTCCTTTTTCGATTTTACTTTTTCCATAATTAACAGTTCCGGGATCAATGCCTTCGCAACCCCGGGAGGCTATGTGTATGTCTACAGCGGCCTTATAGAACTTAGCGAAGACGAAAGTCAGCTCGCCGGAGTGCTGGCGCATGAGATAGGACACATAAAGGCCAGACACATAGCGCAAACTATCGAGAATTCAAAGAAGATAAACATCGCGACTATTGCGGCAATCCTGGCCGGAGCCTTCCTCGGGGGCAGCGGCGAACTAACCGCGGCAGTCGCAAGTTTCTCCATGGCGACAGCGACAACTCTTAATCTCAAATACAGCAGAAAACATGAGGAAGAAGCCGACCGCCTCGGGATGTCATATCTTGTGGAAACCGGATATAATGGCGAGGGCATGCTGAATTTTCTGAAAATTATGAGAAAGTATGAATTCTATTCAAATTCCATCCCCTCCTATTTTCTGACCCATCCCGGCACAGGAGACAGGATAATATATCTGGACGGTCTACTTCAGACAAAATACACGAAGGGAGGTGCTGAAAACATAATAGGAGGTTTGGGAAGGATAAAAACCATACTGGTTATTGACAGAAAAGACCTTGACTCAAGTCTCAGATATTTCCAGAACGTGTTGAAAAAAGATCCTAACAACCCGGACGCCCTGTACGGACTCGCGGTCATTCAGGAAAAGCTTGGCAAGACGATGGAGTCCTTCTCTAATTTTCGCAGGGCACTATTGCTGTCCCCTGATGATGCCGATATTCTCCGCGATCTGGGCATCAGCTATTTTAACCTTGGAAATACATCCGACGCGATAGAGGCCCTGCAGAAAGCCCGTTCCATAGACGAAAAGGACGCCGACACCATCCTGTACCTGGGAAGATCATACGATACCGCCGGGGATTATAACGCCGCTCTCGAGCTTTATAAAGAATTCATGAAGAAAAATCCGGATGACATCCCTATATATCATAATCTGGCAATGCTCTACGGAAAGATCAACATACCCGGAAAGTCCCACTATAATTTCGGAATCTTCTTTAAAAAGAAGCATAAGCTCAAAAGCGCGCTTTTTCACTTTAAGGCCGCTCAAAACTTCTTCCCGCCCGGCAGTGAAATGGCCGGGAAGATCAGTGAAGAAATAGACTCTATTGACAAACATCCCGCAAACCACGGAGACGGACACGCGGAAGATTGACATTTCGCGCTCATGTGCTATTTTTTGGGGGCATACAACAATTTCAGGGGGTACAAATGAATATTACTGTAAAAACGGGATCTCTTACAAATTTCGATTGCGAGATATTGCTTGTGGGACATTTTGAAGACAATCAAATGCCGGAAGGGACGGCTCGTCTCCTTGACGAAAAGTGCAACGGCCTTATTACCGAACTGATTGAGCAGAGAGATTTTGAAGGAAAACTCTACAGTTCTTCGGTTGTGTATACCAGAGGATTGCTCCGCAGCAGGAGGATAATGATTACGGGCCTGGGTAAAAAGAAGGAATTCAACCTTGAGAAATTAAGAGGGGTATTCTCAAAGGCGTGCCAGAAGATAAGGGATCTCAGCATAACGCAGCTGGCCACGTCCCTTGATTTCGGCGAGTCGGAATTCTCCATCAGAGAAACAGCACAGGCCGCCGTTGAAGGCGCAATGCTGGGTCTGTACCGATTCACACCCTATAAAACCCTCGAAGAGGACGAAAAGGGGGAAATAAGCGAATTTACTATAGTAGAAAGCAGGCCCGGACTGTTGGAGGATGTAAAGGACGGCGCAAAAACAGCGGAGATTATCTCCCGGGCAGTCTACTGCGCGAGAGATCTCGTCTCCACGCCATCCAATGATATGACACCCACAATCCTGGCAGACAGGGCTGGCGATGTCGCGAAGGAGGGAAACCTCAAATTCGAGGTGTTGAATGAAGCCGCAATGAAAGAGCTGGGCATGAATGCACTGCTAGGTGTGGCAAGGGGCAGCGCCGAAGAGGCAAAACTGATAATACTGGAATACAATGGGGGCAGTAAAAACGACAAACCAGTAGTTCTGGTCGGCAAGGGAGTCACCTTTGACAGCGGAGGAATCTCCATAAAACCTTCCGAAAAAATGGATGAAATGAAATCGGATATGTCCGGCGGCGCCGCGGTGATCGGCACAATCAAGGCGGCTGCTGAACTGAAAATACCACTGAATGTGGTGGGCATAATTCCTGCCACCGAAAATCTTCCGGGCGGAAAGGCATACAAACCTGGAGACGTATTGAAAAGCATGTCAGGCATCACAATAGAAATCAAAAATACCGATGCCGAGGGGCGGCTGATCCTGGCGGACGCACTTACATTTGCGGGAAAATACAAACCGGCAGCAATAATAGACCTCGCCACACTGACAGGAGCGTGCGTGATAGCGTTGGGTGATTACCTTACAGGTATGCTGGGAACAGACAGCGACCTGAAAGAAAAGATACATAGCGCCTCGGATGCCACAGGCGAAACGGTATGGGAACTCCCCCTGTGGCACGAGTATGACGAACTGATAAAGAGCGACGTGGCAGACATCAAAAATACCGGAGGAAGGGCAGGAGGCACAATAACCGCGGCTCTTCTGCTCAAAAGATTCGCAGGTGATTATCCATGGGTGCACCTCGACATTGCCGGTCCCGCACTCCTGCTGAAAGATAAACCTTATATCCCCAAGGGTGCGTCCGGCGTAGGCGTAAGGCTTCTCGTGCAATTCCTTATGGACAGGAGCCAGTCTTCCAATGCAAATCCTTGAAGTAAAAGGTCTGAAGACACACTTTGAAACGAGAAACGGCACCGTAAGGGCCGTTGACGGGGTGGATATCTCCATCGACAGGGGAGACACCCTGGGTATCGTTGGTGAATCGGGGTGTGGTAAGACAGTACTCGCCCTCTCCATAATGAGACTTATACCGGACCCACCGGGTCGAATTGTGTCCGGACAGATAAAATTCAAAGACATTGATCTGCTCAGCCTTGACGAAAACAAGATGCGAAGGCTTCGTGGTAACGACATATCCATGATATTCCAAGAGCCGATGAACTCCCTCAATCCCGTACTGAAAGTGGGGGATCAGATCTCTGAAGTGATAAGGCTCCATGAAGGACTTTCAAAAAAAGACGCGCTGGACCGTGCTCTTGATATGCTCCGGCTCGTCGGTATACCCTCTGCTGGAAACAGACTTAACAATTATCCACACCAGATGAGCGGTGGAATGCGTCAACGTGTAATGATAGCCATGGCGCTCGCGTGCAATCCCGTACTGATGCTCGCGGATGAACCCACAACAGCGCTCGATGTAACCATCCAGGCGCAGATTATCGATTTGATAAACAAGCTGAAAGACGAGGTGGGAACATCTGTAATGCTTATAACCCATGATCTTGGAATAGTCGCGGAGATGGCCCGGCACGCCGCGGTAATGTATACGGGCAAAGTGGTGGAATACTGCAGTGTAATTGAGCTGTTTTCCGCACCGCTCCATCCATATACCAGGGGCCTCATGGAATCCACACCAAAACAGGCTTCTGGAAAAGATGGATACCTCAGCACAATACCTGGTACTGTCCCGAACCTGTATGAACTTCCTTCCGGGTGCAGTTTCCGGAACAGATGTCCGGACGTCATGGATATATGCGCCCAAGAAGAACCACACCTTAGAGAAAAATCTCCCGGTCACTATGTAAGGTGCTGGAAATATGAGTGATGTGATGCGCAGATGAATCCTGTCTTATTAAACATTGAAGGACTGAAGAAATATTTTCCAATACGGAGCGGCCTCCTGTCAGGCCGGCAGAATGCGATGGTAAAAGCCGTAGACGGTGTGGACCTGCAGATCTTCAAGGGAGAAACCTTGGGGCTGGTAGGAGAATCAGGATGCGGAAAAACCACACTTGGCCGTCTTATCACCAGGCTTGAAGAACCAACCGGCGGAAAGATCTTTTTCAATGGGAATGACATATTCAGGTATTCTGGAAAAGAATTAAAGGGCTTTCGAAGAAAGGTACAGTTGATATTTCAGGACCCCTCCTCATCCCTGAATCCGAGAATGAGCGCGGGCGCCATCGTGGGAGAACCCCTCACCATACACACCATGTCCAGAGGAAAAGAAAACAGGGACAGGGTTGCTGACCTGATGGAAACTGTGGGATTGAACAGGGAACAGATGGGACGTTATCCTCACGAATTCAGCGGCGGACAGAAACAACGCATCGGCATAGCGCGGGCGCTTGCCCTCAATCCTGAACTTGTTGTCGCGGACGAACCCGTCTCAGCGCTGGACGTTTCTATACAGGCCCAGATACTCAACCTCCTGAGAGATCTGCAGAAGGATTTTGATCTGACATATCTGTTTATCAGCCATGATCTCAGCGTCGTTGAACATATAAGCGACAGGATTGCCGTCATGTATCTTGGGAAAATCGTGGAACTCGCGGATAAAAAATCACTCTATAAAAACCCTCTTCACCCCTACACAAAGGCCCTCCTCTCATCTGTCCCCGTCCCGGATCCCACGTACAGAAAAAAGCGGGAAATCCTTGGCGGCAACATACCCAGTCCAATAAACCCTCCCTCCGGATGTCCATTCCATCCCCGGTGCCGATACAGTATGGATATATGCGACAAGGTGATACCGGCCCTTGATGACAGGGGCAATGAACATTATACCGCGTGTCATCTCAAAACCGGATTTTGACTTCAATTATCAAAAAAAACTAAAATAATTCTTGACGAAAGGAACTCAAAAGAATAGATAGGAAAACTAATTTTCTTGAAGCGGTTTTGTGGCTCTATTTTTTATTTCCGATAACGGTGTTGCCCGAACAAGAAAGAAAGCGCCCGTAGCTCAGCTGGATAGAGTCGCAGACTTCGAATCTGTTGGTCGTTGGTTCGAATCCAACCGGGCGTACCATACATTCGACCA
>JAFDAI010000060.1 GCA_019313905.1 Deltaproteobacteria bacterium | reverse complement strand
CCTTCTCTTAAAGCAGCCTGGCACGAAGACCCCGCTTGCTGTCAGGGATACTGCCATGTTGGAGCTTCTGTATGCGACGGGGATTCGCGTGTCGGAAGTGATTTCTCTGTCCATTATTCCATAAGTCTCTTCAAATCACATCTTCCGGATCTCCTGTAATATCTTTGTCCGTCTCATTGGCACTTCTTGGTGACTCATTATAAACCGGACAGATTACGTGCTACAACTCTGGACAAGATTACTTGCTTCTGACAGGGCTCAAATTAGTGCTTGACAATCATATATCATATATCATATATCGTATATTACATGTTTAGGCTCTATGCGCTCTGCTGTATTTCGTTGAGCTAAGTTTTTGAGATGATATAGTTTTCTAAGGGAGTACATCAGGATGTGCCTCATTCTCAATTCTTTAAGGCAACCGAAAAGTGCGGTCTTCTTGATGCATATTCGGCATGGGGCTGGCAAGGAACAGGATTTTGAAAGACGCTCAGTTTGATGAGAAAATCGAATTCTGAAGGAGTTAAGATGGAAAAACCTAATAGAAACATAATTGGGGAAACCAAAGCAGATCACATATATAGAATAGTTAAACAGGACATTATTGAAGGAAACTTAATGCCGGGGGAAAAACTAGTAGTTTCCCGAATTGCTGAATCACACAGCATATCCGCAATTCCGGTTCGTGAGGCATTTAACAGACTTGAGGCGGAAGGGCTTATCACGATCCGACCCCACCAAGGTGCTTACATAAAAAAGATAGAGACAGAACTTCTCAAAGAACTTTATCCGATCCGAGCCCTTTTGGAAGGATACGCTGTTCGTCTATCCACTCCTTTGCTCAAAGCAAAAGACTTAAGGTGTCTTCGGGACCTTACGAAAAAGATGGATGAGGCCATTGAAGTCAAAAAATATTCACAAATGGGCAGGCTGAATCACGAGTTTCACGGGATCCTTTATAGAAGATGCGGCAATGAAAGCCTAGTCAAGTTGATCGAGGAGTTATGGCAGAAAACAATTGTCGCTCGGATCGTTTTCAACTTAGTGCCCCACAGAGCACCAACATCAAATTTAGAGCATAAGAAGCTCGTTGAAGCGATTATTGAAAAGAAAGCGCGAAAAGCAGAACGATTAATTGTGAAACAGAATGAGAAAACCTTAGAGTTACTGGTTAAACACCTTGAAAATACAAATAGAATCAAGAAGCAGGAGAACAGGAAGACAGATTCTGCTTAATATGAGGGAAAGTCTTTTCTTTAGATCAATAGCAGGTTATGAACTTATCCGCAAATAAAGAAAAAGGGGTTAATATCCAATATTTTTTACATGAAAACGTATTTACGGATAAGCTCTTAATGTACTGATTTTATAACTTATTTGTATGCAAAAGTCTAACTGGGAATTACTGATTAGAAACAAAAGATTGAAAGGAAAAAGAGAGGTATCTGGATATGGAAAAGCATAAAACTGTAATGATTGTAAACAATGCCCTTGTTCCTCATAACAAAGGTGAATATACAAGAATAGGTGTTGATTTTGTCACGATTCCATGTGAGACGGAAAATGACATCATTGAAGCTGCGCGGGATGCTGAGTTTGTTATAACGATGATGACCCCCGTTACAAAAAAAGTTATTGAAAAATTAGAAAAATGTAAAATGATCTATAATCTGGGCACAGGTTATGAGGCGATTGATCTCGAAGCGGCGACTGAAAAGGGTATATGTGTTTCTTTCCCCGGTGGTTATTGTTCATTGGAAGTTGCGGAACATGCGATGGGCCTTATCATGGATTGCGCGAGGAAAATATGTCGACTTGACAGAGCGGTACGCGCCGGAAAATGGGATTCATATGAGAAGAAGGAAATAAGAACGCAAATTATGCCACCCATGTTTCAGCTCAAAGGACAGGTGGTAGGGCTTATCGGTTTCGGACGAATTGCGCAGAATATTGTTCCCATGGCCAAGGGATTTGGAATGAAGGTAGTGGCCTATGATCCCTATGTACCGTCGGATGTATTTAAAAAACTTGGTGTCGAAGAAGTAACGATCGATTGTCTTATTGAAAGTTCAGATTTTGTTTCGGTTCACGCGGCATTTACGTCGGATTCTAAGCATATGTTCAATATGGAACAGTTTAAAAAGATGAAGAATACAGCCTATCTGATTAACTGTGCTAGGGGTGACTTTATTGACGAGAAAGCCTTATATACCGCGGTTAAAAAAGGAGAAATCGCTGGTGCGGGACTTGATGTTCTTCAGAAGGAAGAAGTGTTGCCGGACAATCCTCTGCTCGAACTGGAAAGTGTTACCATTACCCCACACGCTGCTTACTATTCCATGGAATCAAGAGAGAAATATGCAATGCGACCATACGAAGATATTTCTCTTGTTATCGGTGGATCGTGGCCTAAAGCTCTGATTAACCCTAAGGTTAAGGAGACCTACATAAACAAATGGGGACTGGTGAAGGAAAAATAGTCTCCTTAAAGTCTTTATTTGTAACAACTGCATTTTTTCGCAGATTCTGGTGACAGCTCAGGTAAACAAATTATGATTGCAGCTTTGTTTCCTTGGGTTTTGTATTCAGACAAACATATACAGCAACCGATTACATACATAGGAAGATGATAGGATGGGTGTTACAAGAGATTTGCAAGATTAAGATTCTGACTATTGTTAATTCCGAAACAGTGGAACGGTTTTTGGGAACTGATTATTTCGAGCTTTTTCCCAATAGGAAAGTGTTTTTAATTGCAAATATCTTGGCCAAATAAAAAAATGGAGGGTAGAAAGATGACAAAGAGTAAACGGGTTACATTTTTTTTGGTGGCAACAATGGTTGTGTGTGTTTTCTCAATGGCTTTAGTCCCAACAGGGGCCGGGGCAGCGGATTGGCCCCAGCGACCGGTAACAATGTATATTCAATATTCGGCTGGCGGAGCCACAGACTATGCGAACAGGGCTCTTGCCGCTGAGATGAGACAGTATCTGGGGGAAGTGGTGGTCTGTCAAAACATGACTGGTGCCGGTGGAGCCATCGCCGCGAATCATGTGGCAAAACAACCTGCCGACGGATATGCGTGGCTGGGTGCGGCCAATACCATAGTAATTTATGGCGTTAAGGGATTGTCCTCGTTGCAATGGAACGACTTTTATCCCTACATCGCAGTGTTTTGTCCTGCCGGGTTTGTTGTAGAGAAAAATTCCAAGTACAAAACCCTTGAAGATTTACTTGCCGCAATAAAGGCAAATCCCAATAAAATGGCCTTTGGTTCTCCGGGTATCGGCAGTGGAGCTCATTGTTTGGGGGAGGCTTTGCTCAATAATCAAAATCTGAAAGCCAAGCATGTACCGTACAAAGGGGGAAGAGATGCTATCCGTGCGGTGCTGAACGGTGAGGTGGCATTTGCATCCATAACTATGGGTGATGGAGTAGACTACTTAAAATCCGGAGACTTGAGGGCGCTAACGATTGGTGACATGACCCCCATGAAAGTTGAGGGCTATGGTACTATTCCCTCTATTGCCGATCAAGTTCCCGAGATGAAATCTCTTGTTCCGGCATACATGGTAGCGTTCGGCCCGATGATCAAAAGGAATACTCCTCCGGCAATCGTAAATAAAATAACAGATGCCTTTTTAAAAGTAGTGAAATCAGACAAATATAAATCTATGGTGGAAGACCGTGGCCTGAAGGTGGCGGGATTGTACGGAGAAGAAGCCGATCGGTGGTTCTCAAAGAATGAAACGGGAAGACCGTGGATTTTGTATAATTTGGGAATAGCAAAGAAATCACCCACTGAATTTGGTATCCCAAAGTTGGAAGACTGGAAATGGCTTGGATATGAGAAGCTTGGTGTTAAGGAATGGCCTGCAAACTAAGTACTTACAGTACATATTTTAATTGAACAATGAAACATACTCTACCGCGATCTTAACAGGTATCGCCTCAATGATATCGTTAAGATCGTGGTGGGTATCATGAAGAAAGAGAGGGGAGATCTGGCATGGATCAGAACCGCATAGAAGAGACTCAGGTGCATGAAGACAAAAAGACATATAGCCTGTGGGATTTTGTGATTGGGATAGTTCTGGGTTTGATATCCATATTTGTAATAATAAATTCAGTAATGATGCCTACATTCGGAGAGGCGTTATATTCACGTCCGGGACTGGTACCATTGATTACGAGTATATCTCTTCTCGGTTTATCAATAATGCTTGTGTTTAAGGCTCTCAAGGAGAATAGAATCTCACTGCTGCCTAGGGAAATAGAGTCGTTGATTAAATCCAAAGAAGCTCATCGTTTTGTAATTATTTCTCTTGCCACCCTGGTTTATATATTGTTGCTGGATATAACCACTGTTCATTTTATCATTCTAACAACGCTGTTTCTCTGGTTTCTCTTTATCTATTTCAAGGTGAAAATAGTCGTTTCAACGGTACTGGCCATAGTCACAGCATCTGTAATTTATGGCTTTTTTACTCAAGTTTTTACTATACCAATGCCTTAACATAGAAAGGGTTGAATATGATTAATATATTTAGTGAATTTTCATATATTGGAACTGCAGTGTCGATGATATTAAATCCAATGGTGTTGGTTATCCTTGTTATAGGTGTAATTCTAGGTATGTGTGTGGGTGCTATTCCCGGATTAACAGCAACAATGACCATGGCGTTGCTTCTCGGCTTCACCTACGGACTCGATACGAATCTTGCAATAGCTGCGCTTATTGGAGTTTATATTGCCGCCATTTATGCTGGCGGCATTACGGCGACAATGATTAACATTCCGGGAACACCGGCGGCTGCGGCAACCGCGATCGAGGGGTTTCAGCTTGCGAGACAGGGAAGGGGAAGGCAGTCAATAATGTTGACCACCATTTCTTCTGTGATTGGCGCCTTTATTGGGTCGGTTATTTGTTATATCTTAATCCCATTTGTTGCCTACATTGCATTGAAATTTTCAAGTTGGCACACCTTCATCGTGGCAGTAACTGGTGTTCTGATTTGCGGAAGTCTTTCCGGGTCAAGTCCACTTAAGGGATGGATTTCAGGTATTGTGGGAATCCTGCTCTCTTTGGTTGGTATTGAGGAACTCTTTGGCCACGCGAGATTCGCATTCGGCAACACCAATCTTATGGGTGGTCTGGGTATGCTTCCGGCTATGGTAGGGTTGTTCGGACTGGCAGAGGTCCTTCATGTGTTAAAGGAGGAGAAGCCCTATACGATTCCGACAGATATCTCTGCGATATCGGGAAAGAGGTTTAATCCATTCCCGATCTTAAAAAAATATTTTCGAACGATCATTCGTTCCAGTTTTATCGGGATGGGTGTCGGTCTGATCCCCGGAATAGGGGAAAGTCTTTCCTGTTGGGTGTCTTATGACGCGGCCCGGCGGGGGTCAAAAGAAAAGGAAAAATTCGGGAAGGGACATTATGAGGGAGTGATTGCTTCCGAGACAGCAAATAATGCGACAGCCGGCGGTGCCCTCATCCCAATGCTGACCCTAGGCATTCCGGGGAGTGCTCCGACAGCGATTCTGATGGGTGCAATGCTTCTACACGGACTGCGCCCCGGCCCGCTTTTGATAAAAGATTTTCCCGGTGAAATCAGTTACATATTCCTTCTGGTTATTCTTTCAGCCGTTTTGATGGGTGTGTTCGGACTAGTGGCGGTAAAGGGTTTTGTAAAACTGCTTTCAATAGACAGAAGAATATTGCTCCCCATTGTTGTGGTCTTCTGTGTAATCGGATGTTATGGATCAAAGCTCCTGTTTTTTGATGTGTGGGTGTTACTCTTCTTCGGTATTCTCGGTGCGTTGATGAAAGCACATAACTATCCTGTTGCTCCGATGGTGTTGGGGGTTATCTTGGGTAAGCTTATCGATACCAACCTCAGATTTGCCCTGGTTGCTTCAGGGGGAAGTGTGTCGAAACTCACTTTTGATCCTATTAGTATCGTTCTTATTATCGTCTTTATATTATCGGTAATATATACCTCAAAGGGTGTTAAAGAGACCGAATAAACCGTCTGCGTTGAGAATGGAAAAGTAATCCACGTTACCGTAGACAGTTAAGACAAAGTTGTTATCTTCAAGATAGTTTATTCCGATATCGTGATACTAATTTAAATCGTTGGCGTTAGCTAATGAAAATGTGTGAATTTTTAAAGAAAGGATTGGTGCATCAAAAGTGAAGCGAGATGTAAGGCTTATGCAGGGCAATGAAGCGATTGCGGAAGGTGCGATCTATGCTGGTGCCAGGTTTTACGCGGGTTATCCTATCACGCCATCATCTGAAATTATGGCGGAATCTGCCAGAATTATGCCCAGTGTTGGTGGCATATTCCTTCAGATGGAGGATGAGATAGGAAGTATAGCGGCAGTGGTGGGCGCATCACTGGCAGGCGCAAAGGCTTTCACGGCCACAAGCGGTCCCGGGTTTTCCCTTATGCAGGAAAACTTAGGACTCGCAGTTATGGGAGAAGTTCCCTGCGTTGTGGTCAGTGTTCAGAGAAACGGGCCGAGCACGGGTTTAGCAACAAAACCGGGCCAGGCGGATATTATGCAGATCAGGTGGGGGCGTCATGGTGATCAGTCAATCATTGCGCTTTCTCCTGCATCGGTGGCCGAGTGTTTTTTGATGACCGTGCAGGCATTCAATTTTGCCGAAAAATTCCGTGTGCCGGTGGTACTGGCGGCGGATGAAGTCGTCGCCCATGCGCGACAGAATTTTGCTATGCCTGCGCCGGGCGAGATACCCCTGGTAGACCGAAAGAGTCCCACGGTTTCCCCAGAGAAATACCGCCCCTTTGACGCGGAAAATGATGGCATTGCTCCGCTGGCTGCTTATGGAAGCGAATATGTATTCCATGTTTCCAGCTCCATGCATGGACCGGACGGATACAGTAATAACAATCCTGAAAATGCTATCTGGCGGATTAATCAGCTACACCGAAAAATCGAGATGCATCGTGATGAAATCGTTCTCACCAAGACATATGATACCGACGATATGGATGTCCTCTTGATTGCCTATGGAGCCACTACCGGTGCGAGCAGGGCGGCGGCTTTGAAAGCGCGTAAGAACGGAATTAAGGCGGGCGTGTTGCAATTAATTACCATATGGCCCTTTCCGGACAAAGAAGTAAAAGCTCTGGCGAAGAATGTCAAGAAAATCGTGGTACCGGAAATGAATTATGCGGGCCAGGTGGCCGGAGAGGTACAAAAAGTAATCGGGTCCGACGTAGAACTGAAGAAGGTAAACAAATATAACGGACAGATCATAACACCGCAGGATATACTGAAAGCGCTGTAGGGTCTGATTTTTGCGAGTGACTCATATGAGGAGGTTGCCGTGTTACAGGAAACGGGAAAGAAATATTTGAAGGACGGGGTATTACCCCATATGTGGTGTGCGGGTTGCGGCATCGGTGTCATGTTAGGCGCCCTGCTGAGGTCCTTTGAAGAGCTTGGATATGCGAAGAATGACGTGGTGGTCGTTACTGGAATCGGTTGTACGGGAAAGACCGACGACTATCTGACCACCAATGCGCTTCATGTGACTCATGGAAGAGCATTGGCATTTGCCACGGGGATTAAAGCTTTCAAACCTGGTCTGAAAGTGGTTGCATTGATGGGAGATGGCGATAGCGTTACGATTGGCGGCAATCATTTTATCCATGCTGCACGGCGGAACATTGATCTGACAGCTATCATCATAAACAATTTCAATTTTGGAATGACGGGAGGTCAGGCTTCGGGTACGACGCCGAGTGACAAGATCAGTAGCACAACTCTGTACGGGAACCCTGAGCGCGATTTTGACGTGTCGGCCCTGGCATGTACAGCGGGTGCAAACTATGTGGCCCGGAGCACACCGGCGCATGCATGGGAATTAACGCAGTACATCAAAGAGGCGTTAACAAAAAAAGGATTTTCCCTTGTGGAGGTGTTCAGTCCCTGTCCGACCAACTATGGCAAGAACAATAAAATGGGAGATCCCTTAAAGATGTTGCGATGGCTCAAGGAAAAAGGAGTGTCTCCTGAAGAATATGAGCGATTGGGAGAACCGGAAAAAGATGAATATTTTGCAATCGGGAAACTCTGTGATCGCGACATCCCTGACTTCAATACCAGGTATGAGGAAATTCGGGCAAGGGCTTTGAGCTCCTGAGGAAGGTGCAGAAAGAAATGAAAGATAAAAATTACACATATGAGGTTATATTAGCCGGTTCAGGCGGCCAGGGTCTGGTTTCGTCGGGTCTCATGCTTGGAGAGGCTGCAATTCTGGAAGGTAAAAATGTCATGCAAACCACATCATACGGCATTGCTCAGCGTGGTGGACTTTCCATGGCCGAAGTAATTATTTCCGATGGAGAGATTCTCTTCCAGCACGTTCAGAATCCAGATGTTGTCTTGGCGCTTACCGATGATAGCATGAACCTGTACATTCCGCTGGCCGAACAGGGAGTGCCAATTTTTTATGACACCACGCTAGTAGAGAAACGTGAGGGAGAGAACCTCTATGGATATCCCCTTACCGAGATGGCCAACGAACTGGGGCATTCGGGTGTAGCAAATGTAATTGCGCTCGGCGCCATGATCACCAAAAGCGGAATGATAAAGATCGAAAGTTTGGAAAAGATGCTTCAAAAACGATTTAAAGGAAAAGCGGTTGATATGAACGTCACAGCTCTCCGCAAAGGCGTTACGCTGGTGACGGGATAAAGAGATTACACCGGCAAAATGACGGATGATACTTATGAATAATCAAGAAAGGAGTATATATCATGGGTCGTTCAAAAGAGAACGAACAGACATTCGCCCCATGTAGAGAAGCTTGTCCTGCGGGCATTGATGTGCCTCGCTATATCAGGCATATACGAAACGGCAATTTTGATGAGGCGCTGGCCACGATTCGGGAGAGGATTCCCTTTCCGTCGGTGTGTGGTCATGCGTGTGTGGCTCCCTGCGAGCTTAAATGCGCTCGTGTTCAATATGATGAGCCGATTGCAATACGGCTCTTGAAACGGGTGGCTGCAGAATACGGTTCGGATGACCGGAAGCGGGAGAACGCGGCTCCCACGAACAAGACGGTTGCCATTGTAGGAGCGGGTCCGGGTGGTTTAACGGTGGCCTATTATTGTGCCCTCAAGGGACACGAAGTGACAGTGTTCGAATCGATGCCCGAGGCGGGAGGGATGCTGCGGTACGGCATCCCCGAGTATCGTCTACCCAATAATGTTTTGGCGAGGGAGATAGCCTTTATTGAAAACCAGGGCGTAAAAATCACCACCAATGCAAAAGTTGAGACGCCTGCTGCGCTGCTAGAGAAAGGTTTTGATGTCGTTCTGGTGGCGAGTGGTGCATGGAAGGCCCAGAAGATGAGGATCGAAGGCGAAGATTTCGAGAATGTACTGGATGGGATATCGTTCCTGACAGACGTGAATAACGGAAATAAGCCTGCCATCGGCAGCAAGGTTGTAGTAGTCGGCGGCGGCAACACGGCGATCGACGCAGCCCGGGCGAGTCTCAGGCTGGGAGCGGATGTACAGATACTCTATCGGCGCACGAGACAGGAGATGCCAGCAAGCGTCGAAGAGATTAAGGAAGCCCTTGAGGAGACGATCGCCATTGAATATTTGACGGCACCGGTACGTATCGGCAATGGTACCGTTGAATGTATCAGGATGAAGCTTGATGCGCCCGATGCGAGCGGCAGGCCGCGGCCTGTTCCGGTTGAAGGAAGCCAATATACTGTTGAATGCGATACAGTTATCATGGCGATCGGACAGTTGGCCGATGCTGCTTCCTTGGGTCTTGCGGCCAACGGGAACGGGACAGTGATCGTCGACAGCGAATCTCTGGCGATATCGCATGATGGTATGTTTGCCGCCGGCGATGCCGTCACGGGACCGTCGTCCATTATTGAGGCAATTGCCCAGGGTAGAAGGGCGGCCATGTCCATTGATGTCTACCTGGGAGGAAACGGCATAATCGATACCGAAGAAGACCTGCCTGGCATGGATGAAGCTCCCAATCCAAAGCCGAGGGGCACGGCGCGATACGGAACGGGCACAGCGTCATTACAGGATCGTCGTTGCGGATTTGGTCTTACCGAGAAGGGGTATGACAGGGAAACAAACTGTTTGTACATCTGCCCCGATTTTGCGATTGAGATAAAGGAAACCGATGCTGCGTAAGGTATCGGTATAAGGTGAGAAGATAAAAAGGAGAAATGTTATGGATTTTGGATTATCGGAAGAACTGGTTATGCTGCGCGATATGGTACGTGATTTTGCAGCTGAGAAGATAGCGCCCTTTGCGGACGAGTGGGACGCAACGCATTATTTTCCCTACGAAGAAGTTGTCAAACCGATGGGCGAGCTGGGATTATTCGGTACGGTAATACCCGAAGAGTATGGTGGAAATAATATGGGATGGCTTGCAGCCATGATTATTACCGAAGAGATTGCCCGTGCCTCCAGTTCATTGCGTGTGCAGGTCAACATGCAGGAACTGGGCTGTGCTTATACCATCCTGCGGTACGGCAGCGAAGAACTGAAGAAAAAGTACATTCCCAAGCTGGTGAGCGCCGAGCTGTTGGGTGCCTTCGCCATCACTGAGCCGGGTGCGGGTTCTGACGTTATGGCCATAAAGTCCACGGCGGAAGACAAGGGCGACCACTGGCTCATCAATGGGCAGAAGACCTGGATTTCGAACGCACCCAACGGAGGC
>JAFDAI010000017.1 GCA_019313905.1 Deltaproteobacteria bacterium | reverse complement strand
AGAGGCCTGACGCTTATTCCCCTGAAGATGTATTTCAAAAACGGAAAGGTAAAGCTGGAACTCGGCGTCGGAAAGGGCAAGAAGCTTTATGACAAGAGAGAGGATATCAGAAGAAGGGACGATATGCGGGATGTGGAGAGAGATATGAGTGCGAAGAACAGGGGCTGGTGACCTCCTTCTGATTTCTTGACTTGAGCGGTGAAAATGTCTATACTAAAGATACAATTTACGATCTTTTAAATGGGGGCGTCACGGTTTCGACGGGGATAGGTGAAGCTGTAGCAGCGTGCCGAGGTTCCTACAGGCCTCGTTAAACAGGTAGGAAAACAATAATCGCAGACAACTACGATTACGCTGTAGCCGCGTAAGACGGCTACCGTCCTTCCGACCATGTCTGCCGGGCCGGATGAGGGCGTCATACAGGCGGGCTGGCTGATCTTTCTTTCCTGGAGAGAGTGAAGCGAGATCTAAACAGGATAGCGCCTGATCAATCCTGCCTTTGGGAGTTTTCAGGAGCGAATTCAAATCAAATGCTACGCACGTAGAAACTGCAGTGGAATATTTTCGGACGCGGGTTCGACTCCCGCCGCCTCCACCAAGTTAACCCTTTAAATTCAACACCTTAGCTGGTAAGGAGTGGTCAGGATTCTTTACCAGTTTTTTACCAGGGATTGAGTCTTGGTAAACTTCTCTTATGTCATCTGCTTCAATCTGAAAGTATCTTTCAAACGCCTTGTTAGTGCTGTGCATGGTGGCCCTTTTTATCTCTTCCGGTGTTCTATGCTTCCTCAATGCTCTTGCTGAGCTGTGACGAGTGCCGCCGTATAGATCAACGCCCTCGATTCCGAGATTATTACATGCCTTGACCCACCATTTATAAAAATACTTTTCTCCGAACGGTTCACCTTCGAGAACTCCCTGAAGGCCTCCGGTATGCCTGAAAAAACTGATTGATGGGATCGCCGGGGGAAATGATCTCAATATCTCAATATCTTCGTCAAGGATCGGAACTGCCTTCGGTCTTTTTTCCTTCGGGTGCGGAAACAAAAGATAACCATTCCCAAGGTCAATATCCCCTTCTTTAAGTTTTACCATTTCCCCGGGCCTTACAGATATATAAGTGCACAGCCACTTTATACCGAGATATATCTTCGGGTTTATGTGATAAGATATTTTCTTTATTTCCTCTAAAATATTCCATTGCGTATTTTTATCAATGATTTTTCTATAACCAAGTTCAAACTTGCATGCAGGGAACTCCGGCATTTGCCACCGTTTAAGAATCTTTCTCTTTATGAGCCAGCCCCAAAAATCATGAAGCCCCGACTTTATATTTGCTCTGGTTTTATCGGAGACTTTTTGCGAAAAGAGAAAATCTTCGATCTCAGCGTAACCAATCTCTTTGATATTTTTATTTCCGAAAGAAGTAATTGCCCGGCCCGCATAGTTTTTGAGGTTGTTGTAACTCTTTGTTTTGATTGTTTCCTTTTTTACGGCTAGCCATTTGTTTATTAGTGTTTCCAATCCTAACGGGTTATCCTTTTTGTAATCCCTTGCATCAAAGGAGCCTTCACGGTACTTGAATCGGAGTCCTTCAAGACATTGATGAGCCTCATCATAATTGTCAAATCTGTTGTGTACGCCTTTGAATCGTACTGAAAACCTTGTTGCTGCTGCCTTCGGATGTTCTATGCAAAACAACCCCTTTTTTCCGTCATTTACAAATTTGCCCCCGCATACTGGACATCTTTGATCTGAATAGATTCCACCAAGCATACAAATATCACCTCCTTTAAGTCTAAGTGAGGAGGTAGCATTTTTCAGAGGTGAGTTCAATTATTTTCACCCCCGTTGCTCAATTGTTCTTTTTCTGTTTCCTCTTCTTCATCAAAAAGCTGATCATATGTTTCCCTTGACCGTACTACCCGTTCAGCGTTCAACTCAAGCAAATCGATTGCTTCTCTTGAAATCTCGCAGATATAGCCTTTCCCCTCTTCATAAACAGGTTTTATGAGAGCCTTCATAAGCTCAAACCGTATCGGGACTATCATTTCAAGAAGTTTCTGATTCCATACTGTCCTGAAGTATGTCTTGGCCCCGCACCTACTAAGTATTATTTTGTAATTTGTTTTTCTCTTTTCGTGCTCCGGCTCTTCTTTTTTTTCGTTTTCGTTCGCTATTTTCCTGAAGTATTCCGATACATTTTTAAATGCTTCTTCTTCCGAAATGTCCGGGTATATCTCTTCTTCTGTTCCTTCCCTTCTTCCCGGATAGTAAGTTATCCGTCTGACTCGTTTATTTATATTTTCTTTTACAAATCCCGGTAATTCTGTTTGATATTTCTTCCCCTTTTCAAAATATCCCTTGTCCGCAAAGTATCCCGCAATGTTTCTCCAATGGTTCAGATTATTAAAATATGTTTCTCTTACTATTCCATACTTCCAAGCCCTATGAAGATTTTCACCGCCTATCATTCCAGCTTTTCCCACACCTTCAACCTCAATCAACAGATGCCAATGCGGGTATCCGTCCCTATAGAATTCAAGTACGGCAATGGCCTGATGTATCTTTATAGGCTTGTGCTCATATACCCACTGATTCCCCGCTTTGATTTTCTTGCCGTTTCGCAGTTTACGGATGAAAGCCGAAAGTTCTTTTTTCTCGGTTATGGTTTGAAGTGCGTCCAGTTCATTGCTAAATTTTTTTCTGTCCGTGCTGAGTATGACGTGACGTGTTCTTCTGTAATCGAATTTGTTGATATACTCTTTATACCTCGGGACATAGTAAAGGCTATGGCAACGAGGACACCAAGCAGATTTACACAGACAATTTCCAATCTTGGTTTCGATCTTTTTCTTTGGCGTTGATTGTGCTTTCTCGAATTGTTTGAGAAATGAATTTTCATCTCTCTGCCTGCTCTCTGTATTATTAACAAGAATAGGGAGGGGCGGCCCTGGCAAGCCGCTATAATTCATATTCCTGAATATTACCTCTGATAAGTCCGGGTTATATATCCTCTTGAATCCATCACTATCACCGCCCAGAGTGTAAACGAATCTATCATCATTGCCGTTTTCCGAATCTCCCTCGCTCGCGCTCTCTCTGCGGAGTCGCTCCTCGGGGTATGACCCCAAGGCAACCCCCTGTATGCCAGCCATAAAAAAAGCCCTCCATTATCCCACTGGAGAGCCCCTTGACACACATGATTTAAGCAGTTATCATTATAACTGGTTTGAGTGTGCCGAAAGGCCCTCATAATCAATCCGAGGCCAAGTACCGTACCGTCCAAAGTCCGTGCTTGGTCTCGCCTTTTTATTCCTATTCTTTGATTTTTAATTCACCGTTTTCATCATATGTAATTTTTCCGCTGGCAATTCCTTCCCTGATACTTTTTATGAGTTTTTGACCAAACTTGAATGCTGCCAGTAAGCCGATTTTCTCTAACATGACAGCATCTTCATATGCTGATTCTAAGAGGTTCCTCATTAACTGGCTTCTGCTGACCCCGATCTTGGTTGCCATTGTATCCAGCTTTGCCACAAATTCCGGCTCTAGCTGGACGGTGTATTGCTCTTTTGTCTTTTTCATACCATACCCCCTCTATGATGTACTTAGACATCACGGTACATCATCATTTTTTATTTGTCAAGATTTTTTACTTCTGGGGGTTTTGTCAGAATCCCCCCTCCTGCCGCCTGTGATATGTGGCACGAGCGTCCTTACTGTCAAGGTTGCCCTTCGGCTCACTTTGTTCGACCTTGACAGAAAGGCCTTTACTCGTGCTTAAAAGGGGTCAGGCGACGGGGAGAGGGTAGGCGATCTTTGAGACTCTGGGAAAAGGGTGTTGGGTTTTCGCGCCCGGAAGGATGATCCGTGCAAATAAATGTATGTCTTGCGGAAGTATTGTTCGTTAGTACTTACAACTCCTCAAAATTGTTTCAGGAGAAAATCGATTATTACCGCTTAAAAGTCACCGTAATATTTCTTGACAAGACATCATAATGGAGTTAGTGGTTTAACACGTTTTATTGATCTGTAACGCATCATACTTGCTTTTGAACAGCTGTAACCAAGGTGGGATTATGGTCTGATCATCTAAAGCCCTGTTTCTCGAAATGAGCGATAGGGCTTTTTTGTTTTGTGAAGGGGAATGTTGTTGCCGTTTTCCCAACATTTTACCAACCTGGTTTTTGGTCTTTATTAACACGAAATACCCAATGGTGGGAGTTCAATTGTACTTGATTTTATGATGCAATTTCCTATTTTCATTTTTCATGAATTGAAGTACGGTTGCACGAGAGTTCGGAAAATGCCGACTATGTATATTAATTGTTATCTGTTTGAGAATACAAAAACTTTTTAAATTGAAAAAACATAAAAGGAGGTAGGCAGATGGTAAGAAACGGAATAATGGCAATCCTTGTTATTTGTTGCGCAGTATTTTTCACGGGTTGTGCTGCAACGAGGCATGCAGCAGACACTCAAGAAGGACTGCAAGGAAACAAATTAACAGTTGGAACCGTTCAAAAAGAAATTAAAAAGGGTATGTCCGGCGCAGAAGTAGCCGCTGCGTTAGGCTCGCCCAATATTGTTTCTACAGATGAGCAGGGACGTGAGGTTTGGATATATGACAAAATATCTACCGATAGAGTTCAATCTGAAAGTTCTGGTTACGGAACATTGATTCTTTTTGGTTATCGTGGAAGCGCTGGTTCATCTTCAACAAGCCAGCAAACACTTACAATTATAATCAAATTTGACAATGATAAAAAAGTACGCGATTTTGCATACCATACATCAAGATTTTAGGGGGGGTACGCAATATGAGAAAAGTATTAGTCTTATTTCTTGTCAGCATTTTTCTTATAACTGGATGTCAGACAATTCCAAAAGACGCTCTAACTTTAAGCCCTGAATCTCTCGCAGAACGTCAAATGCAAACTCGAAAATATGAAACGAAGGACGAAGGCAAGATAATGTCTGCCTGTGCTGGTCTCCTTCAGGATATGGGGTTTAATTTAGATGAAAGCGAAACTAAACTTGGTCTTATTACTTCTTCTAAGGTGAGAAGTGCTGAAAATGCAGGCCAGATAGTCGGAGCAGTTTTGATTGCCCTTTTAGGGGGTGGGGCTATGCCTATTGATAAAGAACAAAAGATGAGGGCTAGTGTTGTCACTCGACCGTCGGGTGAGCAAGGAGGATATATTGCCGTAAGGGTGACCTTTCAGCGTATTGTATGGAATACACGAGGACAGGTTACCAAATCGGAGAGTTTAAACGATCCTGCAATATATAAAGAATTTTTTGATAAATTATCAAAATCAATTTTCCTGGAGGGTCAAGAAATATGAAAAGCAAATTAGCACTAATTCTCATTTTATCGGTTTTCTTTTTTTCAGGTTGTGCGACCACCCAACAACGACTTCTTGATTCTGATTCTAGTCAAGTACAATTGAGGAGCATTCAAACGCGAGTTTTTGACACAACAGATAGAGAAAAAACGTTAAGAACGGTAATGTCAACGCTACAAGATTTGGGATTTGTTCTCGATAAGGCAGATGCGACCCTTGGAACCGTCAGTGCCACAAAATTAAAGAATTACGCTCTCCGTATTACGGTAACTGTTCGCCCCCGCGGGGAAACACAGCTTCTTATCCGTGCTAATGCTCAGTATAATGTGCAGCCGGTTATTGACCCAGAGCCATATCAACAGTTTTTTACATCACTAGAGAAAGCTATGTTTCTAACCGCTAATCAAGCTGACTAGAGCAAGAATCAGATAACAAATCACTGCACTGGATTTTTACTCCGCTCCGCTTCGTAAAAACCAGTGAGTTCAAGCGTTAGGCGGTGAGGAGATGATACAAAATATTTTTTTGAAATACATGGAACCTAAATCATGATTGGAGGGATTATGAGATTTTTTGTGTGTTTGTTGATGACGTTTTTTTTGACATCCATAAGCGTGGTAGCAGCTGATGATTCAATAAAAATAAGGCAAATGGGTAACGGATGGACTGGCTTGGCGAAGCAGTCAGACCCATTTGACAAATCAAAAACAGAAGTTTTTCAGATATATAAAGGCAGCTTCACATTCCGCTGCGGAGAGTTAAATATGGAGGTTAGCTCATATGGATTCGAGAGTTTGAGCTTTGGTGCCGAGCTAAAGTATATGATTGATGATCAAGCTCCGGTAGAAAAAAATGGGCGATATTCAACGTATCTTGGTGGCTCTGACATGGTTACTGACAGCAGATACTTTTCATTTAAGTTAAGCAAGTCGGATGTAGACGCCATGAAGGCAGGAACGTCAATTAAGGTTGCTGGAAAATATTCAACTACAGGATGGCAAACCAAAGAATTAAGTCTGATAGGCTTTACTTCGGCGTACAACCAAATGTGTAAATGATTGTTTAAAGTGTAGGGGGAATTCGGGGGACACAACACTTAATTCTTCAAAATAATTTTGTTGTCTTATATTTGTGAGTGTTTAATAATATTAGCAAGTTCGTCTAACCAGCCGCCTTGAGCAGACCGCTTACAGCGGCGGCTCAGGCGAGTCGTTAGCATGAAAGTGAAGAAGATTTGAACATGACTGAGCAAACTGACATTCCCCTAAGAACAGTGGCTTTTCTTGATATTCTCGGGTTTAGAGCCAAGTTATTCAACACGCCTCTTCTTGAACTTGCCCACGGTTACGAAAAGCGAATACGCGAATCGCATTTTATGAACCGTCCGTTCGATCCAACGGGACAGACGCCTACCTTGTTTAAAGACCACCCATCTAACCTGCCTTGGTGCTCGCAACACGTTTTTTCAGATTCAATTATCTTAGTCTCGCACGACAAGGACATTATGAGTTGCATGAAACTTCTTGTGTATGCATGGCGTCTTTCGCAACATTTCATGGCCTTCGGTACTCCTCTCCGTGGCGGCATAGCCTATGGAGAACTGTACCAAAACCCAAATCTCAACGTCTTTGTCGGCAAGGCCTTGGCAAAGGCATACGAACTTGAAGGCTGTCAGAACTGGATAGGGGTTGCAATAGACGCGTCAGTGGTGGAAAGGTTTCCTGAAGTTTTTGGGGTCATTGACAAAGACGAGTATCCGGTTCTCAACGACCTTCTATTTGAGTACGCCGTACCATTTAAAGGCGGAATGACAAAACGACTCAAGACCCTCAATTGGCGCTGGAATCTCGTCGTTGAAAAAGGAACCCGTTCGCTCTTCAGTGATAGCAACGATCCAAAGGTGGTTGAGAAAGTAAACAATACGTTGAAGTATGTTGAGGCATTCGTCCAGAAAGGCAGACTTTATGTAAAGGACCAAAGCAAATTGCCTGTTGAATTGCGTTCCTTCTACATAGGGGCAAAGGAACCACCCTTTGAACACGGTGACGATTTGTGATCAAACCGCAATCTATCATTTTGGGGCTTTCAAAGTGCGGAAACGGGAGAAACAGCTGCTAACCAGGCGCTGAACCCGATCGTGGCCCTTGGGGGCCACTCCGGGTTAGCTCCGCGTTGTGCTGAAAGAAATTATTTCCAGATTAGCAATTGGGAGCAATTTTTATGAGGAAATGGTTATTTTTAACAATATTAATCGTATTAGCAACCAGTTGTACACCTATGTATGTATGGAGAAGCACTCCTCAGGTTGAGATAAAAGCGAATGACATTTTTGATGTCGAATTGGAGCCTATTAGCATTATTAAAAATCAGTACAACGGCTTTAGATTAAAGATTAATAATAGAACCAGACATGATTTAGAACTAAACTGGGACAAAACTCTCTACCTTGATAAAGATATGACTAATGGTGGGGTCATGTTTGAGGGAATTCTTTATAAAGAAAGAAATGCACAAAAATCACCCGACATCATCTTTGCAAGTAGTACCTTTGAAAAAAAGATCTTTCCAAACAATTTGGTAGAGTTTGCTGGCAACCATTGGATTCATAGGCCTTTGCCAGGCGGTTATCAAGGTGTATACTTAACAATCGTCTCGAACGGTAAAGAGATTCATGAAAAAGTAACTGTCCATATATCTATTCATAAACATCAGTAAATGATTATGATGATTGTTTTAGATTGGATAATACTAAGGCACAACAAAGCAGTGCACCAGACAGGAAGGGGCGGCGGCCTCTTTCCATACCTTTTTTGTATAGCTGTTTAATAGCATTTTACACGCATTCTTTCCTTTCCTGCTGGTGACTTTTGCGTTCAACGCAAGACTGAGCATTGTCTCTTTTTACCATATTTTTACCAGCAAATATAAAAGGATAGTATATATAATAACATAGATTGCTGTTCTCGGGTTCGACTCCCGCCGCCTCCACCAATCAGGCTATAAGCAAATAGGAAAACAGCATACATCAAGACGGGAAAGCTGGTCTGGCATTTATGGTCTTGGTGATGGCTACTGTTTCTCCTTCATATTGTGATTTCTGCAAGACCATTAACGAATGACTACCTTCAAGATTGCCACCTATAATGTAAATTCCATACGTTCACGTCTCCATATCGTTATCCCGTGGCTTTGTGAGAATCGTCCCGATGTCCTGTGCATGCAGGAGACCAAGGTTGAGGATGCGAAGTTCCCGGTCGGGGATTTTGAAGAAGCCGGGTACCATGTGGCCTTCAGCGGGGGAAAACGGTACAGCGGTGTGGCCATAGCATCTCTGGAAAAGCCAGAGGGTGTTTCTTCCGGGCTGGAGGACAGTGAGCCGTTTGATACCGACCGCCTTATAAGGGGTGTATTTTCCGGTATATCGGTGGTGAATCTGTATGTACCTCAGGGACGCGGCAAGGATATGCCGCAGTTTCAGTATAAACTTCAGTGGTTTGACAGGCTCCGTAATTTTCTGGAAAAACACTATTCACCGGATGATATGCTTATCTGCTGCGGTGATATCAACGTTGCCCGTGAAGAGATTGATGTCCATGATCCCGAAAGGCTTTTAGGACACGCCGATTTTACGCCTGAGGTGTGGGATGCGTTTGACTCCATCACTTCGTGGGGGCTGTCCGATATATTCAGGAAGCATCATCCGGGCGAGGCGGGACAGTACGCGTTTTTTGATTACAGGATCCCCGGAGCGGTAAGCAGGGGACTGGGCTGGCGGGTTGATCATATACTCGCAACTCCTTCTCTTGCCGGCCTGTCGGTTAAATGTTATATAGATCTTGAACCGAGGCTTGCCGAAAAACCGTCTGACCATACCGTGATGATTGCCGAGTTTGAGAACCTGTCATAAAATAAGTTACACTTCTTCTTCAGACAAATTCCGTTTTTTTCTGTTAGCTAAATTTTTACATTTTTTCTTGAGAATTCCTGCAAAATCTAGTAAATAAGCTTGGTTAGGGGAAAGAGATATATTTTTCGTTTTGCGCGCTTGCTGACATCTTTGAATAATTCATATATTTTTGTTACGAGTCGGTCTTTGGCTGACGCGGTGAACTTGTCATATAAAGCGAGGAAACAGATGTTGAAAGAAGAAAGGGATATAGAACTGTCTGGACGTGATGTGTCTGATCTGCGCAGCCGAATCCTGGAACTGGAAAGGCAGGTGACTGCCTGCAGAGAAACCGAAAAAGAGTTACGGGAGAGTGAAACAAGGTATCAGCTCATTCTTGATAATATTGAGGATTGTTATTTCGAGATTGATCTTGCCGGGAATCTTACCTTCTGCAATAACGCAATGTATAGGATATCCGGGTACTTGAGGGATGAACTTATAGGTATGAACAATCGTGAGTACACCACTCCTGAAACTTCCAAAAGGATGTATGGAATCTTCAGTAAAATATACCTGACCGGGAAACCCGCAGATATCACGGACTATGAGATAATTATAAAGGACGGAAGCGTAAAGACGCTTGAACTGACAGTCTCTCTTATGCGGGATTCGGGGGGTAGCCCCGTCGGATGTCGAGGCCTGGCACGTAATGTCACGGATATAAGATACGCCGAAAAAATCTACAAAACTATTGCGGAAAAATCCTTCTCCGGGATGTATATCACCTGTAAAGGAAAATATCAGTACATGAATTCTAATGCCGCAAGCTATTTCGGATGCACTCAGGATGAACTTATCGGAACAGACACCATGCATCTGGTGCATCCGGATGACAGGGTGTTGTTAAAAAAACATGCGGCGGAGATGTTGAAGGGAAAACGTAACACCCCGTATGAATTCAGGTTGCTCAATAAAGATGGTGACTATGGATGGGTTATGGAGTCTGTTACCCCCATTCGTTACGGGGGAGAGTCCGCTGTTTTGGGTAATTGTATTGATATCACACAGAGGAAAAGATCTGAAAATGTCATTAAAGAGTCGGAACAGAGGCTTTCTAACATTATTAACTTCCTTCCGGATGCCACCATGATAGTGGATACAAACGGCAAGGTCATTGCGTGGAATCACGCCATGGAAGAGATGACCGGCGTAAAGGAGGATGACATGTTAGGAAAGGGTGATTACGAATATGCTGTTCCCTTCTACGGAGAGAAAAGACCAACACTTGTCGATCTTGTGTCGAGCCCTGATGGAAAGACTAAAGGGGTGTATTCCTATGTTAAGAAAGAGGGAGAGACCATAATCGTTGAGGCGAGTGATGTTTTGTTGAAGGGTGAAAAGAGGACACTCTGGGGTAAGGCCACCCCCATATTCAACACTGTGGGGGAAAAGACAGGAATCATTGAGTCGATACGCGATATCACGGAACAGAAGACGGTAGAAAAACAGCTTCGATATCTAAGTACCCATGATTCCCTCACCGGTCTTTACAACAGGGACTTTTTTGAGGAGGAGATGTCCAGGTTTGAACGGGGCAGGACATTTCCTGTCAGCGTCGTAATGTTAGATGTTGATGACCTCAAGTGGGTCAATGACACCCGGGGGCATGATGCAGGAGATGCCTTGCTGAAGCGTGTGGCTCAGGTTTTGGGCATGGTCTTTAGGGCCGATGACATTGCGGCCAGGATAGGGGGAGATGAGTTCGTTGTGCTTCTGCCGGGCACCGGTATTTCAGCTGCGAAAGAGATTCTTGTACGCTTCAAAGATTCTTTGGAAGATCATAATAGAGAATATCCGGATCTTCCGCTTAGTCTGTCGGTCGGTGTAGCGGAAGGAGCCAAGGGCGACTCACTGCCCGGTGTACAGAAGAAAGCCGACGAGATCATGTACGAGGAGAAACTATCTAAAAAGAAAAGCAAAAACGGAAATTTTCTTAGCAGGTCTGCTGAATAATCTGCAAATGTTCAGTTTGAGTTTATCTTTAAAAATTTTCATGGAGACGGATATATATAATGGATAATAACGACAAAACACGATTAGCGAAACTTTCCATCAACACACTGCGTTTTCTTGCGGTTGACGCGATACAGAATGCGAAATCGGGACATCCGGGGCTGCCTATGGGGGGCGCGGCGATGGCCTATACCCTGTGGACGAAGCACCTTAGGCATAATCCCTCAGATCCGGACTGGGTGGACAGGGACCGGTTTGTCCTTTCTGCGGGGCATGGCTCCATGCTGATATATTCGCTACTTCACCTGACCGGTTATGATTTCTCGTTAGATGACATCAGGGCTTTTCGCACATGGGGCAGCAAGGCGCCGGGACATCCGGAGTTTGATGTAACACCTGGTGTGGAAGTTACCACAGGGCCGCTGGGCCAGGGCATAGGCGACGCGGTCGGTATGGCCGCTGCGGAGGCCCATCTCGCCGCCCGGTATAATCAGGCTGATATCAAGGTTGTGGATCATTACACCTATGTTCTCGCAGGTGACGGGGATCTTATGGAGGGAATATCCTACGAGGCATGTTCGCTGGCGGGGCATCTACAGCTTGGCAAACTTATTGTTCTGTATGATGACAACCGGATATCACTCGCCGGTTCAACAAAACTTTCATTTACTGAAGATGTGGAAAAGCGTTTTGAGTCTTCCGGCTGGCATGTGCAGCATGTCGAAGACGGCAACGATGTGGACGCCATAGACCGGGCGATCAGTTTCGCGAAAGAAGAACTGTCACGTCCCTCTATAATTCGCATAAGTACAATAATAGGTTATGGATCTCCCGGTAAACAGGACAGCGCGTCCTGTCACGGATCGCCGCTCGGAGTGGAGGAGGTTGTCGCCGCCAAGGTAAATCTTGACTGGCCGGTGGAACCGGAATTTTTTGTACCGGAGGATGTTCTGAAACACATGCGTGGCGCCGTAGAGAGGGGGCGGAAACAGGAGTCTGAGTGGAAAACCACGTTTGAGCGTTACAGGGATGTCTACCCGGAATCCGCCTCTGAGTTTGAACGTATAATGGGTGGGCAGTTACCCGCGGACTGGGAATCGGCCCTCCCTGAGTTTGGTGATAGCCGGAAGGCCATCTCCACCAGGAAGGTGTCCGAGGCGGTTTTTCAGGCACTTGCGCCCGGCATGCCGGAGCTTATGGGGGGAACAGCCGATCTGAATCCCTCCACGCTTGCATGGCTTAAAGGGTTTGGAGATTTTCAGCCTGCCGGAACGGGATCGGAGGATCTCTCCGGTGCGGTCGGCGGTGAATGGAGTTACAGGGGGCAGAACGTGCACTTTGGTGTCCGGGAGCATGCGATGGGTGCAATTGCGAACGGTATGGCTCTTCATGGTGGGATTATTCCTTTTGTCGGCACATTCTTTGTTTTTTCCGATTATATGAGGCCTTCGATGCGCATTGCTGCCCTTATGGGTGCCCGTGTTATCTACGTATTTTCCCACGACAGTATCGGTGTGGGTGAAGATGGTCCAACGCACCAGCCCGTGGAGCACCTGATGAGCCTGCGCAGTATGCCCGGGTTGGCGGTTATCCGACCGGCAGACGCGTCGGAAGCGGTGGAGGCGTGGCGCTCTGCCCTGCTCAACGACAAAGGTCCCACCGCGCTGGTCTTTTCCCGTCAGGATATTCCAATTCTGGATCGTTCAAAGTTTGCTCCGGCGGATGATCTGCAACGGGGAGGATATACAGTGTGGGAATCATCGGATAGCACGCCGGATGTGATCCTGATAGGCACTGGGTCGGAACTGCAGATAGCGTTGGATGCCGGCAAAAGCCTGAGCGAAAAAGATGGCATAGCGGTCCGTGTGGTTTCACTTCCATGCTGGGAACTTTTTGACGGGCAGCCGGAAGATTACAGAGAAAAGGTACTTCCGTCGTCCGTGAAAGTACGTGTGGCGGTAGAGGCGGGGATCAAACTGGGATGGGAACACTATGTGGGTCTGGATGGCGCAGTCATCGGTATGGATGGATTCGGGGCCAGCGCGCCCGCGTCGGTCCTGTATGAAAAATTTGGCATTACCGTACAGCGCGTTGTGGAGACAGTCAGAAAACTCGTGAAGAATGTCTGAGGTAAACACAGATGCCGATATGCGGCCTGCGGGTAAGCCCGGGCAAATATGGAGACTTGATAGAAAACACCCTGACTGATCTCAGAGAAAGTAGTGTGCTGGATCGTATCTGGTCCGGTGACTATAGTGTATGGAAATCGGAGCCCACTGGAATTGCAGACAGGCTGGGCTGGCTGAAAATCACGCAGAAAATGCGCGAAGATGTAAACCAACTTCAGTGTTTGGCACTTGATGTAAAATCGCGTGACTATACGGACATACTGTTGCTGGGAATGGGCGGTTCGAGCCTGGCTCCCGGGGTGTTCAGGGCGGCTTTTGGCGTTTGTGATGGATATCCCGACTTGGCCGTTCTTGACAGTACGGATCCGGGTGCCATTCTGTACCATGCAAACCGACTCAATCCTGCCAAAACACTCTTTATCGTCGCCACCAAATCAGGCACTACTACAGAGACCATCTCATTTCTTGAATACTTCTACAAATGGATGTCAGATAGATTAACGGCAGGTGAGGCGGGGGATCATTTCATTGCCATTACAGACCCCGGCTCAAGTCTTGCTGAACTGGCCGATCGTTATTCATTCAGGGACACATATATAAATGCCCCCGATATCGGCGGCCGTTTTTCCGCGCTTTCATACTTTGGACTGGTACCCGCCGCCCTGATGGGAGTGGATATTAGGCGGATTCTTGACTCTTCGCTGAAGATGGAAAAACAATGCAGGGAGAATGATCTGTCGATGGAAAAGGACAATCTGGGATGTATTCTGGGAGCGGTTATCGGTGCGCTTGCCCGCGCTGGCAGAAATAAATTGACAATTATCACGTCACGCGGCATTGAGTGTTTCGGTAGCTGGATAGAGCAGTTGATAGCCGAGAGCACAGGTAAAGAGGGGAAGGGAATTCTGCCCGTAGTGGGCGAACCGGTGGGTCCGCCCGAAGTTTATGGTGATGACAGAGTTTTTGTTTATCTGAAGATGGTGGGGGACGATTCACGCGACGATGCGGTAGATGTCTTGGAAGATGCGGGAAATCCCGTTGTGAGATTATCTATAGATAATCTCTATGATATGGGAGGTCAGTTTTTCCTCTGGGAGATGGCGACTGCGGTTGCCGGCTGGTTTCTGGGAATAAACCCGTTTGACCAGCCCGATGTTGAGGCGAACAAAATCCTGACGGGAAAGATGCTGGGGGACTATGCAAGAGATGGCCGGCTTCCCGATGAAACACCGGTGTTGACCTGTGACGGCATATCTGTGTATGGTAAGCCTCTCTCGAAAAACATGGAAGATATGCTGGAGACCTTTCTCAGCCAGGCCAGACCGGGTGACTATGTGGCGTTGCAGGCATATCTGCAACCGACGGATAAGACCGATCGTGCTCTGGGTGAGTTGAGAACAAAAATTCGCGACAGATACGGGGTTGCCACGACCGCTGGCTATGGCCCCCGTTATCTCCACTCAACCGGCCAGCTGCACAAGGGAGACGCGGGCAGGGGCCTGTTTATCCAGCTTACCGCCGATGATGTACAGGATATACCCATTCCCGATGATATGGAATCCGGAGGATCCTCCGTTTCCTTTTCCGTGCTTAAAAGGGCACAGGCCATGGGTGACCGGAAGGCTTTGCTGGATGCGGGGCGTCGTGTGATACGCTTTCATCTGGGTTCGGATGTACCGGGTGGCATAGAAACTTTGACAGCCGTCATTTAGTTTCTTCAAGGGGTACGAAGTAAAAAAATAATCCTTAGCCCTCTAACCCTCGATAAAACTCTTTGGTTACGGCTTGCCCGGACCAGATTTTTTCCAGATTAATCAGTTCAGGACTGGACGATTGTGATGCAGGTACAGATTTTTCCATCTATAAATATCCCGTTGCCCATGGACGCTATTTACAGGTGTCTCGGTTACAAGAGGGGGATAACAAAGGTTGACGAGCGCAAAAGGGAAGAGATAGAACAGCATATAGAATACGCGGCCTCTCTTGTCTCACTGAAAGGGGCCGGCCTGCGGATTCCCTTGGAACGTGTGGACCCGCCACTGATTGTCCTTAAGACGGGCGGTGATATCAGAAGCGCGAAACTCGCCGGATTTCTGAAGGGATGCAAAGAGGCCCTCTTTATCGGTTCAACTGCCGGAAACACGGTAATGGATGCCATACGGGGAGACACCGAAGATGGTGACATGACTCGCGGCGTAGTCATAGATGCGGTGGCAAGCGAGATGACAGACGCGGCACTTGATTGGATTATGGGGTTTTTTAATCGTCTGCTTGCCAGGGAGAATGCCCGTCTCACTAAGGGACGCTTTTCTGCCGGGTATGGTGATTTTCTGCTTGAAAATCAGAAGATGATGTATGATATGCTGGAGCTCGACCGTATAGGAATCACGATAAACGAAAATTTTATTCTCATACCGGAAAAGTCCGTGACAGCCGTGGTGGGAATTCACGCGTAAAGGAAACACAGGGAAAGAAAATGTTACTGAAGGACAGGATCAGGGAGAGGATAGTCATACTGGACGGCGCAACGGGTACCGAGTTGCAGAAGAAGGGAATGCCCACGGGTGTGTGCCCGGAGATATGGTGCTTGGAGAATCCCGACATAATCAGTGATGTGCATGCCGGCTATCGGGACGCAGGCGCGGATATAGTTTACACGGCCACCTTCGGGGCGAACCGCATCAAAATGAGCCAGTACGGCGCTTACGATGTGGTTGAAATCAACAGGGAGCTTACACTGCTTGCAAGGCGCGCGGTGGGAGAGGATGTTCTCCTTGCGGGTGATATGTGTTCCACAGGGCGATTCGTCAGGCCCTTCGGCGATCTGGATTTTGAGGAGGCCATTGAGGCCTACAAAGAGCAGGTAAAAGGACTTCTGGAGGGGGGAGTCGATCTTTTTGTCATAGAGACCATGATGGACATTCAGGAGACCAGGGCGGCCCTTATCGCCATAAAGGAATTGACCGACAAATTTACCATTGTGACTATGACGTATGAAGAAAACGGCAGGACGCTGAACGGCACTGATCCCGTGACCGCTCTGATAACGCTGCAGAGTCTTGGTGCGGATGCCGTCGGCTGCAACTGCTCCACCGGGCCGGAAGAAATGATAGGACTGATAGAAGCGATGAAGCCTTGGGCCACCGTTCCACTGGTGGCAAAACCAAACGCGGGGATGCCGGAACTTGTCGACGGCAAAACCCTGTTCAACATGAATGCGGATACATTTGCCTCATTTGGAGCGGACTTTGTCTCGAAAGGGGTGAATCTCATAGGCGGGTGTTGCGGGACAACCCCTGAACATGTCCGGAGGTTGAAGGAGAAAGTTGCCGGTAGAAAACCCGTTTTACCGGTGAGAGATTCCATCGGCGCCCTGAGCTCCGCGAGATCTTCCGTTATTCTCGAAGGAGAAAGGACGCTTTCAATTGTCGGGGAACGGATCAATCCGACGGGGAAAAAGGCTCTCCAGCAGGAACTCCTTGAAGGCAGGATGTCCCTTGTCCGGACTATGGCAAAAGAACAGGAAAAAATGGGTGCATCGCTTCTGGACGTCAATATGGGCATGCCGGGCATTGATGAAAAAGAGACAATGCTGGACGTGATTGGGGATCTTTCTGTGGCCTCTGAGCTGCCTCTGGTTATCGATTCCTCAAATATTGATGTGATAGAGGCGGCACTCCGATTATATCCTGGCCGCGCGCTTATCAACTCTATATCCGGAGAGAGTAAAAAGATAGCCAGGCTCCTCCCTGTGGCGGCGAAGTATGGGGCCATGTTTATACTTCTTCCTCTGGCGGATGGCGATATCCCTGAAACCGCAGAGGAAAGGAAGAAGATTATAGGAGATGTGTTTGAAAAGGCCGCGGCTCTGGGCTTTACAAAGTCTGACATAGCCATCGACGGTCTTGTCATGGCCGCGTCGTCCAATTTTAAGGCGCCCATGGAGACCCTGAAGACGATTGAATGGAGCAGCAATGTCTTCGGGGCCAATACGATTGTCGGCCTTTCTAATGTCTCTTTCGGTATGCCGGAGCGTAAATGGCTGAATGCGTCTTTTCTTGCCATGGCGATGTCAAAGGGCCTGACCATGGCGATCGCTGATCCCGGCGTCGAGGAGTTAGCAAACACCAGAATGGCAGGCGACGTACTCGCCGGCAGGGACAGGGATGCTTCGAGATATATAAACCATTTCTCGCAACTGCCCCCAAAGGTGAAACAAAAAAACGCCCCTTCCCCTGAAGCGCCCACAGGCCCCGTCTTTCAGGCCATTCTCGAAGGGAACAGGGAAGACATAGAACAGCGAATTTCCGATGCAATGAACTCAGGAATGGGTGCGCAGAAAATAGTTGACGAAATCATGATTCCCGCGATCACGGAAGTTGGCGCACTGTTTGACAGGAGGGAATATTTTCTTCCACAGTTGATAGCAAGTGCCGAAACGATGAAGAAAGGCATCGCCTTTCTTGAACCGTGGCTCGGGGATGCCAAACTGGAGAAAAAACAGAAGGGACTCATCATTATCGCGACGGTAAAGGGGGACGTCCACGATATAGGTAAGAACATAGTCGCGCTGATGCTGAGGAATCACGGGTTTGAGGTGATTGACCTTGGTAAGGATGTGCCTGCCGGGATTATTATACGGGAGGCCCTTAATCTCAAGCCTTCCGTTATCGGCCTGTCCGCCTTGATGACCACCACCATGGTAAACATGAAAGAGGTGATAGATCTCGCGGAGCGGGAGTCCCTTGACTGTAAATTCATGGTGGGTGGAGCGGTGGTAACAAAGGCCTATGCGGAGTCGATTGGCGCTCATTATGCCAAAGACGGGGTAGAGGCAGTCAGGGTGGTTGAGAAACTGACCCCTGCATCAATATTGGCAGGTTCATAAAAATCAAGATTCGATGGCAGGCCAGTCCCGACATGTCGGGATTTACAAAGCCATCAGATCTGAATTTATAATTCGGGAGGTTATCGGTTTATGTCCTTTCCAAATGATTTGGTTTACAGTCGCGACCACACGTGGGTAAGGATTGATGGAGACATTGCGACAGTGGGAATAACGGATTATGCCCAGGATAAACTGGGTGAGATACTGTCGGTGGAGCTTTTCCCTGAGGACTCCTCTGTTGAACAGGGTGAGCCTTTCGGTATCATAGAGTCCCTGAAAGTGACCACCGAACTGATTTCACCTGTGAGCGGTGAAATTATCAGCGTTAATGAAGACCTCGCTGATGACGTAGGTATCCTCAACAGTGATTCATACGACACGGGATGGATGATCACCGTTGAGGTAAGAGATTTAGGAGAACTGGACAATCTGCTGGATGCAGAGGCATACGCGGATTACGTTGAGGAGTATGAGGAGGTCGATTGACGTCAGGTGGAGAAATGGAGGGTTATTCCTTTCGAACATTTTGATTCTTTTGAGAATATGGCCATAGATGAGGCCATATTCAGGGCAGGCCGGCAGAGGGAAATGCCTCCAACCATCCGGTTCTATGGTTGGAAGAGGCCGGCTGTATCGCTGGGATATTTTCAGGATGCCGAAAGGGAGATAAATTGTGGATATTGCCGCGACAGAGGTATAGATATCGTCAGGCGACCCACAGGGGGCCGGGCGGTTCTTCATGGGGATGATCTGACCTATTCTCTCGTGGCCGGAGAAAACAGCCTGCACTTTTCCTCCGATATTGTCGAAACGTACAGGATAATAAGCGGGTGCATAATAAGGGGCCTTGAAAAATCGGGAGTTGAAGCAGAAATGGTGGAAGAGGGACGGACCGGAAGTGGATCTGCGGGGGGCTTCTGTTTCGCCGCTTCGTACAGGAATGAACTCCTCACGGACGGTAAAAAAATCTGCGGAAGCGCACAAGTGAGGGCAAAGGGCATGTTCCTGCAGCATGGATCCCTTTTGATGGATTTTGATCCGATGGCGGTCTGTGCGGCAATAATAACGAAAGACGCGGAAGCGGAGGCGAAAGCGCTTGAGGCATCTGTTACTTCCATGCGGAAGAGTGTCGGAGATAATATCGGAATAGATACTTTGTGCCGTAACATTGCGGCGGGATTTGAAGAGGTCTTGAACATACGTCTGATAGATGGGAGATTGTCCCCCGAAGAGGAGACGCTCAGGGACAGTCTCCTCGAAAACAAATACTTGAATGCCCGGTGGAACATGGGCCGAGGAGCAAAGAGTGGACATTGAGAAGATTATAAAAAACGCTGTGTTTTCACAAGAGGCCTATCCTGTCGAAGAGATATCATGCAGGGTTAAGCTTGATTCCAACGAGAATCCCTATCCCCTGCCTCACGCCCTGAGACGCATCATCTCCGAGCGCCTGGAGGCTGTGTCCCTCAACCGCTATCCGGCCCCCGGTTCCCCCGGCCTGAGGAGGGACTTCGCGCGGTATTACGGGGTGGATGAAGAGATGGTTCTTATCGGAAATGGATCGGATGAGCTTATCCATATATTGCTGACGGCCGTTGATCCCTGTTTGTCAGGCAGTGTCATGTTTCCGACCCCCACCTTTGCCATGTATGGAATCATCGCTCTGAACTCGGGGCACAATATCATTGAAGTGCCACTGGATGACCGGTTGGAGCTGGATACAGACGCAATGCTTGGCATAATATCCGATAAAAAGCCCGCTATCACATTTCTCTGCTATCCCAACAACCCCACGGGCAGGTGTTTTGACAGAGGCGATATTGAAAGAATTCTGGAGGCATCCAGCGGTCTTGTGGTGCTCGATGAGGCCTACTTCAACTTTTCGGGAAAGACATTTCTGCGCGATCTTGACCGGTGGGATAATCTTGTAATATTGAGAACCCTCTCCAAAGTGGGACTGGCGGCCCTGAGGCTGGGCATTCTCATAGGACATCCTTTGCTGGTTCACCACTTGAATAAAGTGAGATTGCCCTATAATGTGAACATCTTTTCACAGGTCGTCGGAAGTTTGTTTGTTGAACACAGCGGGGATTTTCTGGAGTTGACAGACAGAATTACTTCCAGCAGAAAATGGCTTTTTGACGAGTTGATGGCTATTGAAGGGATTAATCCCTACCCTTCAGACGCGAATTTTATCCTTTTTAGTTGTTTTATGGAAAAAGATGATGTATATGCGCGATTAATCGAAAGGGGAGTGCTGGTGAAAAACTTTGCATCTCCCGATATCCTCAAAAACTGTATGAGGGTAACGGTCGGGACGGAAGAGGAAAACAGGGAGTTTATAGAGACCCTGAAGGTTGTTATGCAGGGAGAGTGATAGCAATATATAGGTAAAACAAGGGGTAGGAGACGACTTTATTGAGGGAGACCTTCGCAAAACGCCCTCTTTTGCCCGATTACTGCGGCAGGCTCAAATTCCAATCCTCGAAATATTCAATATATTCCTCCGGTTGAAATTTTCGCCTTTCTTGTACTCGAACAAAATTGAACATTTTTCAAAGGTCTCTGAAGGAAAGGTTGTTCTGCCCCTTTTGTTGTTTTTAATGTCTTTAAAGGAGGAGGTGATAATTTTTGGAAGTAAGAGTAATAGATAATGATGTTGAAAGAGCCCTGAAAATACTGAAAAATAAGCTTTCAAAAAACGGGTTTTTTAAAGAACTCAAATTGCGCAGGGCTTACGAGAAACCGTCTGTAAAAAAGAAAAGGAAGGCCCTGGAAGCGCGTAGAAGAATGGCCAAGGTTGCAAGAAGACGAAGGTGGTCGCCCAGATAGATGGCTTTCAGCGGACAGCGGTCTGATGAGAATTATCCCGCAGCCCTGTTCTCCCGGCAGACGGGCATTTCTGGAGGAATTATGGAAGAAAAACAATACATTGTTGATGCCCTGTCTGTCGATGAATCGTGGCGTGTCTTCCGGATCATGGCGGAATTTGTGGAGGCCATTGAGGAGCTTTCAAAGATCGGACATGCCGTAAGCATATTCGGGTCGGCCAGAGAGGCCCCCGGAGGCAGATATTATGAGAAAGCGCGGGAAGTTGCCCGTATCCTCGGTGAGGAGGGATTTGGCGTGATTACCGGTGGGGGCCCGGGCATCATGGAGGCTGCCAACCGGGGTGCCAGTGAAGCCGGTGCCAGATCGGTCGGCATGAACATTCAGCTTCCCTTTGAACAGAAGCCAAACACCTACGCCAACATAAATATTGCCTACAAATATTTCTTTGTTCGGAAAGTCATGTTCGTCAAGTATGCCATGGCCTACATCATCCTTCCCGGGGGGTTTGGCACAATCGATGAACTCTTTGAGGCTCTCACCCTTATTCAAACTAAAAGAATAAGGAGCTTCCCCGTGGTCCTTATGGGAAGTGAATACTGGGGCGGGCTTATGGACTGGATGAAAAAGACCATGCTGTCGGAGGGGAAGATATCTGAGGAAGATCTCGAGTTTATTCAGGTAATCGACGAGCCCGATCAAGTGGTAAGGCATATAAAAAAGTTCGTAATCCTCTAACATGCAAGGAACATTGAAGACAGCCCTTGACAATATCGGCAGGGGCAAGACAGCCTCCTGCTATCTCATCCATGGGGATGAGGAATATCTGGTGGAGGATGCCATGAATCGGATCATAGACGGTATTCTCCCCCCGGACCAGAAAGACCTCAATCTCTTTCATATGGAGGGAGAAGATGAAGATATAGGTGCCATATGTAATTCCATCCTCACCCCACCTCTCATACCCGGCAAAAAAGTTGTACTTGTAAGAAACACCCACCTTTTTTATTCAAAGGCTTCGTCGTCCGACGTGATAAGAGAAATCACCTCAAATATTGAAAAAGAACCCCGCAGGGCCGCGATAGCATTTGCCTCCCTTATGGAAATAGCGGGTTGGTCCCTTGAGGAGTTGAAGGATGAGCAGTGGAAGAAGATATCCGATGACGACTGGAGGAGTGCGATCGGTGGCACGGCAGAGGCGGACAGGAGAAAATGGCTTCCGAAGGTGATAGACCTGTGTGACAGACTGAAGATTACAGGGGGAGGGAAGCCGAAAGATACGGACAAGCTGGAGGGAGTGCTGAAGAGCGGTATTCCGGATGGCAACTGTCTGATTATGACCGCCGGCGCGGTTGACAAGAGAAAGAGACTTTTCAAGGCCATGAAGGATGTGGGAATTGTCCTTTCCTTTTCCATGGCCAGAAATGAAGCAGAGCGGAAGGGCCTCTTTAAAGATAAAATAAGGGACGTTCTCGTGAAGAGAGGAAAAAGACTTGCTCCGGATGCCTTTCTCCCGTTGGGGGAGAAGACAGGATTCAAGCTCAGAGATTCCCTGAAAGAGATTGAAAAGTTGATTGTCCATGTGGGGGACAGAGAAACTATTGACAGAAATGACATAGAAGCGGTTATAGAAAAAACCGCGGAGGATTCGGTTTTCGATCTCACCGCAGCCATTATGGAAAAAAATGCCGGCAAGGCGCTTCAGATCCTCCGGCAGCTTTTTGATCAGGGAGCCAATCATATCCTTATACTCACGATGATAGCCAGGGAAGTAAGGCTTCTGTTTCAGGGAAATATAATCCTTGAATCAGGGGAAATCCCCGCCTTCCGCCCCGGTATGGATTACCGTAATTTTCAGGCCGGGATCTATCCCTCGGTGAAAAATCTGGTGGACAAATATGGCGGGAAGGGCAAATGGCTTGCGACACAGCATCCCTATGTAATCTATAAGACCTTTAAAAATGCCGGCAGATTTTCCCGGGAGGAACTTATCGGTTACATGAAACACCTTGCTGATCTGGATCTTGCTCTGAAGTCCTCCGGCATAGACCCGCAGCTCGCGCTGAAGCGCCTGCTTATAGGTATGTGCCGGCGGCGATGAAGTGCAATTTTAAATGTTGAATGTTTTTAACTGCTCAGGTGGATAGGCTGTAGGCTGAAGACTGTTAGGAAAAAGCGGGGATACTGCGAATTTTGAAGCCATGTTTGGTACAAGAATCTACTGTTTCTCCGCCAAAGCGCCGCAATCGTGCTTTTCCGGCCCCCTGAGGTTTTTACAGCTTGCTCAATCTTCTCTGCGACTGTCGTTCTTTTTTTGATTTTCTCTTTGCGGTGCCCTTCTTTCTGGTTCCGGATTCTTGGATATCGTAATCATCATCTTTACAGGGTTCACCGCCGTGAATCATCGCCACCATTTCCTCTTCCTTCATTCTTGCCTCGAATTCAGGTGAAGATATCGCCACGCCGCCCGCTTTCACGACCGAGTCCGCCACGTCTCTGTCGGATGTAGCAACGATAATCTCTCCGCCCCTTCCCGCCATTGCCATCCTTTTTATGACTTCGTCCGCTGTTTCACCTCTCCTGGAATATACAATGTAGACGCCATCCTCCCTGAGCCGTTCTTCTCTGGCAGATCCATCTATCCATCCGTCGAAAACCACGGTTATCTTGTGACTTTTCAGCTTTTTGTACCCGGCGACCCTCTTTATCAACCCATTGCGACCCTCCTCCAGGCTGAACCTTTCGAGACGTCTCAGGGAATCTGATTGTCTGATGAGATTATATCCGTCTATTATGATGTGCATAATTCGAGTTTCGAGTTGCGGGTTTTGGGTTTCGATCAATTGCCCAGAATCGCCCTCATCTTTCTTATCGTCTGCCTGTAATCCCCGTTGAGGAATATGCTGGAGCCCGCGACGAAGATATCGACGCCGGCCTCTTCCGCGACTCCTATGTTTTGAAGGGTGATTCCCCCATCCACCTCGAGAAGGACATCAGGTGAGGCTCCGTCAATCATATCCCTTGCCTCTCTTATTTTGGGCAACATGCTTTCTATGAATTTCTGTCCCCCGAATCCGGGATTCACAGTCATGATAAGTAACAGGTCAATGTCACCGATAACCTGCTCAATGTTGGCAAGCGGGGTCGCGGGGTTGAGCGCGACGCCCGCTTTTGCTCCAAGCTTTCGGATCAGATGGACTGTCCGGTGAAGGTGAACAGTTGCTTCGGCATGCACGGTGATGATGTCACTACCCGCGTCTGCGAAGCTTTGAATATATTTGTCGGGATCATCTATCATCAGGTGGACATCGAGTGGGACGCGCGCTGTTTTTTTTATGGATGCCACGACAGGAGGGCCTATGGTTATATTAGGGACAAAATGTCCGTCCATAACATCCACGTGAATCAGATCTACCCCGGCGTCTTCGACTGCGAGGATTTCCTCGCCGAGTCTGCTGAAATCGGCGGATAGTATGGATGGCGCGATCTTTTTCATATCAGAATTTCATGATGAGGGAATGTGCCACACCTGTGTCAACTTCCCTGATAGTCAGCCGGAGTTCCTTTGCCTGCTCTTTTGCTTCCCCCGGAAAGAATATAAACCCATGAGATATGTCATCCGGAGGCACAGGTCTGTCTTCAAGAGATCTGTGATGCAGATCCTCGCCTATCTGATGAGGCGCTTTTTTATCTTCCAGTCCCCTGGCCCCGCCCATGGTAAGTCCCGCGGCAGCCCCGATGGCTGCTCCCTTGCCTGCCGCCTCGCCGATGCTAGTCCCGGTAACTATGCCTATTGCCGCGCCGATAACAGCGCCCGCCGCGCCTGCCAGCAGGCCGGACTTTGCCCCTTCAGGGACAATTTCTCCATATTCCGACTCTTTTGCTATTCGGTCATAAGCTATTTCCTGATCAAGAATCGGCCACAGGCTATTCTGGACGTCCACCAGATAAGTCCTGCCCGCGACGATTTTCAGGGGATGTCTCCCCCTGTTGTCGAAGATCACTTGGACGGGAAGTACACCTGAACCTACCATATCAAATCCAAAAGCCGCCTCTGCTTCTTCCCGGGTGTATGCCTTGGCAGCTATAGTGGCGCCCGCCACCTCTGTCGCGTTCATATAGGCCTCCGGCATCTTGAAGGGGACAACCTTCCTCTCATACCTTGCGCATCCTGCAAGCGTAATAAGGATAAGAAGAAGAGTCGCCAGCATATAAGCTCTGTTTGTTCGTGTCATGGCCGCGTTTTCCTTTCTGTTGATTTTACGTGCGTATCAATATGGCAAATTCTATTATTTTTTGTTGTGCCTGTCAATCCGTTTTGTGAAAGCTTGACAGAAGACGAAAAGACCATTATGTTCCACCGACTATGACCTCCTTGCCTTATAATGTATTGCTGTTTATCGCAGCCTTCTTCCTTATACCATTTTTTGTGGTGAAGATCGTATTCGCGGGGAAATATAGAAAGAGCATTGGCCCCAAGTTCGGTCTCATCCCGCAGAGGGTCTTTGAAGAGATGAAAGGCTCGCCCCGCATATGGGTGCATGCGGTGTCAGTTGGGGAGGTTACCGCTGCCGCTCCCATAATTGCATCACTGAGAGAGATATATCCGGGGGCATGTATTGTCCTCTCCACAAGCACGGAGACCGGTCAGGAAATGGCTCGCAGCCTGGTCACGGACGCCACATCATATATCTATTACCCCCTTGACATTCCACCTGTTGTCAGAAAGGTCATAGACGGGGTGAACCCGGATATATTTGTTCCGGTCGAGACGGAAATATGGCCCAACTTCATACGCATCTGCAGTGCAAGAGGAATTAAAATAGCGATGGTAAATGGCCGGATTTCTCCCCGTTCCTTCAGACGGTACAGAAAGACGAGATTTTTCTGGAAGGGGATTATGAATATGATCGGCACGATAGGGGCCATATCCGCGATTGACGCCTCCAGACTGGGGGCGCTTGGAGTGGAACCGTCGAAGATCCATGTTATGGGAAACGCGAAGTATGACAGCCTTGCCGCGGGGGCGGACGATTTTCTGAGGGATAAGATGGCGGCGAAGCTGGATATATCTCCCGGAGCAAAAGTCTTCGTGGCGGGCAGCACGCATGAGGGTGAGGACGATGTGGTTCTTAAAGTCTATCGGGGCCTGCTTGAAAGATATCCTGATATGCTTATGATTATTGTCCCGCGGCATCCCGAAAGGGGCAGAGCTGTGCTTTCTCTTGCGAACGATGAGGGTTTTGACGACTGCATTACAATGACAGGGATAAACAGAGGCGAGAGGCGTGCCGGCCGGAGGATTATTATTATTGATGTTATAGGAGAACTTTTTAAGGCCTACAGCCTTGCCACCATGGTCTTCTGCGGCGGGAGCCTGGTTCCCAGAGGAGGGCAGAATATTCTGGAGCCCGCGGCATGGGGAAAGGTGGTTCTCTATGGCCCCTCAATGGAAGATTTCACGGATGAGCGAGAAAGGCTGGAGATAACGGGAGGCGGCATTACTATCAGTGATGGTGATGAACTGTTGGGTGAGATGCTGAAACTGATGGAAGATCCCGAAACCCTCCGCGCGAAGGGAAAGGCGGGACGCGAGATGGCCACTTCCAGCACAGGGGCCGCGCGAAGATACGCGGAGATGATAAGGGACTATCTGAACTGGCGTGCTTGACGATTTGACCGGCAGCAATCATCCGATTACCATCTGCAGTTTCATGGAATCCGATGGTGATGTTGTACAGGACGGGCTTAGTGTCTCCGTAAAAGAGCGGAGATTTAAATGAGAATATCGAAGGTATTTAATTAAAATGAAAACACACATAACAATTCTGGGGGGTGGCCCGGCAGCCCTTGCGATAGGATACTATGCCAGGAGAAAGGCATTACCATTTACTATCTATGAGGCGGAGGACCGGATTGGGGGAAATTCCATCACCCTGGAGTGCGGAGATTTTCTCTTTGATTCCGGGGCGCACCGCTTTCATGATAAGAACTCGGAAATAACAGGAGAGATACAGGCCCTGCTTGGCAGTGATCTGAAAAGGGTCACCATACCCAGCAAGATATATGACAATGGAGTATTTGTAAAATTTCCGCTTTCATCAATGGATCTGCTGAAGAACATGGGAGTGCTCACTTTCGCGAAGGCGGCAATAGAAGTGCTGCGTTCACGGTTGGCAGGAAAAAGTGAGGAGAAGAATTTTGAAAGTTTTGCGTTGCATGCGTATGGGGATATCATAGCCAGCCGGTTTCTGTTGAATTACTCTGAAAAATTGTGGGGGGCGCCCTGCAACAGACTTTCTCCGAGTATTGCGGGGAAACGCCTGGAGGGGCTTGACCTGAAATCGTTTATTATGGATTCGCTTCTCGGTTCAAGATTCGGGGCAAAACACATGGAAGGCTCCTTTTTCTATCCCGAAGGGGGAATCGGTACCATTTCAGAGAAGCTTGCTGAAGTCTGTACAAAAAGAAACATACATACGAATTCGCGAATTACGAAGGTTATACATGACCGTGCGAGGATTTGCGGGGTGGAGATCAACGGAACAGATAGGATAGATACGGATGCGGTGGCAAGTACACTACCTGTTGATTTCTTCCTCGAGATAATGGAGCCAAAACCTCCGGAAGATATCTTGCTGTTATCCAGGGGGCTTCGCTATCGCAATGTGATACTTGTGGCGTTTTTCCTGGACAGGGAATCCATTACCAATGCCGCAACGGTGTATTTCCCGGATTCTAGGATACCCTTCACGAGGGTGTATGAACCGAAAAACAGGAACAGCAAGATGTCTCCCCCTGGAAAGACTTCTCTGGTTGTGGAAATCCCGTGCCAGAGAGAAGATGGCGTGTGGAGTATGGAAGATGATATGCTGGTTCGGCTTGTTCAGACGCGGCTGGTTGATGATATCCGCTGGATAAGAGAGGATGAGATAATAGGGACATCGGTGAGCAGGTTGGACCATGCCTATCCTATACTGGAGATGGGTTTTGAAGAAAAGCTCCGGGGAATAAATGCGTTTCTGGATGGATTTAATAACCTGAAACTCTCCGGCAGAAACGGAAAGTTTGTCTACTCCTGGATACACAACATGATGGCCTTCGGCAAGGATATTGTTGAAGAATATGATTCTCTCAGTACCGGGTGAAAAGATCGAAGGGTAACCTTCTGAATATTATCAACCCTGTTTTCTTTCTGCGATTCAGATAGCATTTTCCTGCTGGCCATTGTTAACCACAAAAAGGAATGCACCTATCAGGGAAAACATCAGACTAAACGTCAGCCGCAGTATGGCAAATGTTACCGCAGTTTCTGCGTTGACCCCAAACCATCCGAAAAAAACAACAAAACCGGTTTCACGGACCCCGTAGCCGCCTATGGAAGGCAGGAGCGTCATGAAGAGCATAAGCGGTATTACAATAGCGAAACTGTACCAGGGGGCTTGAAACCCCGGGATCGCCTGTGCGGTAATGAAGCAGGATACGATTAAAATCGCCTGGTTCAGCAGGGAAAACCCTGTTACTATTATTATCATGTTCGGTTTTTCCCGGAAGGTCTTAAATACGCCGATAACGTCCTGAATAGCGTTCCGTAATCTTTGCCACCGCATATGCTGGACCAGGCGGATGAGCAATTCTTGAAACTGCGGGCTCAGGCAGATTACAGAGGCAATCAACAGTGTCAGGACAAGAATGATAGAGGATATCATGCTGTTTTTGAGCGTAACTATTCTGGAGACTATGAAAAAGCTGGTGAATATCATTATCCCCGTAGCCACTATAAGTCCATTGATACGCTCAACGAGGATTGTCCCCATAATTCCACCAAGGGAATAATCGTGTCGTTTCGCTACAATGATACCGCGTGCTATGTCGCCCCCTTTTCCTGTCGGCAGGAAGTTGCTGAAGAAACTACCCATGAGATATGTGCGTACGGATTCTCCAAGGGTTATCGGGTAACCACATGAACCGCCGATCAGTTTCCATCTCAGTGCACATGCCGCAAAACAGGTTGAAGAGACAATCAATGACAACCCGAGTATCACGTAGTTCACGCCTGCCAGTTTGTCAAAAATGAGGTTCCAGCGAATAGTATGAAACAGCCAGAAGAGTGCGGATGCTGTTACCAGTATCTTTACCGTTAAAACAGTATTTCTGGACATGGGGCTTATCTTCCCCCTGACTTTCGCTGCCATGAACTCTTCCTCTTATGACATGTTCCTGACCGTGGAGGATTCCGGTTTGTAGAAGGCACCGTATGCCAGCCGGTTTTAAGCGGCAGAAGTTAAGCTATTAATACAGCTATGTCAATAGATAAATGAAACGCCCGTCAACCTGTCATGGCCGGTTATTGATCCATTTTAATTTCGGGTCTGCGACAAAAAAGTAGGTACATAAGAGCAAATCGTATTGACATGGTTGAGTTTTTCCCCTATTATCTGGATGCCATATAGCAATCAGATAATAGGAGGACATCCATG
>JAFDAI010000102.1 GCA_019313905.1 Deltaproteobacteria bacterium | reverse complement strand
GCTACTGCAAATCAACCAGTAGAACTGTTCTGGATAGGAATATCGTATGCAAAGATCTCGTGGCTGAGAGCAGAGACGCCAAGTCACACATAGTAGCCAACATAGTAATAATAGTATAAATAAATAGGGAGTAAGAAAATGCCACTAAATAAACTGGTATTCATGTTTAAGGACGAGGATGCTGAGAGAAAAACAGTGGAAACGAAGTTCGGGACGGTAGCTTCAGGTAGCAGTGCTGAAAGACCAGTATTCGTAGCACCACATCCAGCTGAGATAGTTGCTGCAAGTCTCGTGAATGCATCAGCGATTTCAAAAGATGCCACAAACTACGAGACTTTTACATTGAGAGATAAAGGCGGAGATGGGACAGCTGATAACGTAATAGGAACAATAACCACTGAGGACACTCCAGGAGGTCAGGCCTTTGCGGCATATGATGAAGTCGAGTTTTCAACAATTGATGCCAATCATCGCGTACTTGCAGAAGGAGATGTGGTAACGCTGAAGAAAGTACCTTCAGGTGCCGGTATTGGGACTGATGAGATGCTGGTGAAGATAGAGTACAAGAGGCACTAAATAACCAAAAATTTCCTTTTTTTATTTTTAAAGGAAATAGCAGTAAGAGTGATAGAAGGTAAAAAATACCTGCCGAACAGAAATGGAGGTATAATATAAAATGGTAGAAGATAGTGAGGGATGGGCACTTAAAGAGGGATACTTCGGTGGTATAAACTTTGTAGATGCAGGTGTCGTCTTCTTCCAGGTAGTGACGAGAGATTTCAGAGAAGTACTCTATGATGAGTTTTCATCTCTAGATGATGGTGAATATCACGAAAAGAACTATCTCGGCGAGGACGGTCATGGAGAAGGTGATGATCTACTGGAGATCTTGGATACGCATCCACTACGATTATATCATTTGAGGTATAATATAAAGCCAAGAAAGGGTGTGCGTGTCTATCTTTACTGGGAAACCACTCCGATAGGCGGTTTAGATAAGAAAACAACAATAACCAAAAAAGATTGGGGGTTTTTGACAGGTGAGAAAATCGATGCGAATCCAGAGAAGGCTGAGATATTATTCCCATATAAAACAACAATCAATTTTGAGATTTATAACAAATCAGGCAGGACAGTTACACCACAATTAGAGTTATCTATCTGGAGATATAATGTAAAGTTTATTACAGATGAGAAACTGATTGAGAAACTGAAGAGGGCAGAGATAAGACGACGTATATTCCCATTTGGAGGAATAGAGGGAGTATCGTGGGCAACAACACCGGAAGATGCGTGGGGGGTTTCACCAGTATCGTTAGAACTATAATAGGAGGATAAAAAAATGGGGGTACAAAAAATAAGAAAACAACTTCATGACTCAAAAGCTGCCACAGAAGATTTCAGGTATGAAGAAGATCCTTACAGAAATTTACAATCGTCTTATAAAGAAGATACAGCAGGAAGTACCAGTGAGAAAGCATTGACAGATGCATTTACTGTTGACGACGGTTACACACTCCTAATCTTCCATTTTGACTTTGAAGCCGATGGTGAAACGAGTTTTTACCTGAAACAGTCCACGGATGGAGGGGATACATGGAGCTATGTGAGACAGTGGAAGTTATCGTCTAAGGGGCACATGTCAAGGGATTACGAAAAAGCACCCTTCAGCTTTGAAGGGAGTGGTACAAACGTACAGGTGAGATTATACTATAAACAGCCAGCTGCAGCCAGAGTCAGTGGTGGCTGGAATGGAAAGTATATTAAAACATAAAGGGGTGATGTAAAATGGAAGGTATCTGGAATTTCCCATTAGAAAGGAGGAACAGAAAAGGGAAACTTTATTTCCCCACACGCGCACTCTTACCACCTTGGACAACAAGAGCGGCACAAGCCGAAGGTGAAAGAAGGTTTGAAATTGGTGAGATCAGGATCTCAAGGCTAACACCAAAATTTGATATCGAAGAGCTGGGCCTAACTCGCTCCTCTTTATTCCCGCATCTTCCTGCTGTGCTTAACAGTCGTGATATACGACCTTTAATTGAGCGAGAAGCACCGGTAGATAACGTTGAAGTCGTAGGATGGATGCACGATTCAGCAGCAGATAACGCTATCCTGACAGCGCGAATAGATGAATATAATAAATACTCACAGCTTGCAGGTGCATGCGGCGACGGATATATACCTGGTGTTAGAGTTTCGGATATTCATTTTAGTAGAACCAACGGATATACAGTTGCAAGTAACAGAAGAGGTTTACTGGTATCACCCGCAGGTAGGGTGTCAGTTCCTGTGGGTGGCGGAAATACACTTATAACACCCGACTTACTTGGTTGGGGTGGGATTAAAGGTACAAGTGGGATACAATATATGGCTCAAGCATTAAAGTGGATACGATTAGCGGAAACACCAATAACCAGTAGTATAGGCTTCCCCTCATTTGCCGGGATTGTGGCACCGAACTTCTTCCTGCAAAAACCGGATGAAGAAGGGAAGAGGGCACGAACTATTCTTACAATGGCATCTGATAAAAGTCGGAGAATACCTATAGTATACCGATCCTCTTCAGACTATACGAAAGTCGTAGACAGGACTTCTTTACCACTTGACTCAGGTGTCAATGAGATTTCGTTTATTGTGGCATCATATCCTTCGGTACCTACGGTTGTACTTCATGTCAAGCCAGAACCTGGAACAGGATTGGTGCTAAGGGAATACCGTGTGGAGGTGTTAGAATAAGCTATGAAGACTATAAAGAAATACCTTTGGAATTTTCCAGTAGAAAAAGTAGTACGTGGAAAGACGATGTATCCAACCCTCTTATCTATACCGGATTGGGATATAGCCAGACGTCCACCAAGTATTGAAGTGGGACCGTTATCAGTTCCGTCACCGACGCCTCCAAGACCAGCCATGATTCTCAATGTAGATGTAAAAGTTATCGGGGACTACGACGAAAAAGATTTATGTTCAGCACCCTCTGATCCCGGAGCTCCAGCTACACTATCGTATGACAGCGTTAAAGGACACGTAGAAAGAATGGCACCAATTAAAGATCCCGCTGTCGTTGAATGGATGCAGTTCAGTGGGACAGAAGATCTTATCTGTGAAATGACACAGGAGGAATACAGAAGAGCGGGGAGTGACTTGATAGGGAAAAGTGAAGA
>JAFDAI010000059.1 GCA_019313905.1 Deltaproteobacteria bacterium | reverse complement strand
AATACCGATCGAAACAATCGTCAAACCAATGTCGATTGGCAGTTTAGAACAGATGATGCTCGCATAAAACTGAAACGGCTTTATCCGAAATCTTAGAATATACACTGTACTAGGCTGTTAACAGAAAACCGTCATGCAAAAAGGAACATTATACATTGTTTCCACTCCCATAGGTAATCTGGAGGATGTAACTCTGCGTGCTATCCGCATTCTGAGGGAAGTCCAGCTGATCGCGGCAGAGGATACACGCAGGACAAAGATCCTGCTTGATGCTTATGGGATTGATACGCCTCTCACAAGTCTCCACGACCGGAACGAGCTGAAAAAGAGCGCCCATCTGATAGCCAGGCTGAATGAGGGGATGGATATAGCCTATGTTTCCGACGCGGGCACACCCGGGATATCCGATCCGGGGTATATCTTCGTTAAACAGGCCATCTCTGAATCGATCAGGGTTGTCCCTGTTCCGGGACCGGTCGCCGCGGTCGCCGCTCTTAACGTCTCCGGTCTTCCCATGGACAGCTTCGTCTTCTTCGCGTTTCTGCCCTCCCGCCACGGGAGAAGAAGGCAACTGCTGGAATCCATCAAAGAAGAATCAAAAACCATGGTGTTTTACGAATCACCCAACCGGCTTGTCGCTACTCTTCAGGACATCAATGAAATTCTTGGGGACAGACAGATTGCAGTGTCCAGAGAACTGACAAAGATATATGAAGAAACCCTGCGCGGCACTGTAAGTGAGATCAGCAAATCTCTCCGGGGGAAAAAGATAAAGGGAGAAATCACGCTGGTAATTTCGGGAGCCGTAAGGGATCGCGCAGGTCGATCCGCCGAAGAGATACGGGCAAGATTTCAGGAAGCACGAAAAGACCCCGAATCCTCCACCAGAGATATCATAGATGCCCTCTCGGAAGAGCTGGATATGCCGAGAAAGGAAATATACAGGCAAGTCCTTGATTTCATAAAGGAACTCGGATAACGAAGCATCCTGACACCTCTTTCTTTCCAACCCTTTCCCATCCTTTATTATACATTACAGTAGATTGCAGGTTGAAAAGTGTTTTATTCTGTCATAGAGAAATTTTTCAACCATGTGTTAATATACATCTTTCTATTTTCTTTCCGGGATTGACTATTCAGAAACAGGTCATTATAATGTCCTCGGAGAACAGCAGGGAGGTTGTCAGATGAAACCCTTCAAACAACAGGTAGAGGAACTCCTTGGTGCTGTGGATGTAAAGATTAACGGTCCCCGGCCCTGGGATATCAAAGTACATAATGAAGAATTATACCAGAGGGTTCTTTCCAGGGGCTCCCTGGGCCTCGGCGAGGCCTATATGGATGGCTGGTGGGACTGTGATAAACTCGATGAGTTCTTTCATAAGATCCTGTCCGGAGAATTAGATAAGAAGGTCAGAAATTGGAAAATAGTCATTCAACATCTAAGGGCTAGCTTCCTCAACCTGCAGAGAAAGTCAAGAGCGTTTCATATTGGCGAACACCATTATGATATGGGAAATGAACTCTATAAATCGATGCTTGATAAACGTCTGACTTATACATGTGCCTGTTGGAAAAATGCAAAGACACTCGACCAAGCGCAGGAAGCCAAGCTTGATCTCGTCGCCGGAAAGATAGACCTGAAAGAGGGAATGAAGGTACTTGATATCGGTTGTGGCTGGGGAAGTTTTGCCAGGTATGCCGCTGAAAAATATGGCGCCGAGATTGTCGGTATCACCGTTTCAAAAGAACAGGTAAGGCTTGGGAGGGAACTGTGCGGGGGGCTCCCTGTGGAGATAAGATTGCAGGATTATCGGGATGTTGATGAAAAATTTGATCATATCGTCTCCCTGGGTATGATTGAACACGTTGGCCAGAAGAATTATCGAATATTCATGGAGATGGTTCACCGTTGCCTGAAGGATGACGGGTTGTTCCTTTTGCATACCATAGGCGGCAACAGATCTGTCAAAAAATGCGATCCCTGGATTGAAAAATATATTTTCCCGAATGGCATGATACCTTCAATAAAACAACTCGCGAAATCCTTTGAAGGTTTGTTTGTTGTGGAAAACTGGCAGAATTACGGCACAAACTATGACAGAACGCTAATGGCATGGTTTGAAAACTTTGGCAGAAACTGGGATAATATAAAACATATTTACGATAAACGCTTCTATCGTATGTGGAAATATTATTTACTCTCCTGCGCGGGATCATTCCGGGCGCGTAAGAATCAACTGTGGCAAATAGTACTTTCGAAGAAGGGCCTGAAAAACGGTTGGGAATATTTATATTAATGACACAATTAAGACAGGCCTGCCAGTTTGAGCGGCGTTCAGCACAACAATTGACTAATGGTACGGTGATTTGTAGTTAGTGTCCATCCATAAATGAAATAACGGCACTATCAAGTGCCCCTTCAGAAATGAGCAATTTTTTATAAGATCAAGAAAATCAATGGATTACGCGGAGACGTACTGTAGTACGTCGCACAAGGAATCCCGCAGATTGACGCTGAGATTGTGGAAAAGAGCCATTTCTGGATGGACACTAGTCATTAGTCACGACCCGATCCCCGCCCTCGACCTCATTTACCAACATCTTTAAGCAAATCTTTTACCCCGGCCTTCACAAGCGCGGGGTTGAAATATAACTTAATCTTTTTTGCGCCTCTGGCATCAACAAAGGTGTTGTCAAAGGTCAAATCAACCTTTTTCAAGACCTTTATGCTTTTGTCCGTCAGTATGAAGTGGTAGTTCAGTGCCCCAAATACGAAGCCACATCCAATAATAAGTACAATCAATATCTTTTTCATGATGAACCCCCATTAATCTAAGGCGGTAAAATCGCGGTCTCTGTCCCTGCGCTTAAAAAATTAATCTATGACTCGAAATTATATCTCGTCATTCAGATCTGTATTTTCCTCATTATATATACTTTCCTTAACTTTACTGTAATGGATAGTGTTGTGATCTTCCCTTAAACCATATCTTATATCCATCCTAACACGGCTCCGAAGATCACCAGACAGACAATATCAAAAATAAATATTGCGCTCACTGTGATGACCTGTTTCCTGGTGTTATTCATATCATAGACCCAGAAGGCCACCAGCCAGAAGGGCATATATCCGATCAGCCAGATCAGCCACGGGGATCCAACATTCCACCAGGAATAATCCCATGTAAGCGCGCCTGCCAGATTCAGGAATACTTCAACAGCGACACACAGGATGGACATGAACCCCGCAATCAGTATCCGGTTGTTTATACCCAGGATCTTCATCCACTTGTACTCCGGAAGGAGAAAGGTACTCATAAGCCCCATGATGAGAAACATGAAGGTGATTTCAATATTCAGCCCTATCAGGATGAGATAGCATGTATCGCCTCCGGGAGCGCTCCATACGGGGGCATATTGAGTAAAATAAAAAACCAGCGAGTTCCAGATTTCATTGAACCAGTCCATGCCCCAGAATGCCAGTCCCGCCAGTACTGCAGACCAGTTACGCTTCGACATCTCTTTAGTGTAAACAAAGATAACAATGAGTAAAAGCGGTATGATGTACCATTTGAACTGTGCAGGATCCCGCAGTATAGACAGGGCCTGCAGGGAATAATCCGTTATGGATGATGGATCCTTCACCATGGAGAGCGCGTGTGATGACAAATCAACCATTTTTCAACCTCCGCTGTTTTTTTATGAACCGGAAATGATGATGCAGTCGTAAAAAGTCGAATTCAGCGAATCTGTCACTTCGGTCAGAGGAAGAGATCTTGTACTTTCAGCGTATTACATTGCAAAGATTTCTCGTCCCGACTCGTCGGGATGAGAAGATGAAATGTTAGCTGAAAAGTTCCTCCTTCTCGAATCTGTTTATATCATCATCCGTATATCCCAATTCAAGCATGACTTCTCTTGTGTGCGTTCCGGAGGACACCCCGGCTGCTTTGTATTCTTGGCAAGTCTCTGAAAACTTGACAGGATTGGCAATCTGCCGTACCTTTCCACCCGTCGGAAGGTCGATCTCCACAAGCAGCTCTCGCTCCCTTACATGCTCATCACTCAGGGCCTCGGAAAGGGATAAAACCGGTTCGACACAGGCATTCGTCCTGCCAAATATATCCATCCACTCGTCCCTCGTCTTCGTCAGGATAATCTCCCGTATCTGCCGTTTGGTTTCCCGGACATTCCCGGGAAGAACACCCCCCTGAATCAGATCGGTACGACCGATAGCCTCGCAGAAGGCGGCAAAGAACTGCGGCTCGAGGCCACCGAAGCTTATGTACTCCCCATCGCCTGTCTCATAGAAATCATAAATGCATCCCCCATTCAGGAGATATCCCTCGCGACCCGGTTCATTCCCGTCCACAAGGAAGGCGTTACCCGCCAGGGCATTGAATGCAATAACACCGTCGGTAATCGAAATATCAATGTGTTGTCCCCTGCCCGTTGTATTACGGGAAATGACCGAAGCGAGTATACCGATAACCGCATTATTGGACCCGGACGCGATATCAGCGATCTGTATGCCCATAAGGCTTGGCCCCTCTCCCTCTCTTCCCGAATATGACATGATCCCGGAACGCGCCAGAAAGTTGATATCATGCCCCGCCCTGGCGTGATACGGACCTGTCTGACCATATCCGGTCAGGGAACAATAGATAAGAGCGGGGTTAACTTTTCTGAGGGCGGCATACCCGAACCCCAGATTCTCCATGACCCCGGGACGGAACTGTTCTATCAATATATCGTAGTCGGCTATTAATCCGTGGATGATCTGTACCGCCCTCGGATCCTTCAGGTTCAATGTCATACATCGCTTCCCCCGCCCGAGACAGGCTGTGCTGAACGAGATATCGGTGTCAGGAATGAAGGGGGGCGCAAATGCCGCCATATCCGGACGTGAACCGGAGATAACCCGGAGCACATCGGCCCCCATGTCCGCAAGGTTCATGGTCGCGTAAGGTCCAGGCAGAAGTGTGGTAAAATCCAGCACTTTTAAACCATTCAGTGGTCCAGACATGTCTGATATTTCCTCAAATTCTCTCTGATCGTATGAGTTTCCACCATAGGTGATAGTTAATGTCCAGAACAACGACCTGATTATGGTCCTGTAAAACCACTACAACAGTGAGCCAAATTCGCCAAACATTGTCATAACCTGATCAAAGTATTTCGGACTTTCGAGGCTCACGATCTTGTCCCAGTTCTCCATAATCTCCTCAGGAGCGGGAATTCTCTCACCATCCGAGAGTATCGCGCCCGGACCGGTCATTATCGCACTCCTGCTGTAATAACCGAGAGCGGCATTGATCATAACTCCGGAGTCCTTACACTGCTCGGAACACAGATAGAGAACCAGAGAGGTGATGAAATCCGGTTTCAATTTGGCAAAAAGATCGGGCGGCAGAACATCTTCCGTAAGCCGTGAAGCGGCAACAGGAATTATAACATTGGTCTTGATGTTGTATTTGGCTCCCTCAAGTTTCAGCACATTGGCAAGCCCGGTAACACCCATCTTTGCCGAAGCGTAGTTGCTCTGACCGAAGTTCCCGAACAGGCCTGCGCCCGAGGTCGTCATGATGATTCGTCCATAACCGTTCTCACGCATATTTATAAAGGCAGGTCTCGTAACACAGTAAGCCCCTCTCAAATGGACTCCCACAATGGCATCCCAGTTTTCCTCTTCCATCTTGTGAAAGGCACTGTCCCGGAGAATGCCGGCGTTATTCACGAGGATATCAACTTTGCCAAACGCATCGACGGCTGTCTGTACAATGTTTCTCCCCCCTTCAACGGTTGCCACGTTATCATAGTTCGGCACCGCCTCACCACCTAATACCCTTATCTCCTCAACCACCTTGTTCGCCGCCGCATTATCCGACCCGACTCCATTCCTTGTGCCGCCAAGATCGTTTATCACCACCTTTGCCCCTCTCTTCGCAAATTCAAGGGCGTGACATTTACCCAGACCGGCGCCGGCACCGGTTACAATAGCAACTCTGCCTGTAAAATCAATCTTCGACATATTACGTGCTCCCCCTTTGTCATCCCCGCTAACCCCTGTTCGGCAGAGACGCCTCGAAATGACCAGTTATCTTGACATCTTCGTTTTCATCCCTGGCCACAACCTCACAGAAGATAATGTTTTCCCCATGTTCCACGCGCTTATCCATCACCTTGCCGGTAATACTGACAGTGCTCCCCGGTTTTGTCATCCCGGAAAAGCGCACTCCGAATTTTTTCAGGTACTTCTTCGGAACCCAGCCGGTAATCGCCTGCCCTACAAATCCCATGATCAGCATCCCATGCGCTATGACACCATTCTTCATGCCAACCGCCCTGGCAAAGTCATCGTCTGTATGAAGAGGATTGAAATCGCCGGATGCCCCCGCGTACATTACATGCTGAAGCTTCTGCAGAGGTCCCTTAACCAGTTCGGGCATGTCATCCCCCACATCGATATCTTCATAAAATAGTTCCTGTGCCATGACAATCCTCCTATTTCCTCTCAATTATCAGCGTCCTCGACTTCGCGACATCTTCGCCTCTCTGGTTTTTGTACAGCACTTCCAGGGTAATCATATCCATTCTGGAACCGGACTTGCTCTCTTTTTCCTCAATGTTTGTCACCCTGGGCGTCCCGGTGATGATATCTCCCGGATATATCTGCCGGTAATATTCGTATTCTTCCTCACCATGCAGCACCATCATAAGATTGATCTTCAGATCGTTAATAATAGCGGGCATCTTGTCACACCACATCACGGGAACGGTCAGAAATGTCAGAGGAGCGGGGGTATCTTTATACCCTTCCGCGACAGCTGCTTCTTTATCCAGATAGATAGGATTAGGGTCACCGATCGCTCTCGCAAGCTCCTTGATTTTGCCTCGCTCCACTTCCCATATAATTGGCGAATACTCCGCGCCGACTTTTGATAAATCAGCCATAGATTACCTCCTTTTTGGGTACATCCTTACACTATGCACCATACTTACCGATAATGGCGATACTGCACACGTTCATAAAGGGAAATCCGCCCAGATTGTGCGTCAGGCCAATCTTCGGATCCTTCAGCTGGCGATCACCTGCCCTGCCATGCAGCTGCAGGTACATTTCATACAGCATGCGCAGACCGGACGCCCCGATGGGATGGCCAAAACATTTCAGGCCTCCATCCACCTGACATGGGACGCCACCGTCAAGATCATAGAAACCATCCATAATGTCTCTAGGCGCCTGACCTCTTTCCGATATGTGCAGATCTTCCATGGTGACAAGCTCCGTGATGGAGAAGCAGTCATGTACCTCCATCATACTTATCTCTTCCCTCGGATTCTTTATGCCCGCTTCTTCATAGGCTACCGTACTTGCCTTTGACGTCGTAATAAAATGAGCCCCATCCCAATCATAGGCAAATTCAGTTCCGTTGCTCAGCGAAAGCTGCAGGGCCTTAACTGAAACAAGATCTTTTTTACCAAGAGATTTTGCAATCTCCGGCGTCGTGACTATTGCGCAGGCAGAACCGTCACTTACGCCGCAACAATCAAACAATCCCAGAGGATAGGCAACCTGGGGAGCATTAAGAACCTGCTCTTCGGTCACAACCTTTCTCAGATGAGCCTTCGGGTTAAGTGCCCCGTTTGCATGACTCTTTGCCGAAACGTGTGCCAGGGCCTTCCTGACCTCATCTATATCGAGGCCGTACTTCGCCGCATACCCGGTAGCCAGCATCGCAAAAGCGCCCGGCGCCGTCATGTTTGCCATCCAGAGCTGGTTCACTACCCCCATTAAAGAGTTGAATTCCGGCAGGCCACCGTACCCTATATCTTTCAACTTTTCGACACCAATCGCAAGCGCTATGTCACAGGCGCCGGATGCCACCGCATATACCGCGCCCCTGAACGCTTCTGTTCCACTCGCACAATAATTCTCCACACGCGTTACGGATATATTCGGGAGGCGTAGCGCCATGGACGCGGGAAGAGCGCTTTTTCCTGCACCTGCTTCATCAAAGCAGTTCCCAAGCCAGGCAGCCTGAATATCCTTTCTCTCCAGTCCCGCATCCTCCAGACATTCCTGGAATGCCTCAACCATCAGTTCCTCGGAACCGTCATTCCATCTTTCACCGAACTTTGTACATCCCATTCCGATTATTGCTACCTTATCTCTGATTCCCATTGCCATTACGCATCACCTCCTCTCGCCTGGGGTATAGCCTTCCAAAAATACCCGGTAAAGCCACGCCTTTCATCAAAATACCGTTTCCTGAAAGACATCTTCACCTTCATCCCCACCTTTATCTGATCCAAGTCACAATCAGTAAAATCGAGCATGGTTCTTCCGCCTCCGTCATATCCTATCAAACCGTATATGGCAGGCGGATCAACGGATGCTGCAAGCATATCTCCGGTAAACATCAGAATCTCGGCCTCTTTATCCGCAAATTCATATTCATCAAATTCGTTGACAGCCCAGCAATCGGGATTCACGCAGACCGGCATCGCGGGAAATTGTGGCGTTCCGCACCTTCTACACTTTGCGCCCACCAAACCGAGCAGCATCTTTCGTTTTCTCCACAGAACCGTAAGCGCGCTACTCGGATTGGCCTCACCCCTGATTCCCAGATCGGCAGCGATGAGGTCTCTGAACTTTGAATATCTTTGATAACTTGCCAGTTCAGCCCTGTTCGCGAGAGATCCTGTAATACCATTCGGGCCTTTGAAATCTTTTATCCTGTCAGTCACTTCAAACGCCATGACATCACATCCCTGGCCGAAGCTTGCCAGTAATAACTTATCGCCTGGCTTTGCCTCCTCCAGCGCCGATACGAACATGACGAACGGATGGGCTGTGCCGGTATCACCGCAGATTGCGTGCATATTATTCTGTACTTTTTCTTTGTTTATGCCAAGTTTTCCTGCAATACCCTTATGGGTGCCTCCAAAATAACAGGGATATATTACCTTGTCAAAATCGTCTATCTTCATCCCTGTCTTTTCCAGGAAACCTCCGATTGCCTGAGGGATAATCTTTCCATAACCTTCATCCCTCTGCCATCTTTCTTCCCAGCCATAATCGAATTCCTTGCCGGCGCCTCTGTAATGATCTATGAAGTCACAGTTAATAGAGTGGCTGCCCTTGAACTCCGCTATGACATCATCCTTTCCGAACAGCAAAGCCGCCGCTCCGTCACCGAAGAACATTTCAGACATGGTGGCCATCTTTGTCCTGCGTTGATCCGACGCCACCACAAGGACACTGTCCTTATTGCCGGCTTCGATGGATTCCAGCGCTGAGATTGCAGCCGTTGTTCCGGCCTTTATGCACGAGGTAAAGTCGGCGTTTGAAACTCCAACTTCTTTCATATTAAGCGCCGCGGCAACGATCCCCGCATTGAGCCGGTCGGCAAAGGGAAGCGTCGTGGACGCAAGGCTGACACCATCCAAACCCTTTCTGTCTCTGCCTGTCATACAGTCTCGAGCCGCGGTGACCGCCATGCTGACGGCGTCCTCATCCCAGTTGGCAACCGATTTCTCTCCGCCAGCAACCGCCATGATAACGGGGAAATACCAGGCCATACTCTGGATTATTGTCATCCTGCTCAACCTGTACCGTGGTACATACCCACCATAGGACGTAATACCAATCATAAAAGATTCCTCCTTTCCTGTTGTATATCTCCGGTATTATTATAAGAAGTCTTATCGCAGTGAATTGAAGTTTTTCATGACAAGCTTCCCTTTACTTGAATACGAGCAGCTTGTCGAACCAAAAGGTTTTTAAGCTTATCTTCCGAAAAAGTCATTACCGATAGTATCTTTAAGATTCCCTCTTGAAGAAAGCATTTTGTTACTATGTATCTGAATATTGATTCGGAAAAGCGAGCGGATTATATCCAACTTTATTTGCTGGCGCAAGGAAAGTTCCGTCCCTATAAATCTGATACTGAGAGGCAAATATGATGCACTCATAAAAAGTCCAAAAATACCGTTTCCCATCATTCTGGTGAAAGCCAGAATCCAGTTTTTTCAAGCAGTTGCAGACTATCTAGGTTCCGGTTTCCACCGGAGTGACAACTTTTTACGAAAACATCAATGGCGAAATACAAAAAAAGCAGGGTCCTTTGAAAACCCTGCTTTCTTAAACTGAATCGGAGTGTCGTGATTTCAACCCTGGTCCATATCTTTTGCCTGTTTCTTTTCCTTCTTTTTCTCCATCTTCTTTTCCAGTTTCTGCTGGCGTTTACTCGTTTCAGGGGTTTCTTCTGCCGCCTTTGTTTTACTGGTTTTCTTCTCCTTGGAAATGGACATCTTCTCGGCCTTGATTTTTGCCATTTCTTCCACTTTCTTCTCTTTTTTGTCTATAACGGCAAGCCTGGCACCAATTTTCCTTATCTCAGCCCTTATCTTCCTGACAGAAGTGTCCTTCGCTATCTCTTTCGGTTCGAGACCACTTTCATTCAGAACCTCCAGACGACGGCTTTCAGAACCTCCAGACGACGGCTCAACACACCCTCCCAGTAAGCTTTCTGGGCATCCCTTGCAACTTTATCCTTAGAAGCCATTATTCCCTCCCTGTTTTAGTATTTATCCAGTGTTGTAATCAAAAAATTCCTTTACAAAAGCCTTCTGAATAAATAGTCAAGGGGTTAAATCAGGTTAACCCCTTGACTATTATGGTACGCCCAGAAGGATTCGAACCTTCGACCTTCGGATTCGTAGTCCGACGCTCTATCCAGCTGAGCCATGGGCGCACAAAACAAATATGGCGGAGAGAGGGGGATTCGA
>JAFDAI010000171.1:1696-2126 GCA_019313905.1 Deltaproteobacteria bacterium | reverse complement strand
TTTCATCAAACACCAAAACCATGCGATGTATTCCCAGACCCGATTTCTCATCATAAGTACTGCGAACCAGGAAAATAGCTTCCCTCACACTCAGCCAATACGGAATGTGCGGATACTCAGTTATCTCCACCATTAAATCTCCAACTTTCTTGGCATTCGACATGCCACACCTCCTTTAGTAAATCGTTTTGTGTAAATTCAAACAAGGCACCAAATCTACATAGTGTCCACCTATAAAATCAGCATGCTTTGCTTCCTTTTTTTGATCTGCCCTGTACCCCTGATGCCAGTTCGGCAATATAGGCTGAAATTTCATGGATGTGAATTATGCCCACCACCTCCTCCTTGCTTGTTGCCGGGAGAAAATCCTCTTGATACTTATTAAGCAAGAAAACGGCCTCCATGAGCATCTTGCTTTTCCCTATATAAG
>JAFDAI010000171.1:0-1684 GCA_019313905.1 Deltaproteobacteria bacterium | reverse complement strand
AAGCTCTGACAGGAGCCATGATTTCTCTAACCCGCTTGTTCATGCCGTCAAGGCATTCGCTCTCAAATTGTCCTTCCCAAAATATAGGCCCACTCTTTTTTGCTCCCTTGAGAAAACGGGTCGTCAAGCCTAACACCAGATCAGCGGGTTTAACAAACCCCTTGATAATCTCCTTTTCGCCTGGCTCCTTTCCTACGACAACAAGGCATAGCTGTTTGCCCTCTTTTCTTGTCTTATCGATAAGCAGCAAGGCTTCTTGCACTGTTGCGTCCTCTTTGATGTAAGAATAGCGGTCCAGAGGACGCATAAAATCTTTAACGAGCTTTTCTGAAGGCATAGTCCGTTTTCCTCGATATTTTACTATATAGAGCAAGAAATATACCAGCTTCTAAGAGATGCATTGCCTTATAATAACTTATTGATATCTATTGCTTTTGTTCGTTACAAGCACCTTGCAAAAAAACGATTTGGGATATATAATTTTGGCAAATTATTGCCAACAGGGGCAGAAGTTTGCCGTTTCTACAATGAATTTGTTTGACACTCAGAGACTATTCGTGATAATTATTTTTTTGGTGAAACTACAATCTCTCTCTATAAAGCACCTTGAAAAATCGATCATGCAGGAGTTTATCCTGGGCTCTGATGCGATGCGTTCCATCATGAAGGAGATTGATCAGGTAGCAAAATATGATGTGAATGTACTCATCATGGGAGAAAGCGGCACAGGCAAGGAACTGCTTGCCAAGATCATTCACCTGCAAAGCCCCAGGGCTGAAAATCCGTTTGAGGATAAGCTTTTCGGACACGAAAAGGGCTCCTTTACAGGAGCCATCCGCAGGGAAAAAGGCTGTCTTGAGCTGGCTGACAAAGGAACCCTGTTTCTCGATGAGGTTGCTGAAATACCACCGGAAAACCAGGTGGACTTTTTGCGTGTACTGGAAGATTTCCAATTTATACGGATCGGAGGAAGTGAGCTGATTAAGGTGGACATCCGCCTTATCTCGGCAACCAATAAGGACCTCAGGAATGAGGTAAGGCAGGGGTCGTTTCGTGATGATCTCTTTTACCGTCTTCACCTGATTCCTGTATATATACCTCCTTTGAGAGAAAGAATATCGGTTATTCCCAAGATGCTGGATCGCTTTCTTGATCAATTAGCAACCAGTCACAAAAAGCCCAAACCGACGGTGAAATCAGAGGTCATCGATATTTTCTCTCGTTATTATTGGCCTGGTAATGTCAGGGAATTGAAAAATCTTGTGGAAAGGGTGTTCATTCTTAACAATCAAGCTGTGATAAACATAGAACATCTCCCCTCTGACTTCTTGTGGCATTTCAGAGATCCTCCCCGGAGGATGAATCTGGAAGAGGTTAAGCGGTCGGCTGAAACAAAAGCCATTCTAAATGTGCTCCACCGTGTTGGCGGCGATAAAAAACGAGCAGCCGAAATACTGGACATCAGCCCTCGAACGTTGAGACACAAGCTCAACAAATACAACTTAAAGGTGGATCGAAAGGGTGAACCTGTGAGGCAAGATAAAACATAGAGGTCTATCAACTTTATTCCTCGCCCAGCTTCGCTTTATCCCTGTTTTGCGTCCATTACTTCCCTCTAATCGCTTCCAGGCCAGCGTATGCTGATCCGCATCAGCCTGTCGAGACGTAGCCGACAAGCAAAGAC
>JAFDAI010000016.1 GCA_019313905.1 Deltaproteobacteria bacterium | reverse complement strand
TAATATCCGCCTGTTCATGTCGGCGTTTTGCAAAGAAAGATGTACGGGGATTCCGATTGGTTAACAAGCGGTAAATGCCTTGTTGAATCTATGGAGATTGGTTTGTTTTGGGTCCGTGAAAGTAGGCGATGGGATGGCTACCGCGAAGCGGTTTAGTTCTACAAACGGTAATCCTCAGTTCTCCCAATTTTCACCACTGAACAGTTGTAGGTATACTCAATAATTATCCCCGGGTTTTATTCTCCCTTAATATTCATAACGAACCGTTCCCATCACTATGTCGTTACCTTTGGGCATAATTCAGGATTGAAAAGCTGGGATATAACAGGAATCTGAGAAATTCAACTTTTAACAAAGAAGCTCTGCGATAAAGATCTTCGAAATGCTGATTGAACTTTTCGATGCCTGCAAAAGAATTTATTTTGCGCCAAATACCCGCTTGGTGTATTCCCCGAAATTTCTATCTAGTCATTGTCAGGATGCGTAAATTTATTTAAAATTTCTTCTGCTGCTTTAACAATCAAGTTGTGAGCAGGATAGAAGGATTGGTATGGTTGTGATGCATAAGAGAAATTTACCAATTGCTCGAGAGTGATTCCATACTGAATAGCCATTGTAATCTTATCCACTTGATCTGCAACCGGTTCACCACTAACGAGTTGACCGCCGACTATTTTATGAGTTTTTTTATCAGCAATTAATTTCAATCTTACTTTCTTTGCGCTTGGCATAATTGGGAAAGCAGTGGTAAATTCTGCATAGCCTACTTCCACATCGAAGAATTTTCTTGCCGCTTTTTCAGAAAGGCCGGTACCTCCAATAAAATAGTTGTTTATTTTAGTAGCCGCTCCATTAAAAAATCCCGGATAAACTCGATCTTCTTTACCCAGAAGGTTGTTTGCCAAAATCCTTCCCATCGGGACAGCGTTTGTTGCAAGCTTACCGGAAAGCACTTCACCTGTAATTCCGCTTGTAAATTGACAGCAGTCGCCAATAGCATAAACATCTTTCAGATTGGTTTCCATTTTGTTATTGATAACGATACCGTCTCTCTCAATTTGTAAATCAGTATCTTTAAATAATTCAACGCTGGGCCTCATTCCTACAGCAAATACGACAAGACCTGAAAGTTTGTTATCATCACCTTTGCTACAATCATCTAATTGGTTAAAATGAATAATTTGCATGTTTTCAAGTAAAACGCCTTCAACTTCTTCAGTTCCTTTTAAGGCTGTCACTTTATTTTTCAAATGCAGATTAATCCCGGATTTAATGAGTGATGCCTGAATTTCTTCTGCAATTTCATAGTCAACCATATTTGGCAATACATATTCTTCCATGTCAACGAGGTGAGTTTCTACTTTTCGCTCATTCAATGCTTGAGCAAGTTCTATTCCGATAGCTCCCGCTCCAACAATAACGGCTTTCCCTAAACCATTATCAACTAATTCTATTATCTCTTTGAGGTCTTCTTCTGTTTTAAACGTCATAACGCCTTTTAATTTGTGTCCCTCGATAGGAGGCATTACCGGTGAAGCTCCTGTTGCAATAACAAGCTTTCCGTAAGCAATTTCACCGCTTTCTTCAGTTTCCACAGTTTTAGCATCAAAATTCACTTTTATAACTTTGTCCCTTATCAGTTCAGCTTTCTCATCAGTGACAACAGCATCTTTTTTGAGAGTTTTTTCAAATGATAATAATCCTTCTATTGCATAGGGCATCGCGCAATATATCATTGAATGATCTTCAGGTCTGATAATACCAACTTTCATTTTGTCTTGAATGCTTTTGGCAATTGTAATTGCAGCAGGTCCACCACCGATGACTAATAAATCGAATTTGTTCAATTTTCTCTTTCCCTTTCTTATTCTTAAAATTTCTATTTCTTGAATTGAACAGCGAGCGCATTCCCCGCTGCTTGCGGCGGGATTAGTGAGCGAATAAAAAAATAAAATCTTACTCATATCCACCCCTATATAAGGTTTGTGATATATTCTGATTTCAATATATAATTACTCTACTCCCGATTGTCAAGCTAATGGGCAAGTGATCGAATGTTTAATGCCGGCATGATGAATCGCATCAAACTTCTCTACCGACAGAAAGATTCCTTTGCCTCTTGGCAAGATCCGATATTACTGCAAATGAATCCCCGGGTCTTATTTTCCTTTAATATTCATAACGAATCGTTCCCATCACTATGTCGTTGTCTTTAAAGTAGTGAAAGATTGAGGTATTCTCGAATGCTGATCCTTCCTCTCCCCATATGCCGGCATATGACAATTTGAGGGAGAGGCCATTCTGAAAATCATACCCTATCTCCGGCCAGAATATTTTTCCTCCATGCCGCGTCTCGAAGATACCTTTGATTGCTGTTGTTGTACGACCATCAAAATAGCTGTCTTCAAATTTACAGGTAATTATATCGGTAAAAAATGGAGGATTCAAACCACTGCCCAAATATTTTGACTGGAACCATTCAAATGTGAAGATCGATTCACCTTCATGCCCATCCAGAAACCTGTCCAGGGGAATGAAGTAGTTAAATCCGGTGGCATAGGATATGTGTGGCGACCTCTTAACTTTAAACGGAAGGATCGGGCTTGCATAATCCAGTTCAACGATCCCCATCTTATCTGGAGAATAAACGGCCTCGAACTGCACAACAAAATCACCCAGCGTCGCGGAAAAATCCACGCCGAACATACTGACAACATAGGATTGCGGTTTCACCAGAATCGCGACATCGGGCAGAATGCCCACTATCTTATATGGAAGGAAAATGGGGTCTTTATCCGGCCCGCGATATCCGCTCACAGATATATCCACCCCTCCCGAGCTGGTCGAAAGCCTGGCGCCATATCCACAGTTACCGATATCGGCATCAAGCTCCTGCGGCTCATCGAAGACTATAGGACAGGGAAAATCCTTATTTATCGTGAATGACCAGAAATTTCCATCGGGGGCCATGATCGTGGGTATATGCACAGGCACAAATACGGCCTCCAGCGTATACTCACCCAGGAAAAACATCCCGGATATGGAGGGAACTCCGGCTTTATTTTCATCATCATCCTTGAAAATCAGTTCACGCAAATCGTATGGATTGAAATATGATGTCGGATTGAAGGCATCGGCCGTGCCCCAGCCGTATATCTGGTTTCCAACGCGCAGCCTGAAGTTTTCCGCGCCATAGTTTAGATATAATTCGTCAAAACGCAGTTCACCCTCATTTGAAGAAATCCGGAGGTTTCTTGATACCCCGCGCTCTGCTGAGTAAGCGTACGTTTCCTGTGCATCTTTATTTAAATATGTCTGGAAAAGATAAAGATTTGAAACGGCAAAAAGAAAGGTGTCCTCCGTCCCATATTTGATTTCAAGACGGTTCCTGATTTCGTTCTTCTTGTTCGCATCCTTGAAGTTCTGACCGGTACCGGTATTAAAAAAACTCTGAAACTCTATAAAGCCCCTGAAGGTAAATTCCGTGCCGCTGCCCTCACCTTCCCCCTCTTCCCGCGAGTCCTTTTCATATACATCCGCTGTATTTTCCAGCGCATGGGAACATTCCACAGTATTTATATGGAATATTCCGGGATTGACGAGATACAGGGAAAAGAGAAATACCAGAAATGTTGTACGTAATAACATGTTCATCATGGCACCCATTATCAGAGACTTTTGCATAACTATATTTCAGGTCATTGCGAGAAGTGTAGCGACGTGGTAATCTATTATATTTACAATGAGTTAGAGATTGCTTCATCCCGATTTCATCGGGATTCGCAATGACAATGTGGGTATTGTGCAAAGCTCTCTATCAGTGTAACCGATTGAACCTGCAGTGGGCAAATTATACGCTGAAACGTATGGCAAGTATATCCCCATCTTTGACTATGTAGTCTTTCCCTTCCAGGCGAAAACGTCCCTTGTCATGAACCCCTTTTTCCGAGCCGCATTCGATCAGGTCGTCATAGGAAAAGCACTCGGCGCGAATAAATCCCCGGGCGAGATCTGAATGAATGACGCCCGCAGCCTCAACCGCGGACTGGCCTTCCTGAATATTCCAGGCTCGTACCTCATCCGTTCCGACGGTAAAGTAGCTGATAGAGCTGGAAATCTCATACGCCGACCCTTTTAAGCGATCCCTGGCAGATTCCTTTATCCCCATATCTTCCATGAAAAGCTGCCGTTCATCATCATCCAGAGAGGATAGTTCCATTTCAAAGGTCCCGGCAAATTCGACCACGGCGTGCTTTTCACCGATTTCTTTCAACAGTTCCTGATTTTTCCCGAATGCATCCTCACTCGAGTTCAGCACAATCAAAAGGGGTTTTGCCGTCAGAAACTGGAACCCGCTCATCATTTTTTGCTCGTCTCTGCCAAGTTCTATTTCCGTAATGCGTCTGCCATCGTTCAGGCAATCCAGAATCTTTCGCAGAATAGTTTCCTCCAGCTGAGACGCAGGCGTTTTCTGCCCCCGCTTATGGCTAAGCCCGATCTTCTCCAGTCGTTTTTCACAGATTATCAGATCGGAAATCAACAGCTCTGTTTCCATCTGTTCAATATCGCTGACTGGCGTGGGGGTCTCCTCCAGAACATTCGTGAAGTTTCTTACTACCAGCGCCAGCGTATCGACATTTCTCATCATTCCGATGGAAGCGTCCGGAAATGATGCTTTTCCCGCTGAATCACGCGCAAGTCCCGCGAAATCTACAAACTGCACTGTCGCGTAGGTTGTCTTCTGAGGCTTATACATCTCAGAAAGGCGCGTTATCCTTTCATCAATAACATCCACAACAGCGACATTCGGCTTGGAGGTCGCGTCCGTATATGTCGTAACCTCAGCCGCGCGCCCTGTCAGCGCGTTAAAAATGGTCGTCTTACCGGAATTCGGCAGACCGATTAATCCTATCTCCATAGCTTTTCCCTCTTAGACAAACACAGCCCACGCAATGGCATAAAAGATTGCGGGCAGAAAATTCCCTATACGTATTTTTGTTATTTTCAGAAGGTTCATGCCTATCCCTACGATAAGCAATCCACCGGTAGCTGTAACAGCGTTGAGAACGTCCGGGTCCTGCATAAACAACAGGTGTGATGCAAGGAGGGTAACGCTTCCCTGAACCAGAAACACGGAAATCGCGGAGAAAGCAACTCCAATGCCAAAAGTCGACGCAAGGGGTATTGCTATTACCCCGTCAAGGAGAGACTTTACATAGAGCGTTGTCGAATCTCCGATAGTACCATCCTGTATGGAGCCCACTATCATCATCGCACCGGTGAGGTAGAGGATGGAAGCGGACATAAAACCTTCCGCGAATGTAGAAGAATTTGACCTGAAACGGACTCTCATCCATTCTCCAAGGCGTTCAACCCAATATTCAATCCTGATCAGCTCGCCGGTTATCGCGCCAATCAGCAGACAACCGATGGTAACGATAAGATCCGTGACGGAAAGGGCCATTTTAAGACCGACAAGCACAACAGAAAGCCCAAGCGCTTGTACCATAATGGTCTTGATTCTTTCAGGCAGATATCCCCCTGCAGATATCCCTATCAATCCTCCCGCAATAATAGCTGCTGTGTTAACCAGTGTTCCGTTCAAGGACACGCCCTCTTGTTGATTTGCTCATTTATCTGTCACACATGAAACAACTGTCTGCGTGGAGTGCCCTTTTTATTGCAGGACATATCTATTGTCAATGATTATCGGGAAATGATTAAAAGAAAGTTTTACTGAATCCAGGATTGAAGATACGGTTGAAAATTAACTTCTCAGACATTAAACAAGGGGTTATGATTTCCTCATAACCCCTTGTTTTTATTTATGGCGGGGTCGATGGGACTCGAACCCACGGCCTCCGGCGTGACAGGCCGGCGTTATAACCAGCTTAACTACGACCCCGCAAAAATGGTAGGCGGAACAGGACTTGAACCTGTGACATCCACGGTGTAAACGTGGCGCTCTCCCAGCTGAGCTACCCGCCCATACTTGTTCAATTCCCGGCAACCAAAGCCGGCAAACTAACCAAAAAAACACTTCCTGTCAAGTAATATTTAGGCTATCAAGCATTTACACGCATCTCTCCAGCCCCGGCAGTTCCCGTTTCATATGGGTACATTTCCGTTTTGTCTTCCGGGACAAACGCCCTTTCCAGAACATCATCCACATTTTCCACAAAAACTATCTCCAGTTCTCTAAGAACATTAGCCGGTATATCAGCAAGATCCTTTTCATTTTCACTTGGTATAATCACTGTTGTTATATGACCGCGATGGGCCGCCAGCAATTTTTCCTTCAGTCCACCAATAGGAAGAACCCGCCCTCTCAGGGTGATTTCTCCCGTCATAGCAAGATCACTTCTTACCTTCTTTTTAAGAAGTGCGGAAGCTATGGATGTAGCCATGGCAATTCCCGCGGATGGCCCATCCTTTGGAATGGCACCCTCCGGAACATGTACATGAACATCCAATTTTTTATAGAAGTCCTTATCCAGTCCCAGGGCATCCGCCCTTGACCTGACGTAGGTCCAGGCAGCCTGGGCTGATTCCTGCATAACATCTCCCAACTTTCCTGTTGTCAGGATCGGTTTCCCTGTTCCCCGCATGACAGAAGACTCTATAGTCAACAGTTCACCGCCAACTTCCGTCCACGCGAGACCAACTGTCACCCCCACTCTATCCCTGTCTTCAATCTCCCCGAATTTGAATTTCGGTACCCCAAGATATTTTCCTACGGATTTTGAAAGCACCTTTATTTTTTTCTTTTTTCCATCGGTGACAATCTTCCTGGCCACTTTTCTGCAGATAGATGCTATCTCCCGTTCAAGGTTTCTCACCCCGGCTTCCCGTGTATATTCTCTTATAATGGTCAATAACGCCCCATCTGAGAAAACAATATCTTTTTCGGTCAAACCATTTGCTTCCAGCTCTTTCGCGACAAGATATTTTTTGGCGATATTCAATTTTTCAGGTTCGGTATATCCCGCGATACGTATCACTTCTGTACGATCCTGAAGGGCGGCGGGTATCGTCTGGAGAACATTAGCCGTCGTTATAAACATGATATCGGACAGGTCATAATCAACTTCGAGATAATTGTCATTAAAAGCGATATTCTGCTCCGGGTCAAGCACTTCAAGAAGCGCTGACGCAGGATCTCCCCTGAAATCGGAACTCAGTTTATCAATCTCATCCAGGCAGAATACAGGGTTGCTCGAACCCGCCTTCTTCAGCAACTGAATGATCTTCCCCGGCATGGCCCCTATATATGTCTTTCTGTGACCCCTTATCTCGGCTTCATCCCTTAAGCCACCAAGGGACAACCTGATAAATTCCCTGTTGGTAGCCCTGGCAATCGATTTCGCTACGGAGGTTTTCCCCACACCGGGAGGACCGACAAAACAGAGTATGGAACCCTTCTTCTTCTTGGACAGAATTTGAACCGCGAGATATTCAAGTATCCGCTCTTTCACCTCTTTGAGCCCATAATGGTCTTCTTCCAGAATCATCTCGGATTCTTTCAGATCCTTTTTGTCTTCCGTTTTTTCATACCAGGGCAACGCTAATATCCAGTCTACATAGTTCCTGACCACCGTTGCTTCGGCAGACATTGGAGACATCATCTTCAGTTTCTTTATTTCCTGTTTAACCTTCTGATAAGCCTCTTCAGTAAGTTTCTTTTCATCCAGTTTCTTTTCCAGCTCCTTTATCTCGGTCTTGAAACTGTCGTCTTCACCCATCTCTTTCTGAATGGCCCTCATCTGCTCATTCAGATAGTAATCCTTCTGGGTCTTCTCCATCTGGGACTTCACGCGTTTTCTTATACGTCCCTCAACTTCCAGTATCTCTATCTCGGCCATCAGCAGGGCGTATATCTTTTCAAGTCTTCCAACAACATCTGTGGTTTCCAGCACTTTCTGCTTCTCATCCAGTTTTACGTGCAGATGTGCCGCAACTGTGTCGGCAAGCTTCGACGGATCATCCGAGGCTGACATGGAACCTAACATTTCAGGAGGAACCTTTTTGCTGAGTTTCGCATACCTCGAAAACGATTCCACGATATTTCTTATAAGCGCCTCCAGTTTCGCATTCGACTCACTGGAATATTTTTCACCCAGTTCCTCGACATCTACCAGAAAGAATTCTTCATCGGGTAGATAACTTTTTATGACCCCTCTTTCCACCCCCTCGACCAGCGCCTTTACCGTTCCATCCGGAAGCCTCAACAACTGTATGATGTTCCCTATCGTTCCCACTGTATATATGTCATCTTCCGCCGGCTCATCAATTTCAGCGCTCTTCTGCGCCGCCAGAAATATCCCCTTCTCATGCCGCATGGCGGATTCCAGGGCGTTAATTGATTTCTCCCTGCCCACAAAAAGGGGCACTATCATATGGGGGAACACAACTACGTCCCTCAACGGGAGCAGCGGGATTGTAAGTCTGCTTTTTTCTGTCTCTTCTTTGCTTTTATTAAAATCAAACATATATTTTTGTCATCCTGTTTTCTTTTGTTCGTTATTTTCCACCACTTCGGAAACTGTTTCAAAAACCAGAATTGGTTTCTCTCCGCTGAGGACCACATCCTCATTTATAAGACATTCCTTTATATCTTTTCTAGATGGAATATCATACATGATATCCAGCATGATGTCTTCCATAACAGCTTGAAGCCCCCTTGCGCCGGCCTTTCTGTCCGCAGACAGCTTAGCTATGGCCTTCAGGGCGCCATCTGTGAGGGTAAGTTTTACGCCTTCTATCTCAAACATTTTTTTGTACTGCTTCGCCATGGAGTTCTTTGGCTCCACCAGTATCCTCACAAGGTCTTTATCAACAAGGTCATGAAGAGCACCAATCACAGGAAGCCTTCCCACAAATTCCGGTATCAAACCATACTTCAGGAGATCTTCCGGCTGCACCTTCGACAGGGTTTCGCCTATGTTCTTTTTCTTTCTACTCTTAATGTCAGCTCCGAATCCCATGGAGCTTACGTTCAGCCTTTTTTCGATAATATCTTCCAACCCATTGAATGCTCCACCGCATATGAACAGGATGTTGGTTGTATCTACCTGAATAAATTCCTGTTGCGGATGCTTTCTCCCCCCCTTGGGAGGCACATTCGCCAGGGTTCCCTCTATTATTTTCAGAAGGGCCTGCTGGACACCCTCGCCGGATACATCCCTGGTAATGGAAGGATTGCCCGATTTTTTTGATATCTTGTCAATCTCATCTATATAGACTATCCCATTTGATGCCCTGCGCGCGTCATAATCCGCGTTCTGGAGAAGACTCAATATAATATTCTCCACGTCCTCCCCAACGTATCCTGCCTCGGTAAGTGTGGTGGCATCAGCAATGGCGAAGGGCACATCCAACATCCTTGCCAACGTTCTTGCCAGGAGAGTCTTCCCCGAGCCGGTAGGGCCGATCAGGAGAATGTTGCTCTTCTGGAGTTCAATATCATTAAGCTCAACATCCGAGAACAACCTCTTGTAATGATTGTAAACGGCAACTGAAAGGATTTTCTTTGTCCTTTCCTGCCCCACAACATATTGATCTAGAAACTTTTTGATCTCTTTAGGTTGGGGAGTATCTTTTCTGACACTTTCCGCGCCCTGAGTGCTATCTTCTTCAACAATATGTCTGCAGAGTTCTATGCATTCGTCACATATATAAGCGCTGGGACCGGCAACCAGTTTCTTTACTTCGTCCTGTGTCTTTCCGCAAAAGGAACAGAAGAGCAAACCTTTCACACCATCATTACGCTTTTTTACCATGGGAAGTCCCCCCCCGTTTATTATCAGAAGCCCTTTTTACAATAATCTTGTCAATTATACCATATTCTTTGGCCTGACTGCTTGTCATATAATAATCCCTGTCTGTATCCTGTTCAACCTTTTCAACAGGCTGGCCGGTGTGCTCCGCCAATATGTTATTCAGGTCCTGCTTCAATCTCAATATCTCCTTCGCCTGAATGCCGATATCGGTCGCCTGCCCCTGAGAACCTCCAAGAGGTTGATGTATGATTATCCTCGAATTGGGCAGGGCGTACCTTTTTCCCTTTTCGCCGGCCGCGAGAAGAAGCGCCCCCATACTTGCCGCCTGCCCCATGCAAACAGTGCTGACAGGAGGTTTTATGTATCGCATCGTATCGTATATGGCAAGACCGGCGCTTACTATACCGCCCGGTGTATTCAGATAAAAAGAGATTTCCCTGTCCGGATCTTCCGATTCCAGATACAGCATTTGGGCTACGATAAGATTCGAAACATCATCATCAATAGCCGTTCCAAGGAATATAATCCTGTCCTTCAAGAGCCTGGAATATATATCGAAAGCCCTTTCCCCCCGGCCGTCCTGTTCAATTACCATAGGAATGAGAGCCATTATTTTTCTCCTTTTTCTTTTTTCTTTTTCCTGGCCTTTTTAACAAAGGTTATACTGGCCCTTTCTTCAACAAAATCCACAGCTTTCTGTTCAAGCAATTCATCCTTAAGACGATTTTCTGCGTTATTAGCTTCGTAGACTCTCTTCACAGACTCGTAATCCTGCCCGTACCTCAGAGCAAGAGCATTCAGCTTGTCTTCAACATCTTTTTCGGTTACTTCGATCGACTCTTTCTTCGCGATCTCATGAAACATAAAAGATGCCTTAACAATTCTGGTCGCCTGGTCATTGAACCCGTCACGCAGATTGTAGCTTATTTCGGAGGCCTTGTCGTCCGGCATGCCGTTCTGCACCATTTGCTGGCGTGCATTCAGCATCATGGTATAAACCTGCTCTTCCACCCAGGAGGAAGGTACTTCGAATTCATTATCTTCCAACAGCTTATCAATCATGGCGTTCCGAAGGTCTGCCTTGATCCTCGCCTCTCCCTCTTCTTCAAGCGACTTTTTTACATCTTTTTTCAAGTCTTCCAGGGATTCAAATTTTTCGAAGTTCTTTACAAATTCTTCATCCAGTTCGGGCAATAACTTTTCACGAATATTCTTGAGAGTTACTGAAAACAACACTTCCTTCCCGGCAATATCCTTCGCGCCATAATCCTCAGGAAATATCACTGTGATATCCCTTGATTCCCCCTTTTTCATACCCACCAGCTGTTCCTCAAATCCGGGAACAAAACTTTGAGAACCTATCTGGAGCGTGTAATCTTCAGATGCCAGCTCCTTGCGCGCTTCTCCATCAAGTTTTCCCTCGAAGTCAATCACGGCAAAATCATCATTCGCAAGTGCCTTGTCTTCCTTGATATCTTCAAGAGTGGAGTACATCTGTCTTATCTGGCTCAGCCTCTCTTCAATATCGGCTTTGGTGATACCAAGTTTTTCCCTTTCCAGTTCAAGCTCTGTATAGCTTTTAAGATCAACTACAGGCCGGGTTTCAACAATGGCGGTAAAAAGGAAATTCTCGCCCGTTGTTATACCCTTCTGGTCTATAGCCGGCTGTGCCACGGCCAGGATATTCTTTTTTTCAACAACCTCGGCATAGTGTTTTGCGATCAGATTGGATATTGTCTCTTCTTCCGCCTGTTCTTTGTAGTGCGTCTCAAGGACATTCCTCGGAACTTTGCCCGGCCTGAATCCCTTGATTTTAGCATTTCTGCCTACAGTTCTGTATATAGAATCAAGCTCCTCCTTCACATCCGCCCAAAGAACTTCAAAAGACAGTTTCTTCTTCACAGAACTGACATCTTCTATCCTCACTTCAGCGACCATATTTCCCACCCGTTAGCTCCTTTGGCAAATTTTGAGGTATTTATCAGGTATATAAAACTATACGCTTATTTTCATATAACATATGGTGCGAGAGAGGGGAGTTGAACCCCTATCCGCTTTCGCGGGCTGGATCCTAAGTCCAGTGCGTCTTCCAGTTCCGCCACTCTCGCACTCTCGCAACCCATAAGAGTAACGATATAATAGTAACTGCAAGATTGTTTGTCAACAGTGAACAAAACGACGCCAGGATGTTAACTTCCACGCAAAAAAAACCGCCAGTAACGGCGGTTTCCCGGATACTAATGGTCGGGGCGAGAGGATTTGAACCTCCGACCCTCTGAACCCCATTCAGATACGCTACCAGACTGCGCTACGCCCCGACTTTTTCTTCGCTGAGATATCACCATAGCTTTTCTCTGTCAAGGGGAAGAAACCCTACGTACAGATAATCTTTTATCCTGTTATACCTCTTTTCTCTAATTATTCTCTTCAGGGTGTCAACTTCTGAAAACCTTTTTTTCTCTTTTCTGAACCTGATTATTTTCGCCGCCGTTTTGCGTCCTATTCCGGGGATAAGCATCAATTCCTTAACCGTCGCCTTATTGAGATCAACCGGCATACCAAAAGCGAGTCTGACGGAAGCGGCAACATCTCCGAGGGTTACCAGATATCGAGTCCTGTCACAGACGATCATGTCACCGGAGTGAAGCACCCTGTCGAGATCAATATTCTTGAATCCTGCAATATCGTCGAGTCCCGCTTTTCTGAAAAGATCGTGAACTGTCGCCCTTTGCGAAAGAAAATAGATTCCGCCATAATTTTCATCTCCGGCAAGTTCCACCACGATACCGGATTTTTCATATTCACAGCAAGCAGCAGCTCTCCCGGAAGCATATGTATATTGATAAACATCCCTGGCGGCATACATAAACACTGCGACAAGCACAATGCCGATGGCCCCGTAGATTTGTCTTTTGGCAAGGTTCATGGTTTACTGCCGGCGGTTCATGGGACACTTGTTCAGTTTTTCTGCTCCAGGCCAAAAGCGTCATGAAGAACCCTGACTGCAAGTTCAGTATACTTGGCCTCTATAACGCACGATATCTTTATCTCGGAAGTACTGATCATCAGCATATTTACCCTCTCCCCCGCAAGGGCCGTGAACATCTTCGATGCGACACCGGAATGGCTTTTCATACCGACTCCGACTATGGATATCTTGGAAATATTTTCATCATAATCTATCCTGGAGGCACCCATGTCCCGGGCGACCACATCAAGGAGTCTCCGGGCTTCACCAATATCTTTCTGAGAAACGGTAAAGGTCAGGTCGGTATAGCCTTCGCTGCTCGCATTCTGAATAATCATGTCAACTATAATATTGTGATCAGACAGGGGCGTAAACAGCCTGGCAGCAATGCCCGGTTTATCCGGTACACGAACAACCGTGATCTTGGCCTGGTCCCTGTCATAGGCCACACCGGAAACAACTTCTCTTTCCATATCCTTATCCTCCCTGGTAACCAATGTTCCCCTGTCCTCGTTGAAAGAGGATCTCACATATACAGGGACTTCATACATTTTAGCTAACTCAACGGAACGGGGATGAAGAACCTTCGCTCCCGCGCCCGCCAGACTCAACATTTCATCGTATGATACTTTCTTGAGCTTTCTTGCCTTGCTATAAAGATTCGGATCCGTCGTATAGACACCGTCCACATCTGTAAATATCTCGCAGAAATCTGCCTTGAGAGAAGCCGCGATGGCCACGGCGCTCGTATCCGAACCACCCCTACCCAACGTGGTTATGTTCCCCTCTTCATCAACACCCTGGAAGCCGGCCACAACCACTATCTTTCCCTTTTTCAGCGCATCTGATATCAGTCCGGTATCAACACTGAGTATCCTTGCATCGCTGTATATCTTGTCTGTTAATATCTTCACCTGATGCCCCAGAAGAGATATCGCCTTATAACCCATCCGGTGCAGGATAATTGAAAGAAGTGAAACGGATATCTGCTCACCTGAAGAGACAAGCACGTCGTATTCCCTCTCATCCGGCGCTCCCCCGGAAGCGCTGTCGGCCATTTGAATAAGTCTGTTTGTTTCACCTGCCATGGCCGACAGTACAACAACCACATCATTTCCATCGTTTCTGGTTCGTATCACCCTCTTTGCTATGTTCTGAATCTTTTCAAGATCAGCTACAGAGGTGCCGCCATATTTCTGCACAATTACAGCCACCTGTTAAAATCCCCCCTTTTTCAGCATTCTGATAATTGCTGAGATGCCGGATTTACAGGAAATCCTTATCTTTCTTTTATTGCCATTAATATGTTCCAACTTGATCAACAGGGCCTCCGCGGGAATTATATCATCAACCTTTTCGGCCCATTCGATGACCACCACACCATCCCCATAAAAATATTCTTCATAACCCATGTCCTCCAGATCACGGGAACCGGACAGGCGGTATACATCTATGTGATAAAGGGAAATTCTTCCGGGATATTCATTGATCAGAGTGAATGTAGGACTTGTAACGTAATATCCTTCGGGAATCCCGAGCCCCTTCGCGATTCCCTGTGTCAGACATGTCTTACCCGCGCCCAGTTCACCTGTAAGAGCCACCACACTTCCGCCGGTTAAGTTTTCCCCTATAATTCTTCCGATATCCAGAGTATCTCCGGAACTTTTAGAAATTAGATTAAAGTTTGTCATGTAACTATCAAAGGAGCAAGTTTTATTTGGTTTACTATCGGGTGGAATTTACACCACATATCAACAGAAATCAATGCAAAGATGATGGCTTTGTAAATCCCGATTCATCGGGATTACTTTGCCATCTAATCTTGACTATTTACGAGTACATCAAAGATGGATTGGGGGAAATTATATAATTCCGTATAAATTTTGGTTCAACAAGTTTTATTCTACCGGCTTTCGTGGTACCGATAATATTGCTTCATATACTATTTCATTTAAATCAATTTCCCTATTGCCAGATCACGCCAAGTGTTATAGTAGCCTTTTTATTTACAGTCTCTTTCTTTTGGTTTCTGTTTAGAGGCTTCAACCACGGAAAAAGTTTGTGATTTAATCAAGTCTCAAGCCACGTAAGACCTTTTGAACGTTATTAAAGGTCTTGATTATTACAGGAGAAGAAAAAGAATAAATTTCATATCCATAGAGACCAATTGAAATCTTATAATAAAAGGAGATCCCCAATGGGAAAGAAGACAAATCAAGATCATGTATTTTACAGGAATCCGACTAAATATTACCCAACCGCAGAGAGGGGAAAAGGAGTCTACATATATGATAGCGAGGGAAAACAATATCTGGATGGTTCCGGTGGTGCGGCCGTCGTAAATATAGGCCATGGGGTCAAAGAGATACAGGAGGCCATGTTGAAACAGGCAGAATTTGTTTCCTTCACCCATGGTTCTCAATTTACAACAGAAGCAGCAATGGGACTGGCGGATAAGATAGTTAATATTTCACCTCCGGGCATGGACAGGGTTTATTTTCTCTCCGGTGGTTCAGAGGCCGTGGAGACTGCCATAAAGATGGCTCGTCAGTATCAGGTAGATCGTGGCGTTCCTTCCAAGTACAAGGTTATATCACGGTGGACAAGCTATCACGGCAATACCCTGGGTGCCCTGGCACTGAGCGGGCATACGGGACGTAGAAAGTATCACCAGCCTTTGCTTCAGCACACCCCTCATATTGTTCCAGCTTATTGCTATCGATGTCCATTCGGAATGAAAAAAGAAACTTGTAATCTGGAGTGCGCCGAGGATCTGGAAAATACGATCCTGTATGAGGGACCCGATTCGGTTTCCGCTTTTATGGCTGAACCGGTCGTAGGCGCAACGGCAGGCGCGCTTGCGCCCAAAGACGGATATTTTCAGAGGATACGTGAGATTTGTGACAAGTACGATGTTCTTCTTATTGTCGATGAGGTCATGACAGGTATTGGGAGAACAGGCAGATATTTCGGTATCGATCACTGGAATGTGATACCCGATATGATCGTCGTAGGGAAAGGCCTTGCCAGCGGTTATACACCCATCTATTGTGTCGTGACAAAAGAAAAAATTCACCAAGCCATCAAGGAAGGAAACGGGGCCTTTGTTCACGGCCATACGTACAGCCAGAATCCGCTCTCCTGCGCAGTTGCTTCGGCTGTCCTTGATTACATAGATAAACACGATCTCGTAAACCGCAGTGCTAATATGGGAGTTTATCTTCTGGATAAATTAGAAGACTTGTACAAACATTCCATAGTTGGAGATGTTCGGGGCCTGGGTCTTTTTACGGGTGTTGAATTCGTTAAAGATAAAGAAACGAAAGAAACATTTGATCCTGGGCTGAAGCTCAACACCCTTATAGGCAACAGGGCTTTTGAAAAAGGCCTGATATGTTATCCTGGTGGTGGTGGGGCTGATGGTGTTAGCGGTGATCACATCCTTATCGCTCCGCATTTTATCATTACTGAAGAACAGATTGATAAACTTGTCGCAATTCTTGATGAATCAATCGATGAGATCGTAAAAGAAAATAATCTGTAGATATTAAAGGAAGGGAAAAATGGAAAAAGTAATTATTACTGCTGCTATTACAGGCAGTCGAATGCAACGGAATGTTGCACCTTATATTCCCATTACCCCAGAAGAGATTGCCCAATCTGCCATTGAGTGCTGGGAGGCGGGTGCCGCAATCGTCCATATTCATGTGAGAGACACGGAAACCGGCATGGGGTCTCCTGACGTCAATCTCTATAAGCAGGTTGTAGATCCCATCAGATCAAAAACAGACCTCGTTATATGCTTGACTACAAGTGGTGTCCCCGGATTGAACCTGCCTACAGAAGAGCGTTTGGCATGCCTGACATTAAAACCGGAACTGGCATCACTCGATGTGGGTTCGATAAATTTAGGTCAGAAACCGTTTATCAACACGGTGGAGTTTCTTGATGAAGCCGCCAAACAGATGAGAGAATACGGTGTAAAACCTGAAATCGAGGTGTTTGATCTCGGTATGATTATAACGGCTTTGAAAATGAGAGACGAAGGCAAGCTGGACGAACCCCTTCATTTTCAATTTGTCCTGGGCACCCCCTCGGGAGCTCCTGCCACAGTTAAGGCCTTTTTGCATTTTTATGAACACATTCCGAAAAACGCAACCTGGTCTAACATAGGTATCGGGGCACTACAAATTGACATGGCAATGATGGCTCTCGTTATGGGAGGACACATCAGGGTAGGCATGGAAGATGCCATTTACTTAAGGAAGGGGGTTCTAGCCAAAACCAACGCCGAGATTGTAGAGCGTTACGTTCCGCTCTGCAAGGAATATGGCCGGGAGATAGCCACCCCGGATGAAGCAAGAAAAATCCTTGGATTAGGGAATTTAAAGTAAGGATAAACAGAATCTGTTTGTATGGGGAATATCTATATGAGACCCTGTTCCCATCACACAAATCATCTTTTTATTTCAGCGACAACACCGGATAATTTCTTCATAAATTCCACATCGTGAACCCTTACGATATCAGCCCCGTTCATTATGGAGGCGGCAACACTTGCCGCTGTGCCTGCAACGCGGTCTCCGGCAAGTTTTTCGCCTGTAATTTCCCCTATAAATCTTTTGCGCGACGTGCCTACCATAATCGGCCTCCCCAGTGTCTTCAATTCTCTGAGGTGTCTCAGGATGGCAATATTGTCCGCCGTGGACTTACCAAAACCGATGCCGGGATCAACGATTATATTCTCAACATCCACGCCGGATGATTGGGCATTCTCTATACTTTCTTTCAGGAATCCTGTAATCTCCCCCATAAGCGCCCGGTACGCAAGGTCGCCCTCCTGCATGGTCTCAGGCACCCCTCTCATATGCATCAGAACAACTGGAACATGGCAGCCGGCAATCACTTCCGGCATCTTCGTGTCAAACCTCATCGCGCTTATATCGTTGACCATTTCTGCCCCGGATTCTATCGCACGGCGCGCCACATCAGCCTTTGTTGTATCTATTGATATTGGGATGGAAAGCAATCCCTCAAGTTTTTTTATCAGTGGTATAACCCTGTCCAGTTCCTCTTTAGCAGACACAGGTTCCGAGCCGGGCCTTGAAGATTCACCCCCTATGTCAATGATATCGGCTCCACTTTCCTCCATTTCCAGTGCATATTTAAGGGCATCTTCAACACTGCCGAACATGCCTCCATCGGAAAAGGAATCGGGAGTCATATTCAATATACCCATAACAAGAGTCCGTTCGCCGACAATGATTTCTCTCTTCGGCGTCCTGAGCACAAAGGTGTCTCTTGTGATATTGTCAAGAACCTTTCTGATATCTTCGGATATATCTCTCAGGGTAAAAGGCTGCGGCGCTATCTTGTCCGCAAGTCTTCGTACCTGTTTCGGTGTACCGATTATTATGGCATCTGTACTGTCTATGCTACAGGATACAGACCCCCTTGCCACGGCGACGTCTCCGCCTATGGACAACATCTCCTGTTTTAATATATTCGCTATCTTGCACTCAATTCCCTCAAGCAGCAGGTTGATATTTTCCATCTTGGGAAGCATGGCATCGATTCCCGGCAGGTCCACTCCAACCTTTTTCAGTTCATTCTCCGCCTGAGCAGAAGATGTTATATGCAGATACCTCACCTAAACCTCTTTCTCCGGTTTTTCTGCCTTGCTCTTTTTCTTCTCTTTTCCACCTACTATCTCATCAAGCTCTTCGGCGTTCAGCACCTCCTTTTCAAGAAGTTCCTTCGAGAGCTTATGGAGGGTATCAATATTATCCGAGAGGAGTCTTTTGGCTCTTTCATAATTCTCCACAACGATCCGCGACATCTCCCTGTCTATCTTTTCCGCTGTATCTTCACTGTAATTCTTATGCGTGGCAATCTCCCTGCCCAGAAATATCTGCTCCTCCGTCTTTCCAAACGTCAGGGGTCCCATCTCTCCGCTCATGCCCCAGTTACAGACCATCTTCCTGGCAATCTCCGTGGCACGTTCTATATCGTTACCCGCTCCCGTAGTAAAGTCTTTCAGGATCAGTTCCTCAGCCGCCCTGCCCCCAAGAAGGATCGTAATATTGTCAATCAGATATGAGCTGGGATAGGTATGCTTCTCATCCACCGGAAGCTGCTGGGTCAGGCCAAGAGCCCTTCCTCTCGGGATAATGGTAACCTTGTGTATCGGGTCAGACCCCGGAATCAGTTTAGCCACCAGAGCATGGCCGGCTTCATGATAAGCAGTATTTTTCTTCTCCTCATCGCTTATGACCATGCTTCTTCTCTCCACACCCATAAGCACCTTGTCCTTCGCGTATTCCAGATCAGACAGGGAAACCTTGTCTTTATTCAACCTTGCCGCATAAAGTGCCGCTTCATTAACCAGGTTCTCTATATCAGCGCCGGAAAAACCAGGCGTCCCCCGGGCAACAACAGAAAGGTTTACATCAGGTTCCAGCGGGACCTTCTTGACGTGCACTTCGAATATCTTCTCTCTTCCCTTGATATCAGGAAGCGGAACCACCACCTGCCTGTCAAATCTTCCGGGTCTTAACAGGGCAGGATCAAGCACATCCGGGCGGTTGGTAGCCGACATGATAATAACGCCTTCATTGGATTCAAATCCGTCCATCTCCACGAGCATCTGGTTCAACGTCTGCTCTCGTTCGTCATGACCGCCCCCGAGTCCGGCACCTCTCTGTCTTCCGACCGCGTCGAGTTCGTCAATAAAGATGATGCAGGGCGCGTTTTTCTTTCCCTGATTGAAGAGGTCTCTGACACGGGACGCGCCGACGCCCACAAACATCTCAACGAAATCGGACCCGCTGATACTCAGGAAAGGAACTTCCGCCTCTCCGGCAATCGCCCTTGCAAGCAGTGTTTTACCCGTGCCGGGCTGTCCAACGAGGAGAACTCCCTTGGGTATTCTTCCTCCCAGTCTCGTGAACTTTCGGGGGTCTTTCAAAAATTCGACAACCTCTTCCAGCTCTTCTTTGGCCTCGTCAATACCCGCCACATCGGCAAAGGTAGTTTTCTGAGACTTGTCGGTCATCAGTTTGGCCCTGCTTTTTCCGAAGGACATTGCCTTGCCTCCACCCATCTGCATCTGTTTCATGAAAAATATCCAGACAGCTACAAGCAACAGTATGGGGAGCCATGATATAAGAATGGTCATATACCAGGAAGACCCCTCCGTGGGTTTGGCCGCAATTTTCACACCCTTTTCCTTCAGAAGGGAAACCAGATTAGGATCCTGAGGCGCATATAATTTAAATGTTGTACCATTGACAAGTCTGCCTTCTATATTCTCACCCTGAATGGTAACATCCATAACCTGCCCTTTATCAAGATAAGCGATAAAATCACTGTACACAATCTGCTCTCTTTTCTCCTGAGGTTGATTGAACAGCTGAAAGAGAAAGACAAACACAAGACTTACCACTATCCATAGGGCCATATTTTTTTGAAATTGATTCACTTTTTACTCCTGTCAAAATATTTAAGATTTTACTATCAAATAATCTCCGCTTTTACCACCTTTTCCGTCGCATCGGTAATCTTCACCCTGTCACTCAATCTCATACCGGGTACCCACAGCACCGATTTTTGATCAACCAGGAGGGAAATCGATTTTCTCCCGGACTTCGGCACCTTTCCATCTATAAACAGCGCCTTTATTTTCTTCGTTCCCTTCATTCCCAAGGGCTGTATCCTGTCCCCGGATCTTATGTTCCTCACAACAAGTGGGAAAGAAATGGAGTTATAATTCATAAAGACAGGGTTGTCCGAATGGGTATCCACCTCACGCACATCAACCACATCAAAATTCATCCTTATGCCTGTCTCCACGATATCCACGCTACCCGGGACTTTCACCGTGTATGAAAAATCATCCTCTTTTCTTTCATCAGGAAAATGATTTTTCGAGGTGTGTGACTCCTCGCCTTCCCCCTGTGAAATAATCAGCTCATCATATTCCCGCCGGGCTCTGAGGTTGAAGGGAAGATCCACAGAGGCACTCGGGTTCGAACCTTCAATCAGATCCACTACTGATTTTACATGGAGATAACCGATTCCATTTCTTACCGGGGAATAGCCTTCAAGAAGAGTCTTTATAAGCCTCCATTGTAAAGCCGGGTGCAGTTTTTTCAGTTTCCGGATATTTATTCTCGCGTTGTCCCTGTCAATCTCCCAGTCCGAAATAATTCCTTCGATCGACTCCCGGATAAAATCATCTTCGAGCCTGAGTATGTCGGCTGTGCGTCCGATATTTTCCTCCAGCTTCACATTATAAGAGGCCTTCAACTCCGGCACCAGGCTGTTCCTTATCCTGTTTCTCAGATATGTGTTATCCCTGTTGGAACTGTCTGTCACAAAGCTTATGTTTCTTTCCCTCAGGAAGGAGATTATTTCCTCTCTTGTAATATCGATAAAGGGCCTTATATATATCTCGTCCCGCACAGGCAGAAAACCCTTCAGACCTTCAAGTCCACTTCCCCTGAGAAACCTCATGATAACCGTTTCTATTTGATCATTCAGGTTATGTCCCAGGGCGATTTTATTCAGCCTGTGTTTTTGCGACATTCTCTCAAAGAACGCGTACCTCTCTTTTCTACAGATATCTTCAAGGGATCCGCCTCTTTTCTCCCTTAACGCCGGAATGGAAACCTTCTCAGAGTCAGCGGGGATATCCATTGATTTCCCCAGTTCCATGACAAAGAGTTCATCCCCGTCAGATTCTCCGCCTCTAATGCCGTGGTTCAGGTGAAGAATAAACAGCGTAAGGTCATACTCGGTCGCAAGCATTGAGAGTACATGCAGGAGGGCAACGGAATCCGCCCCCCCTGATACGGCAACACCCACTCTGTCACCCGGGTCGAGCATCGTGTATTTTTCAATCGTCTTCCGGACTTTAAGCATGGGTATGGACCTTACCTTTTCCAGAAAGCGCTACTCAAACAGTTCTTTCAGTTCCGATATATCTTCGCAATGATAATCCGGATCAAGGGAAAGAAGCCTGTCTCTGTGCCCCAATCCGTTCAACAGCGCGCAACTCAACACCCCGGTATTTTTCGCGAGCAATATATCGTTAACCCCGTCACCGATAACCACTGTTTCCGTCTTCTCCGCACCATGTTTTTTCAGGAGGGGAATCAGGAGACCGGGATCAGGTTTCTGGCAGGAAGCGCTGTCAAAACCTATGATATCTTCAAAATGTCCGGTTATTCCCAATTCTTCCGCAATTTTTAGAGTATAGCTGTAAAGCTTGTTTGTAACAATCAGCTTTTTCCTGTCCTTAAAATGCTCCAGCATGTCCGGCACGCCCGGATAAAGAGTTGTCGTATCGAGAAGATGTTCGGCATAATGAGTCTTGAAGATATCTATGGCCTCATCGAATCTATCCTGATATCCATCGCCAAGGGATCTTTCAATAAGTTTTATTACTCCATCGCCTACAAATTCTATGATCTTCTTTTTATCAGGAACGGGAACGCCAAGTTGCTTCAACGTATGGTTAACAGAATTCGCAAGGTCATCACCGGAGTACACAAGCGTTCCGTCAAAGTCAAAGATCATCAGATCAATTTTTTTCATTTTTCTCCTGACACATAAAAACCGCGGGCGTGAATAAAGATTTCGAGCAGAGTTTAGTATAATAACTCTCCTTAGAATTACAAGGGATAAAAAGACAGAAACCCGGACAAATCACACGTTGACAAGCCGCTTCTGTATTCTTCGTCCTCTTTTCCAATAAAGCTTGTATAGCCCCGTAACGTATTGTCTCTCCCATCGTAAACGTCACCCCCTCTTCCACAAAGCACCTCCTTCGCATAGTGAAATACTTCGTTCTTTACCTTATATAAAACAAATAGGTGACATAATCATATTGCAACTTAGGGGTGACATAATCATATTGCAGTAACAAGATCTACATAAAAAGGTTGACAGTACCGACAAACCATGTTAACCGAGATTCCCTTGCTTAATTACAAGTTATTTTAAATAGTTAGTCATTTTAGCTGCCAGATAACCTAACATTGCAAACGTATTGTAAGCAGCATGTCCCTTCTGTGGGGCACGGAGACCCCACGCTGCATAACAAGTTCATTCCCATAATAATGCCGCAAAGTGGCATAGTGAAGCTTTTTACGAGGCCGGCAATAATGTCAGATTAAAGAAAAATCAGAGGAGATGGATCGTGAAAAAGATCGTTCTCATTCTACTATCATTGTTCTTAGTGCTATTCATCAATATATCTTGCTCGAGCGAGACGGCCACAACCGTTAATTCGCCCCCAACGGTAAGCATAAGCGCCGATCCCGGGACCATTCAGGTTGGTGAATCATCCACTCTTACATGGACTTCGACCAACGCGGATACCTGTATCATCGAGTCTGGAATAGGCAGCGTTGATGTAAGTGGGTCTGCTGAGGTCTCACCCACCGAGACCACCACCTACACCATTACGGCAACCGGCGACGGCGGGACGGCCACGGCTGATGTTACCGTCAATGTAAACGATCCTTCCGCGCCTCCTACGGTAAGCATCGACGCTACACCGTCGACCATCGCGAAAGGTGAATCATCGACCCTGTCCTGGCCTTCGACCAATGCCCAAAGCGCCCACATTGACAACGGTATCGGCAGTGTCTTCCCGGACGGATCAATCTCCGTCTCACCCGAGCACACTACCACCTATACAATCACTGTAACCGGCTCCACAGGGTCAAGCAGCGCGGCAATTACGGTCATGGTAACGGGCAACCCCGATCCCCAGCCTGAGGGTTCATTCGGGGAGCAGTATGAAGACCTGATCCCGCCGGACGCTACAGTTGAAAAATACGCCCCAAAACGGTTTTCATTGATCACCGGTTTCGTCCAATCGATGAGAGGCGTTCCCATCTCCGGCGCTTCAATAACCATCCACGGCCATCCGGAATACGGCACCGTTTCAACCGATGAAAATGGCTGTTTCTCCATCCCCGTAGAGGGCGGAGAAACCATGACCGTTATCTACCAAAAAGACGGCTTGATCCCGGCCCAGAGGCAGGTCTACGTCCCCTGGAACGACATTGCCATTGTCAAAACCATTAGGATAATCGCCGAAGATACGGCATCCACCACACTGACCTTTGACGGAGACCCGCAAACCGTGGTGACGCATCAAAGTACTAAAGTGACCGACGAATCTGGCAGCCGTTCCTGCTCCATGGTCTTTACCGGAGACAACAGGGCGTATCTGGTCGATGAAGATGGAAATGATGTCCATGAGCTGACAACCATCACCACCCGCGCGACCGAGTTTACCACCCCCGAGTCCATGCCTGCAATCCTGCCCCCGAACTCCGCCTACACATACTGCGCGGAACTCACCGTGGACAGAGTCCAAAGGGTTCGATTCGACAAGCCTGTCATTACCTGGGTTGATAATTTCCTCGGTTTTGACGTGGGCGAGATTGTCCCCGTCGGCTACTACGACCGGGACAGAGGCGTATGGGTGCCCTCCGAAAATGGAGTTGTCGTAAAACTGCTCGATACAAACAGCGACGGCATCGTAGACGCCCTTGACGTGGATGGCGATGATCAGCCCGATGACCTGAATGAAAACGGTTCGTTCAGCGACGAGATAACCGGACTTGACAATCCCGAAAAGTATGCTCCCGGCGCCACATTCTGGCGTGTGGCGATTTCACACTTCTCGCCCTGTGACTGGAACTGGCCGTTCGGCTTTCCGGGGGATGCCACTGCTTCGAATTCGGAAGGGGAACCGGATGCGGACCAGCAGAAAGATGAAGACTGCCCGCACCCCGGATGTGTCGTGGAAGCAAGAAGTCGTATCATCCACGAGGATATCCCCATCCCCGGTACCGACATGACTCTTCACTATACCGGCAACAGAGTAGAGGGCTATAAGACCGTCATAACGGTCCCTGCAAGCGGAGAGACCGTCCCGGAAAGTCTGAAGAATATTATAGTAAAGGTGGAAGTGGCGGGGAGAACCTTTGAAAAGGTCATGGACCCTCTTCCCGATCAGAAGGCGAAATTCGCATGGGGCGGGTTTGACCATCTGGGAAGGCGTGTAAGCGGCGCCTTAACCGCCCATATCAGCACAGGGTTTGCCTACGATGCTGTTTACTGGAGCGCGGGTGGTGTTTCGGGGGGAGCATTTGCCCAGCCGGGAGTTGAACCAACCGCTGTTCGCGCGCGACAGGAAGTGATTCTCTGGAAGAGAAACGAAATCGTTGTTCAACGTCCTCTATCAATTATTGCGGAGGGGTGGACCCTGTCCTCGCATCATTATGGAAACTCCATCCTGTGTAAGGGGGATGGCACAGTCATCAGGAATAACTTGCTTATTATCGATACTGTTGCCGGAACCGGAGGGTATGGATACAGCGGCGACGGCGGCCCGGCCACCGAAGCAGCTCTTAAGTATCCAGAGAGAGTCACCGTGGATTCATCGGGCAATCTCTACATTGCGGATTCTGGCAATTACCGCGTCCGCAGGGTGGACACATCCGGCATCATAACCACCGTTGCCGGAAATGGATGGTACGGTTACTACGGCGACGATGGCCCGGCCACCGAAGCAGGGTTTCATCCGATAGGTGTTGCCGTGGATTCATCAGGCAATCTCTACATTGCGGATTATAACAATCACCGCATCCGCAGGGTGGATGCAAACGGCATCATAACCACCGTTGCCGGAACAGGAGAGCGGAGTTACAGCGGTGACGGTGGCCTGGCCACCAGAGCAGAGCTTTCTTCCCCGCGTGGCGTTGCCGTGGATTCATCGGGCAATCTTTACATTGCGGATCAAAGCAATTACCGTGTTCGCAAGGTGGATACAAACGGCATCATAACCACCGTTGCCGGAGATGGAGTGTACGGTTACAGCGGCGACGGCGGCCCGGCCACCGAAGCAAAGCTTGATGCGCCAATGGATGTCACCGTGGATTCATTGGGCAATCTCTACATTGCGGATCAAATAAATAACCGCATCCGCAGGGTGGACACATCCGGCATCATAACCACCGTTGCCGGAACTGGAGAGTATGGTTACAGCGGCGACGGCGGTCTTGCTACTGAAGCACGGCTTTGTTATCCGGCGGATGTCACCGTGGATTCATTGGGCAATCTCTACATTGTTGGTGGCAATCAGTGCGTCCGCAGGGTGGACACGTCCGGCATCATAACCACCGTTGCCGGAGATGGAGTGTACGGTTACAGCGGCGACGGCGGCCTGGCCACCGAAGCACGGCTTTGTTGTCCGGCGGGTGTTGCCGTGGATTTATCGGGCAATCTCTACATTGCGGATGATAGCAATCACTGCATCCGCAGGGTAGGCCCTCCTTCTGTTCTTGCCGCCGCCACAGTTGCCGGGGATATCCCATTTGCTGAGGGGGATAGCGCCGGTTATATCATGTCAAGCACCGGTCGTCACAAAACAACAATCGACCTTGACACGGGAGTCGTCCTGCGTGAGTTCGACTATGATGAGGATAACAACCTGATTTCCATAACCGATCAATTCAACAATCAAACCACAATTAATCGGGACGCAAACGGTCTCCCTGCTTCCATCACATCACCCGACGAGGTTGTTACCACTCTGACCATAGACGCTAACAACCACCTCACGCGAATTGCTTACCACGATGGCAGCAACTACGACTTTGAATACACAGAGGAAGGCCTGATGACCGCCAAGATCGAGCCTGAGGGGAACCGGTTTGAGCACGTGTTTGATGCAGACGGAAGGCTGACTGATGCAACCGATGAAGAAGGCGGGCATTGGAACTACGAGAGGACAGCCTTCGTAAACGGCGATATCCTGGCGGAAGTAACAACCGGTGAAGGTAATGTTACATCCTACCTGGGCCACACTTACTCCACCGGTAAATACACCTCCACCATCACAGATGCCACCGATGCTGAAACACTGTTCACCCGATCGGCCGATGGTCTCACTGTAGACAAGGCACTTCCCTGCGGCATGGATCTTGAGTTCAAATACGGCGTCGATTCTGAGTACAAATTCAAATATGTAAAGGAAACGAGGGAGAGTGCTCCTTCGTCACTCGAAAAGATAACACTCAGAGACAAGACCTACGATGATACGGACTCGGACGATGTCCCCGATCTGATCACCGAAACGGCGACTGTCAACGGCAAGACCACGATCCTTGAAAACGATGTGCTCCAGTCGAGAAAGACCATCACCTTTCCTGAAGGCAGGACGGTGACCACACTATATGATCCGGCCAATCTTTTGACCACAAGCGTAAACGTTCCCGGTCTTTTTGACACGACCTACGGATATGATAGCAAGGGGAGAGCAACCTCCGTTACAACAAACACAAGGCAGACCGCACTTACCTATAATGGCCAGGGCTTCCTTTCATCCATCACCGACCCTGAGAATCATACCACCTCCTATGCCTATGATCCTGTGGGCCGCGTAACCGGCATCAGCCGTCCGGACGGGAGTTCCCTCGGGTTTATCTACGACATGAATGGAAATATGGAAGTCCTGATAACCCCATCAGACATAGACCACACATTCGGATATAACAGTATCAACCGTAATGACTTCTATCAAACACCGATAAGTGGAAGCTACAGTTACATGTACGATAAGGACAAACATCTGATCAGAACCAACTTCCCATCCGGCAAACAGATCAATAATGTCTACGACAAGACAAGACTCACTCAGATACAGACCCCGGAAGGTAATATCGATTATACATATCTGTGCGGCACAAAGGTAGAGTCGATAACCGGCGGAATCGACACCATCACCTACGGCTATGACGGAAAGCTCATCACAACTGAAACCATTGCCGGAACGCTGAATAAAACACTCTCATATACATACAATAACGACTTCAACATCGACAGTTTCACCTATGCCGGCAATACCGCCGGTTATACCTTTGATAACGACGGTCTCCTGACCGGAGCAGGCAGTTTCACCATCACACGCAATACCGGTAACGGCCTGCCCGAGGCGGTCACCGGAGGCAATCTTACCCTGAGTCGCAGCTTCAATGGCTATGGCGAGATCTCAGGTGAGACTTCGACTGTCAGCAGTCAGGATCTAACCGCATGGCACCTTACCCGTGACGATAATGGAAAAATAACCGGCAAGACAGAGACCGTTGACGGAATCACCTCCGACTACGTCTACATCTATGATCCAATGGGCAGACTCCTGACAGTGACAAAGGACGGTATCCCTGTAGAAGAGTATCAATATGATCCGAATGGAACAAGAAACTATGAGATGAATACCCTCAGAGGTATTGCAGGCAGGAGCTTCACATACTCAGATGAAGATCACCTCCTGACCGCGGGAACAGCAACCTATCAGTACACTGTCGACGGATTCCTGACAACAAAGACAGACGGAACAGAAGAGACCCACTATGAATACTCATCGAGAGGAGAACTCCTCGGAGTAACCCTTCCCGATGGCACAACGATCGATTACATCCACGATCCACTGGGAAGAAGAATCGCCAAAAAGATCAACGGAACCATCACGGAGAAATACCTCTGGCAGGGACTGACACGCTTATTGGCCGTCTACGACGGCAGCGACAATCTCAAGATGAGATTCGAATATGCCGACGGGAGAATGCCGGTTGCCATGACAAAAGACGGGGCTACTTATTATCTCACTTATGACCAGGTGGGATCATTAAGGGTTGTTGCGAATTCAGCAGGCAATGTGGTAAAGCAAATTAACTACGACTCCTTCGGCAATATCATAACCGACACCGCCCCGTCATTTGAAGTACCGTTCGGATTTGCAGGGGGATTACACGACAAAGACACAAAATTAGTACGATTCGGCTACCGCGATTATGACCCCGACACCGGCAGATGGACGGCAAAAGACCCGATACTCTTTGCGGGCGGCGATACAGACCTGTATGGGTATTGCCTGAATGATCCGGTGAATTGGGTGGATCCGCCGGGATTATGGGGAGTTAAAATTGGTGGGTCACTTATGGGGGCTGATTTCTCAACAACGATTTATGACTCTAACAAAGGTTGGTTCACAAGCACTGAAACTGATATAGGAGTTTCAACAACAGCTTTTGGTGGAGGTATTCATATCACCTTTGATGATCCTTGTAGTTCGCCGAGCGACGATGATAGCAATTTGATGGTAAGCTGGGGGCTTGGTCAATACTTGGGATTTTCTTATAGCCCTGATTTTGCACAAAAAAGTATTAATCTAGGCTTAAGCTTGGGGCTTCCCATATCATTTAGTACTTCTATTGAAAATTTTGCTACTGGTGTTGGTAAGGGAATTTAAAAAGCATTTAATTCAATAAATTGATGGAGGATATCGATTGCATTTATATGAAATATTTTTTTGGTCAGGGTTAATACTTTTAATAGCATGCTGCTGTTGCTTTGGTTTAGTAGGCATAAGAAATAGTGTGTTTGGAGGTCCTTACCGTTCACTTACTGCTGAACTCCGGCCTTTTGATATAAAATTGTCAAAACTTGCCGGAGTATTGTTTATTATAAGCATATTACTTTTTGTAATTGGCTTTGTATTACAGTAGAAAGGTCAGAGGAGGTAACAGGTAACAGGGTAACAGGGTCACATCTTAAATATTGTGCTAACTTTGCTATAAAAGCGTACCCCCCTCTTGATATTGGAGGATAGGGCCCCTCATATATTGAGGTAAAGGGCTAACAGGGAAGGGAAAGAGAAGAAAAGAGGGTCACATCTCAAAGGAGAAGAAAAGAGGGTCACATCTCAAATAATAAATATTGACAAATGCCGGTTATAAGTTTAGAGGGAAGAGACTCTAAAAACAATAAGATAGTATCCGGAGGAGATATGGCCCGTCCCTTACGAATCGAGTATCCGGGTGCATTTTATCATGTCATAACCCGTGGTAATGCCGGTTGTGCTATTTTCAAGAGCATTCACGATAGAGAAAAGTTTTTTGAATATCTTGAAAAGGTTGTGGATCGTTTTTCCATCCGGGTTCACATCTACTGCCTGATGACCAATCATTTTCATTTGCTGGTAGAAACTCCTAATGCGAACCTGAGCAAAGTGGTCCAGTGGGTGAACGTGAGCTATGCGACCTATTTCAACCGTAAAACAGGCAGAAAGGGGCATCTTTTCCAG
>JAFDAI010000101.1 GCA_019313905.1 Deltaproteobacteria bacterium | reverse complement strand
ATGCTTTTGAACTTTCTGGCAGAGCTTGGAATTTTGAGTAAAGGAGGTGTAAGAATGGATATTAAAATTATTGATGATCTTAAGGAAAGTTTTTCTTCTGAAGATAAAACATATTCAGAAAAAATCGAAAGATTCTTTGCTGCTCATGGCGGTTTTTTTGATTGCGCGCCAAAAAAGGCATACTTTTTAACAGGGGTTTTAGTCAGAAAGGTTTTAAATATTCAGTTCAAAGCAAACAACGCAACTCCATTTCAAAAAAAACTGCACGGTTTAAGATTGTCGGAATCAATAATAAAAAATGTTTCTAAAGAAGCTCAGGCTAAGCTTGAGCAGTATAAAAAGAATTATTACCGGGAGCTTGAAACAATTATTTCCCAATACATGACTATATGTAATAAGAATTGGCAAATAACTAATGATGAAATAAGCTTTTATTTCACTACCGGTATGAACCTGGCTGACCTTTTTAAGACAAAAAAAGAGGAGGAAGACAATGACGGACCTGACCAATAAATCCGAGCTGCTTTTTTTATATGATATAAAGGATGCAAACCCCAATGGAGACCCTCTGGATGAAAACAAACCGCGTATTGATGAGGAAACCGGACAGAATATCGTGACCGATGTGCGATTAAAAAGAACAGTCAGAGACTACCTTTTTGCGTATAAAGGGTATAATGGGAAAAATGATAATAAGGATGATATCTTTGTAAGGGAAATAGCAGATGACGAGGGTAAAATTCAGGATGGAAAAGCAAGAGCAAGAGATTTTGATGGTGATGAGGATACTGTTCTGGAGCACTGTATAGATATCAGGCTTTTTGGAGCTACTATCCCCAAGGAAAAAGATTCAATAACACTGACAGGACCTGTTCAATTTAAAATGGGACGATCTTTGCACCCTGTAGTTATGAAGCATATTCAGGGCACAGGCGCATTTGCTGCGCGTGAGGGGAAAAAAGGATTTGCATTTCGAGAAGAGGATATTCTTTATTATTCTTTAATCGCTTTTCACGGTATCATTAATCCAACGGCTGCAAAAGACAGCAACGCTTCAAAAGAAGATGTAAAGCTTCTTCTTGAGGGGATGTGGGAAGGCACTAAAAACCTGATATCAAGGTCAAAATTCGGCCAAATGCCGAGGCTGCTTCTAAAGGTGAATTATAATTCCCCACTTTTTTTTATCGGTGATCTTGATCGCCTGATAACTTATAAAAGTGATATGCCATTTGAAAAATTGAGAGATGCACGAGATCTTGCGGTGGATATCAGCAGATTAAATGCGGCACTGGAAGCTAAAGCCGGCACCATAGCTTCTATTGAATACATTATTGATTCCAGCCTTGAATTATATACTGACGGCAAGAAAGTCGGCATTGTTGATCTCGGCAAAGGCATTCAAAAAAATGAAATAATTTTTGAATTATAGATTGTTAGATAATTAATTTCACAAGGCTAAAGCGAGGAGATAATACTAATCGTATATCTCCGACCGATAACGCAGTGAAATTATTTATGTGACGGTCTATATAAGCGAGGCTGGCATGAACAGCAGTGTACTGATTTTTGATTTATGGGGTGACTTGGGACATTTTAAAAAACCATATACTACAACTTCGCCCTTAAGTTTTGCGTTCCCTCCAAGACCTACCCTGGCCGGGATTATTTCAGCTCTTATCGGCCTTGGAAAACAAGAATATGCGGATTTTTTTAAAATAAAAAATGCAAATATCGGCCTTGGGATAATAAATCCTGTAAAAAAAATGCGGATAAGTCAAAATCTTATTCATACAAAAAAAGCCATACAGTTTTCCCGGATCAGACGCGGAACCAGGGGCGCCAGAACCAGAATTCGGTTTGAATATGTCAAAGATCCAAAATACAGAGTCTATTTTCAGCATAGTGATCAAAATATTTTAAAGCAGGTAAAGACACGACTTGAAAACCATGAGTCTGTTTACTCTGTTTCTTTAGGCTTAAGCGAACTGCTGGCAAATTTTGAATATATCGGGGAGTTCGGTTGTGCAGAAAATTCAAGCACAAGCCCTGTAATGATTAACAGTATTATTCCATCTAATAAGATGAATGATTTCATAATAGAGACTGGAAAAGAATATTTTACAGAGAATATGCCGGTTGAAATGGATAAGCAGCGGATTGTAACCTTATTTGGCTCGTTTATTTATGAACGAAACGGCAATCCGATTGAAGCGATGATAACAACAAAATACTACAGGGCTGAAAATGGAGACACCTTCCTGTTTATTTAAATTGAAATCCCGTCCAGGGCAACTACTTATTGAACATCTTCAAAATACGGCGCAACTTTGTTCAGAAATTCGAAATAAGAAAATCAATTTCAAGGGCGCTGATATTGATGTTCTTGGGGATGTTGCATGGTTAATAGGTTTTACGCATGATTTGGCCAAGGCAACTTGTTTTTTTCAGGAATATCTTAAAGAGAAAGATGAAGACAGAAAACGTTCTTTAAAAAATGATAAAAAAACCCACCATGGTTTACTGTCATCTCTTTTTACATATCGTATAGTCAAAGATTTTATCCATAGCAAAAATCTGTCAGCACATCAGATTTACGGTTATTTGCCAATAATTTCATATTTGATTGTCAAAAGGCATCATGGCAATCCTCTAAATCTTAAATATGAAATTATTAACATTGAGCCTGTAAATAATCCCGAAGCGCTTCATGTTATTAAAAGACAAATAGAAAGTATTGATGCTGACGAATTTGACCGGATATTAAAAAAATGTCCGAATACTGCGTTAAGCATAGACGAATTTAACTCGGATGTTAACATATTAATTGCTGATCAAATTTGCAGGACAGAAAAGAGCCGTTGGCGAAAATATTGCAAAAACAGTTCCCTGGATATTTATTTTCTGTTTCAATTTTTTTATTCCGCTCTCCTTGCAGCAGATAAAAACGATGCGGCCGGGCTTAACATACCCAATAGTCATATCTCGCTTTCATCAGATATGGTTGACAGATATATAGAAAAAAAGTTTGCGAACAAAGAAAACGATAACCTGATAAACCCCATAAGAAAAGAAATATACGAAACTATTTGTAACTCTGTGTCTTCAATCAATTGCAATGATAGGATATTATCAATTAACGTGCCTACCGGAACAGGCAAAACAACAACAGGGTTCTCGTTTGCTTTAAAATTGAGAGAAAGGATACTGACTGAAAAAAAGTTTGCGCCGAAAATAATTTATTGCCTCCCTTTTTTAAGTATAATCGAACAGA
>JAFDAI010000100.1 GCA_019313905.1 Deltaproteobacteria bacterium | reverse complement strand
CCCTGCGGGGCGGCGACATCGGGCAGCAGCCTCACGGATGCGTACATCAAGGCCATGGCAACCGATCCGGTATCGGCCTTCGGCGGCATTGTCAGTTTCAACCGACCCGTGGACAAGGAGGTGGCACAGGAACTTGCCAAGACCTTTCTGGAGGTTATTATCGCGCCCGGATTCGATAAGGACGCCCTCGACATACTGACCGCCAAGAAGAATGTGCGGCTGCTCGAGATCCCGGCCCCGGCCGCAGGCCGACTGGCCGACCTTGATTTCAGGAGGGTCGTCGGAGGGCTCCTCGTACAGGAGCGCGATCCGGGGAGAGACGACATCATGAAGGCGAAGGTGGTAACCAAGCGGACACCCACGACGGAGGAATACCAGGCCCTCGATTTTGCCTGGAGGGTGGTCAAGAATGTGAAATCCAACGCTATCGTCTTCGCGGCCAGAGATCAGCTGGTCGGCGTGGGGGCGGGACAGATGAGCCGGGTGGATTCGGTGTATATCGCCAAGATGAAGGCGAACCTCCCCACGCAGGGGACCGTCCTCGCATCCGACGCCTTCTTCCCCTTCAGGGACGGTGTCGACATGGCGGCGAAGGCAGGCGTGACGGCCATCGTACAGCCCGGGGGATCGATCCGTGACGAAGAGGCGATACAGGCGGCGGACGAACACGGGATCGCCATGATCTTTACCGGTACGAGACACTTCAGACACTAGACGCACGTTATCTTAACAATTAGGATTCCTTACGATAGTAAGCTCGTATTGCGCATCGTGCGGTGCAAGCTTACTATCCTTCTTCTACCAATGGCCCACACAACCTTGTTCAATAAAAATTGAATAAGCCCCGCTTTCATTATCTGCTATTAAAGAATACTTGAATTAACCGGTTTTTAATGATAGGTCATTCCAAAACCCTTGAATAGGAATCGGAAAATGAAAAGAAGCGGCGATTATATTCAGCAAATCACAGGGTACAAAGCGTTTATTCCCGCGTCATTACCTCCTGATCCAGCCATCAAACTTGATGAAACGCTGCAGAATCTCCTTTCGAGAGCGGATATGTCACTGGCTCGCCTGGACGGTATGGGATATATCCTTCCGGACGTCAACTTCTTTATTGCCATGTATGTAAGGAAAGAGGCGTTGCTCAGTTCCCAGATTGAAGGTACGCAGGCATCCCTTCAGGATTTGTTCGGCCATGAAAGCGGCGAGAAGCTGAAAAACATTAATGATGTATCGGATGTTGTGAACTATGTGAAAGCGCTCAATCATGGCATAGAAAGACTTGATGACTTGCCCATGAGCCTGCGGTTGATAAAGGAAATTCATGAAATCCTGATGGAAGGTGTCCGTGGCAGCGAGAGGAAACCGGGTGAATTTAAGCAGACCCAGAACTGGATAGGCCCACCCGGCTATACTCTCAATGATGCGACGTTTATTCCACCGCCTCCCCATGAAACCGTGCAGGCGATGGGAAACATTGAACGCTATATGCACGCTGATGCGCGCCTTCCAATTCTCATTGATACCGCACTGATACATTACCAGTTTGAGACCATACATCCCTTTCTTGACGGCAACGGCAGGCTCGGCCGTCTTCTCATCACCTTTTATCTGTACTGGAAAAACGTGCTGCATAGCCCCCTGCTTTACCTCAGTTACTTTTTTCAAAGAAACCGTCAGGAATACTATGACCGCCTGCAGATGGTGAGGGAAACGGGAAACTACGAACAATGGATAGCCTTTTTCCTGAAAGGGATCGTGGAAACGGCGGACTCGGCAATGGCGACCGCGAAAAAGATACTTGCACTGCAGGGCAACCACAGGAGCCTCTTATGGAAGAAAAAGATATCCTCTCCGATCGCCGTCGGCATGCTGGAGAGCCTCTTCCACAAGCCTTATGTCTCCGTCAATGATATGGCAAGGGAATTCAACATTTCATTTCAGACGGCCTCCACCCTGGTATCCCAGTTCGAGAAGGCCGGGATACTTGAAGAGATAACGGGGAGAAAACGGGATAAGCGATACGTGTACGCTCAGTACGTAAAAATCCTCTCAGAGGGAACACTCCCCGGGTTCCCTTGACGTTTCAAGGCTTTTTATTGAATGTGCAAAAGTCCTAACAAAAAATAACGGACATTTATCGGACATTACAGACACATATTGGACAGTTATCGGTCATAACGGTTGTTACCTGCTTGGTGATTAGTTGGCGATTGGGTACATTCTTTCATTTTTTCAGATGTTATGAACGAGAAGAATAGATTGTGGCATTCACGGAGATAGAAATATACAAGATAAACAACTTTGTTGGTACGTTATGTAACAAAAAAGCACCCGAGGTTATCAGAGACCAACTGCGATATGAATATAAAATCGAAAAACAGGACGTAATTCTTTATGAAATCCGCCCTCGATGGGATAAGCTGGATGAACAAACCGGGATGCCCTGTGCAAAACTCACCTTCGTAAGGAGCCGGAATGTCTGGAAGCTATTCTGGCAAAGGGCCGATATGAAGTGGCACGCCTACGGCCCACTTAAGTTATCTCGAGATCTTGCTGAATTGGTTGCGGAGATAGATACAGACCCACACGGTTGTTTTTTCGGATGAGTGTGCTATGCATAAAAATAATCTTTCCCTTTTAAACACAAGAAAGGTTCTAAAGATGGCAGATAATCACAAAAACCCCGTATCTCTCAAACAGAGACGGGGTTTTTTATTATGCGTAAGACAAGCCTGATTCTTGAAAAGTTCAGATGATGGATGATGGATGATGCTTAACATAACCCCATACCACGCAAAATACTATGCCTACGAGCTGACCAAGCGCAGTTCGTCGAACAGTATTGAAAAGCTTGCCTCATCTCTTCTCGATGCCCAGGTAGATTTGAATCCCCATCAGGTGGAGGCAGCCTTATTTGCGTTCAGCTCCCCTCTTTCCAAAGGAGCAATACTGGCTGATGAGGTTGGATTGGGGAAGACCATTGAAGCAGGTATGGTTATTTCTCAGAAGTGGGCGGAGCGGAAGAGAAAAATCCTGATCATCGTCCCGTCTAATCTGCGTAAACAGTGGAATCAGGAATTGCTGGACAAGTTCTTTATCCCTTCACTTCTACTGGAGACATCCTCCTTTAATCAGGAAATAAAAAGGGGGAATCTTAACCCCCTTGTACAGGATGAAATCGTAATTTGTTCATACCATTTTGCGCGGGCGAAGGAGCCTTACATCTCTCAAATAGACTGGGACTTGGTGGTAATTGATGAAGCCCATCGCTTGAGAA
>JAFDAI010000015.1 GCA_019313905.1 Deltaproteobacteria bacterium | reverse complement strand
CAGTCCAGCCCTCTTGATTGCCTCTTTGATAACAAGCGCGCCGAGATCAACACACTTTACATCCTTGAGAGAACCGCCGAAGGTCCCGACAGCAGTCCTCGCTCCACTTACAATCACTACTTCTTTCATGAAACTTCTCCTTTGCTTGTTTCTACTTAGATATCAGCCAAACTCTTCTATAAATTCCACCTCTATTGTAAATATAACTTAGTTCTCAGGTTTTAACGCTTTTTGTGCTTCTTCTCTGCTCTCGTACATATGGGGCATCAATTTCTTTTCAGCGAGGGCTTCGCCAATCTCCATCCGTGCAAAGGCATTTGTCGAATAACGCGTCGTGTTGATATAAAGATCCTCCACAAGCCCCTTTACCATTTCCGAGTACTCACTTATGAGGCCTGGCAATATATTAAAATTGTCATAGTTCACAATTGTATAGACTTTTTTGCCAACTGCTTCCAGAATCCTCCTCACGGCGTCATCTATCTCTTTGATTTGCTTATTTGATTTCACCTGATAGCCTTCGAAGTTTACAAAGAAAAGATTTTCATCGGGATAGTAGGTCAGTCGCTCTTCCAAGGGTATACTGAGGAGGTCATTTTCCAGGCCCATTGGTTCCAGATTGAATATCCTTTCATCCATTAAACGGGGTTTCTTGATGATAGGGTTAAAGTCCATTAACGCAAGGATGTCCCTTTCGAGATCAATTCCGGGGGCTATCTCGATTAGTTCCATTCCCTCTTTGGTTAATGCAAAGACGCATCGTTCGGTCACATACCGGACATATTGATCCTGCTCTGCACTGTATTTCCCACCGAATGTGACGTGTTCAACCTGATTCACAAATTTTTTGGTTTTGCCTTCCTGCTCTATGTGGAGCTTTTGATCGCTCACGGAAACTTTCAATCCCCCTGCGGTAAAAGTTCCCATAAATATACACTTTTTTGCAGCCTGACTGATATTGATGAAACCCCCGCAACCGGCGAGTTTCGGACCGAACTTGCTGACATTGACATTGCCGTACTTGTCCGTCTCCGCCATTCCAAGACCTGTAATGTCCAATCCACCCCCGTCATAAAAATCAAACTGATAAGGCTGGTCAATAAGGCAATCGGTATTGGTGGCCGCGCCAAAATTTAATCCGCCTGCGGGCACTCCGCCTATGACTCCGGGCTCAGCGGTAAGAGTAAGATAACTAAGAATTTTTTCTTCATTGGCTATATTCGCGATTCCCTCCGGCATGCCGATCCCAAGATTTACGATATCGTTAGCTTTTAATTCACAGGCAGCCCTTCGTGCAATGATTTTCCTTGCATCCATTTCCATGGGGGTCATAGACTGCAGTGGAATCTTTGTCTCGCAACTGAAGGAAGGGTCATAAAACTCTGCAAATGTCTGCCAGTGGTTTTCAGGACGAGCGATGACGACACAATCAACCAGAATGCCAGGTATCTTTACATTTCGTGCATTCAACGTTCCCTTTTCAGCAACTCTTTCAACCTGCGCAATAACATACCCACCCGAATTTCTAGCGGCCATTGCAATCGAGAGGTTTTCAATTGTCAATGCCTCTTTTTCCATGCTGATATTACCGTCTGTGTCTGCTGTAGTCCCCCGAATAATTGCAACGTTTACGGGAGGAAGCTTATAGGAGAGATATTCTTTTCCGTCAAAGACGATAAGTTCGACAAGATCTTCCGTTGTTTTTTCATTAATCTTTCCACCGTCATTTCTCGGGTCCACAAATGTTCCCAGGCCGATGGTGGTGATAGTACGCGGTTTGTGGGCCGCAATATCTCTGAACATATGTGATACCACTCCCTGAGGGAAATTATAGGCGATAATCTTGTTTTCGATTGCCATTTTCCCCAGTTTTGGTGCCAGACCCCAATGTCCGCCAATAACACGCCCTATAAGTCCTTCATGGGCAAAATGGTTTAATCCCCTTTCTTCTCCGTCTCCCTGGCCAGCAGCGTAAATAAGAGTAAGATTTTTCGGATACCCCATACTCAAGAAATATTCTTCTATCGCGATGGCAATCTCCTCGGCAAATCCGGCACCTACAAAACCACCAGTGGCTACAATGTCTCCTGACTTGATGAGTTGGACAGCTTCCTTTGCCGTCACTACTTTATTTCTTGCCCTCATTGTTGTACCAAGGGGCATAGGATCATCGCTTGTCCTGTGCGATGAGCTTTTATTAGATGTCATTACATACCTCCATTTGAAAATATGACGTTTTCAATCGAAAATCAAAGAATGGTGCGCAGATCACTTTGGTTTGGGAGGGCTTACCACACCCTCTCCTTCTAGTACCGTAATTCCATCCTGGTTTATGCAGGCGGTTTTAAGCCGCACCTTGTTTCTTTCGGCCATGATTTCTTTAACTTCCACACGGGCAGTAATGGTGTCGCCTATCCGTACCGGGGCCAGGAATTTGAGACTCTGATCAAGGTAAATCGTTCCCGGTCCCGGTAGCTTCGTGCCAATCACCGTTGAAATGAAGCCCGCCGGCAGCATGCCGTGAGCGATTCGCGTCCTAAAAAAAGTTTCTTTTGCGTACTCCTCATTTATGTGCGCCGGGTTGAAATCGCCGCTCACCCCCGCATAGAGATAAATATCCGTTTCAGAAACTGTTTTGGTGAATTCTGCACTATCACCTACTTTAAGGTTTCCTATGGTTTTACCACTCATATTAGCTCCTTTCAGATATTAAGGTTATAAAGTGTGAAGATCCATGACATAGAATGATAAAGACAATTCAAGAAACGTGCCACGCAGGCAGTTGCTTATTGGAGGGAAACAAAGGGGGCCGGGAAACGGCTATGTGTCTTTTTATACCTGAAAAAACTGCAAGCGGGATGTTGTTTCCAAAGGTAGCAATAAAATTTCAGATGTATCAATATAGCTACATCGGGGAAGATTCCTCTTTATAGCTTAGCGGTATATTATACTTTCTCATCTTCTTATACAGGAGAGTCCTATGGATACCAAGAATATCTGCAGCCTTTTTCTTGTTGTTACTGGTGATATTGAGCGCATGAAGGATGGCCTTTTTTTCGGCCTCCCCATGTACACTTTTCAGGGAGGACGGGTTTTTATCAATTAAGATCCTTTGACCATTTCTAATCTCATACGGTTTACCATGCAGGTAGAAAGGCAGATTGCTTATATAAATGACATTTCCCTCCAGTGAAGAAAGTGTTCTCTCGATCACGTTCTGAAGCTCTCTGACATTTCCAGGCCAGTCGCAATTTTTCAGGACATTCTCAACATCGGGATCAATCAGTACTTCAGGGAAGTTTGCTTCCTCAGTAAGTTTTTTCAACAGGTGTTTTGCCAGGGGTATAATATCATCTCTCCTCTCACGAAGGGGAGGGATGTGGAGCGGTATAACATTCAACCTGTAAAAAAGATCCATCCTGAACCTTTTTTCCGGGACCATTTCCTGGAGATTCTGATTTGTGGCGGTGATGAGACGAAAATCAGACCGAATCACAGCAGTCCCGCCAACCTGCGAGAATTCTTTTTCTTCAAGAACGCGCAGCAGTTTAGGCTGCATTTCGAGCGGCATATCGCCTATTTCATCAAGAAATATAGTGCCGTGATCAGCCAGTGCAAATTTGCCTGGTTTACCGTTACGGCTGGCTCCGGTAAAAGCTCCCTTGGAATATCCGAACAGTTCCGATTCAATCAATTCTCTGGGGATGGCGGAACAGTTGATGCGTACAAAGGGATAGGGACTGCGGGGGCTGGCATGGTGGATAGCCTGGACAAACAGTTCTTTTCCTGTTCCACTTTCCCCTGTTATCAATACAGGAAATGAATTGGCGGCCGCCTTTAGGGCATTTCTTTTCAAGGATGTGATGGCCTCGCTTACACCCACAATACCGTCAATGGTATAGCGTGTTGAGCGAAGGGTAATAAGTTCCTCTTCATATTGTTTTACTTTTGATTCCAACAGAGAGAGCTTTTTTGCGAGCCTTGCCACATCTTTAACATCCCTGAACATCACCTGACCATACACAGCTATGACCTTACCATTTTTCTTGATGGGGATCCGCTGCACGATCATATTATGTCCTTGTATTAACTGGAAATCGTTGATCTCGGGCCTGCCCGTTTTTGCCACAATGTGCATGCGTGTATTTTCAACAATGTCGGTACAGTGTCTTCCGATCTGATCTTCGGGATTTATATTCAGGAACTTGCCGTAGGGCTCATTGAAGTAAATAATGTAGCCTTCGGCATCTGTTACTATGGCGCCGCAATGAATGCTGTCGAATATCCTGCGGTACGCTTCAAACTGTTCTTTAATGTCCCGAGATTCGTTATGGCTGGTTTTTGTAGTCATCAGGCACCTTCCTTTTCAGTTCCAATCTATGGCTGTATTAGAAATGCTACATGTACTCTCTTTGGTACCTACTTCAAACCTTGTTTTTGTGTCAAGTATTTTCTTTTCTGCTGTGGAGGTAATGCATAATCCCGAAATTATTGGAGAGTGTGGAATTTTTCCATTCATTTTAAACCGACAGGGCTTCATGGTCTGAAATTTGCGTTAATATAAAAACAGTGTCAGATAGTTTCAAGATGATGCAAACTAAAATAATCAAGGAGGTAGATCAAATGACGAGGAAGATTTTTTTAATGGTATTGGTTGTAATGCTGGCCTTTGGCCTGGCGTTAACAACATCACCCGCGATTGCCAAACAGAAGGTGATCAAGTGGAAGATGACTTCGACATGGCCACCCTCAATCGATCTGATCAGGGCGGATTATGCTTTTGTTGAGGCTGCTAACCAGCTTTGCAAGGGTCGTCTCCAGATTAAATTCTTTACCGGTGGAACCCTGATGCCCTCATACGAGGTTTTTGACGCCGTGAGTAAAGGCACCATTCAGGCTTCAGGTGACTGGCCCAATTACTGGGCAGGGAAGAATGCCGTATTTGACACACTTGGCTCTTATCCGATGGGTCTGACACCCATGGATTATTTTGTATGGATTTTTGGTGGTGAGGGTCACAAAATTTACGAGGAAGCCTACGGCAAGTTCGGGATGATGTATCTCGTAACAGGCATTACCCCCATGGAATGTGGAATCCGCAGCAACAAACCTGTCAAATCACTCGAAGATCTCAAGGGCATGAAAATAAGGATGTCCGGAAAGACACAGGGCAAACTTCTGAAGGACCTTGGAGCGGCACAGATAGCCATGTCGGGGCAGGAAATTTATCAGGCCCTGCAGAAGGGTGTTATTGATGCGGCAGAATTCTGCAGCGCCTCCTGCGACTGGGGCATGGGTTTTGGGGAAGTGACAAAATACTGGGCTGTTCCCGGATGGCATCAGCCGGCATCCGTCATGGGCGTAATGATTAACAAAGAGGCCTGGGATTCTCTGGGAGAAGACCTGCAAAAGGACCTTAGGTTTGCGGCCAAGGCTGCCTGCGTGAAATTTATGGCTGGTCAGTATTATGACACCATAGAATACACACAGAAGTTTGTCGACAAGGGGATTCAGATTAACAGGTATGATGACGCGGTTCTGGACAGGATTCTGAAGCTGACGAACAAACACACAGAGGAAACAGCAAAGAACAATCCTCTCTTCAAGAAATCCATTAAATCCCAGATGAAGTTCAAGAAGGATTTCTCAAAATGGCGGGCGATGGAAGCTCCGTTCAGTTTCGGATTTAATCCGAAGGAATACCCCAATCTTGATTAACAGGGTTTAAATTTGTGTTAAAGCAGGCATGGTAGAGGCCCCCTGTATTTAAACAGGGGGCCTCTACCACAAAATTGTGAAAACACTTATTTTTAAATTTTCATTCCTGTGGATTTTATTATGAAGCCGGTATATTTTATCGACATGAATATCACAGGAGGAGGATGTCTATGAATTTTGCAAAAAAATTATCAATGTTCTGTGACACGATTAACGAGTGGACTGGAAGGATTTTCGGCTGGGTCATCATTCCACTTGTGCTACTCACGGTTATGGAAGTGGTGCTCCGCAGAATTTTCGGAGCACCGACCATATGGAGCTTTGAGGTTTTGAAGCAATTATATGGTCTTCATTTTATGATCGTTGCAGGGTTCGGATTGCTGTACGGATCGCATGTGTCGGTAGATGTATTCACCATGATTCTCTCAAAAAAGAAAAAGGCTATACTGAGTATAATAAGCTATATGTTATTCTTTTTCCCTTTCTGTATTATCTGTATCTGGCAGGGCTACCTTTTCGCGGCAACATCGTGGGCGATGAAAGAAACCACATGGAGCGTATTTTCGCCGCCTATTTACCCCATAAAAACGATTATTGCTATATCATTTATCCTTCTTCTGTTACAGGGGATATCGGAATTCATCAAAAATATATACATAATCAGGGGGGTTGAGTTATGATCGATATGAGTCCTGAGCTAATCACAGTTCTCATGTTTGTTGGCCTTTTGATAGGCCTCTTCATGGGTCACCCTCTTGCCTTTGTTCTGGGCGGTCTGGCAGTGACTGGGCTGGGGGCCATCAGTATTTTATATATTCATGAATAGAATATGGGGGACGATGGACAACTATGTCCTTCTCGCCATTCCATTGTTTATATTTATGGCACAACTTCTGGACAAGTCAGGCGTTGCCGAAGATCTTTTTGAGGCGTTGCGTTATCTGATGGGTCAGACAAGAGGAGGGATTGCATTAGCAGTTATTGCGGTTTCCACGGTTTTTGCGGCCTGCACCGGTATTATTGGAGCTTCCGTGGTCACCATGGGACTCCTCGCTATACCGATGATGAGAAAGTACAAGTATAGCGAAGAACTGACCTATGGTTCCATCTGTGCGGGAGGAACGCTTGGCATACTTATCCCACCCAGCATAATGCTGGTTGTCATGGCAAGCCAGGCAACTCTGTCAGTCGGAAAATTATTTGCCGGAGCCGTATTCCCGGGATTCATACTTTCCACCCTCTACATGGGATACATTGCGATAAAGTGCTACCTTAAACCCGAGCTTGGACCACCCATAAGCAGGGAGGAGAGGGGAGATGTAACCAATGCACAGGTTGCCATTATGGTCTTAAAATCTCTTGTTCCCCCCATGATTCTCATATTAGGTGTTCTGGGTTCCATATTCTTCGGCGTTGCAACCCCTACCGAGGCTTCCGGAGTGGGAGCTTTTCTGGCCTTCCTTATGGTAGTTGCCTACAGGAAATTCTCATGGCAGGGGTTGTATCAGGCCGTTATGCAAACGGCAAAGACAACCACGATGGTAATCATGATTCTGTGCGGCGCCACCTGCTTCACCGGAGTTTTCCTTGGTGTTGGCGGAGGAGATGTGGTCACAAATTTCGTCATGGGATTAGGATGGGGTAAATGGGGGACTTTCTGGGTTATGATGGCAATTGTCTTCCTTTTGGGTATGTTCATCGATTGGATAGGCATCGTTCTCATCTGTTTTCCTCTCTTTCTGCCGATTGCCAAACAATTCGGTTTCGACCCGATCTGGTTTGTCATCATGATGGCGGTTAATCTTCAGGCATCGTTCCTAACGCCACCATTTGGATATGCCCTCTTCTATATTAAGGGCGTTGATCCTGACGGGATTGATATTAGAAAAGTATATCGGGGAATTATTCCATTTGTTATCCTGATGGTGATAGGTCTCTTAATCTGTGCGTCATTTCCGGATGCCATTATGTGGCTGCCTGATCTTCTCGTCGATTAATTCGAACTGTTATGTGTAGTAGCACAAGACATTTAAAAAGATATTTAAAAGGTATCAAAGACAAACTGCGAAGTAATTATAAGGAAAAAGCTTAACGGAGGTCACTACCCATACCTTTTAAGGCTGCGTATCGAAAAGATTCTGACAAGAGTTACTGTAATTGTTCCATTCCCTTACCTTCGCGAAGCGCTTTTTATTAACATAAACAGACAGGCCTTCATTAGTATATTGGTTAGTGGTTAGGAAAGGAGGTTTATCATGAAGACTAAGAATATTTTAATTATCGTGGTTTCATTTGTTTTTGCGATCACACTTATTGTCAGTCAGAAATCACTTGCCGGGGAATCTTATAACCTGGGGGTTGCCCTTGGATTATCGGGTCCCGGCAATCTCTACAGTAAGGATGGTCTAGATGCGATAAAACTGGCCGTTGGCGAGATCAATGCACAGGGAGGATTTTTAGGTAAGTACCCCGTTAAACTCTATGTGCGAGATACCCTCACGAACCCTGATGTGGCGGCAAAAAAGTCCAAAGAACTTATTGTGGATGATAACGTGCGTTGTATTCTCGGTACATATTCCAGCGCCTGTGCTTTAGCCGTAAAGCCGATAACTCGGGAACATAAGGTCCTTCACATAGCGGCTATCAGCAATTCGGAAAACATAACAAAAAAGAATTTCAGCCCCTATACATACTCTGTCGTTCCGAACAGCTATATGCAGGCAAAGGCTGTGGCGCTTGCCATTTCAAGAATGGCTAAAGATAAAAACTGGAAATATTATGTGACGATCGCCTCTGATTATGAGTGGGGCCACTCGACTCAAAAAAACTTTGTGGAGATATTGAAACAGGCTTCTCCTGGGCTTGAGCTCAAGGAAGCCTTCTGGCCTCCCCTTGGAGAAACGGAGTTTACGCGCTATGCAATGAAAATTCTCAAAGATAACCCCAGTTTTGTGTTTGGATCGCTTGCGTCAAAGGATAACGAACACTGGCTCAATCAGGCAAAATCTCTCGGATTCTTTGACAAAGTTCCCTACCAAGGGTCCCTTATCAGTGTCACCGAACTCATGAAGGAGGGATATCGGCTTCCACGGGGTGTTATCGGCGTGTGCCGCGCACCTTTCTTTGCACACATGGATGTGATGCGCATGAGCAATTTTGTTGAAAATTTTAAGGCTCGGTATGGCCGCTATCCGAGTGACTGGGCTGTTCTTGAATACGATGCACTCTACGCGTTGAAACAGGGAATCGATGCCGCGGACTCAATCGAAAGCAAAAAAGTCAAGGATGCAATGAGGGGATTGACGATAAAAACGACACGAGGTAGTTTGACTTTTCGAGAGATTGATAATCAGCTTGACTGTCCTTCCTATGTGGGTATGCTCGGTCGTGATCCGCAATATCCTTTTCCCGTTTACCAAAACATGATTATCGTCAAGGGTTCAGAATCATGGCGACCCGAAGAGGAAATCAGGGAGTTCAGGCGAAATAACTGAAAGAGAATCTTTTTGCCGAATTGATGATCGGCAATAGAAAAGGAAAATGGGGAGGCAAATCGCAGTTATTAAAGAGTCCCCATATGTTTTAGAAAATTCAGGGTCAGCCCCTGGCATTTCATAAAAAGAGGCAATGAAACCTGCGCGCGGATCATGATCCGATGTAATGCAGGTTTTATTGTTTCTGTATCTATTTCGCTTTCGGTCGTGACTATCACCAATTGAAGGGGAATAAGTCTTCTAAGGGCTTGAGAACGAAAGACATAAAGAACCTGGTTCCATTAATACTATTTCACCTTTCATTGTCAGTGCGATTTCGTTTTCTCTTGCACATTAAAACCTTTTTCTAATGAAGTTTACTGGTCAGTTGAAGTATTTTCTCTCACAACCCAAGTTCTCTCAGTCTTTAGAGAAGGGGTGAAGTCAAAATGGAAAATCTAAACCAGTTTATCCTTAGCCCAACTTTACGAGATACTCCAATTTTGTCAAGGATATTTGGCCTCCTTACAACGGGAACTATTTGTTAATGGCATTGATGTTTCTATTCACAAAGCGATTGAAGAGTTGTCTGCAATATGTGAAGTCGCTTTGGTCAAACATAAGCGTGGCAGAAAACAGCCTGAACCTCACATTGTCATATCCAAAATGACGGATAACCAACGTCAAATGTTTGAAACCCTCCAGTTATCACGGTATACCGAGGCTAAGGTTTAGGTCATACACACCAGACCTTGTAACAACTTGTTTTTAAATGATAAAATGGCTTTGGCGTAAAACAACTCGTAAAGTTGGTCTAGATAGTTGATTCTACTTTACATAACGATCTGTTTTGAATATAGTTTTTTGAAGGGAATTAAAAGAGTTCCGGAAAAAGATTGTCTCGAGGACTTTTATCTTACAATCTTGCTCAAGTCACAAGGTGAATATAATGTTAAAAACTGGAAAAGATAATCGGTTACGTACCATGGCGAAGGAGTTTGAAGAGAGGGAGAGGACCTTCTTATCGCAGATAATACAGGGGAGTACCATACCCACTCTGGTTGTGGACAGGGACCATATCTGCACTCACTGGAACAAGGCCATGGAAAACCTCACAGGACATCCGGCTGAAGAGGTAGTTGGTACTAGCAGACAGTGGATAGCCTTCTATACAAAACCCAGACCGACTATGGCTGATCTCATAATAGATGAGCTGCAGGAAGAGATCATGAAACTCTACCGACGTAATTGTCGGAAATCAGCCCTGATCGAAGGGGCATACGAAGCAGAAGATTTTTTCCCGGACAAGGGTGAAACAGGCAAATGGATCTACTTTTCCGCTGCGCCGATTAAAGGGCCTGAGGGAAAAATCGTAGGCTCAATCGAAACCATTTGGGATATTACACAGTCAAAGCAATTACAACATGAATGTGAAAGTCATATACATCAGCTCTCCACACTGTGGTTGATCTCCAGCGCGCTGAGCACCTCGTTGGATGTTGAGGAGAGTACCCGGATTGCAGTGGATAAAATCATTGCCACCCTGGATGTTGATAGTGCCGGGATTTATCTGAAAGAGGAAAGTTCCGATTTCCGTGTCGCCTATTCTTCCGGGTATTCTGAAGGCTTTTATCAAACAGGAAGCAGGGTGGGTCCGGACGGCATTGTAAGAGAAGTAGCCAGAGAAGGCAAAGCTATTATTTGCGAGGATATAACCATTTCAAACACCCTTTACAGGGAATTTACACTAAATGAAGGGCTGAAGTCGGCTGCCTATCTCCCTTTGGTCTCGAGGGAAGAGACCTTTGGCGTGGTTGGGATATCAAGCCATACCTTGCTCCGATTTTCTGATGAAGATAAAGACCTTCTTGATCTGATCGGTAATCGCATTGCTCTTACAATCGAAAACGCCAGACTCCACCATCAGACGAAAACGTTCAGTCAGAGTCTGGAGTTGAAGGTACAAGAAAAAACAAAGGAACTGGAAGAATCGTATCGGGAATTAAGGAAATCTGAAGAAAGATATCGGACCATGTTCGATGCAGATCCCAACCCGATCTTCATTATGGATATAAAGACCTTCAAGATACTGGACATTAACGCGACTGCCCTTGATTGTTACGGATATTCAAGGGATGAATTCCTTACGATGTTCTTCTCAGATCTTGGATACAACAAAAACACCGAACTGGTAGAGGAGCTGAAAAGTGTTTCTATGAATCAGTCACACTTTTACCCTAAAAGGATCCATCAGAGAAAGGGAGGAGACTATTTTTACGTCGATGTCCATATTAATCCTGTGAGATTTATGGAAAGAGATTCCCTGATTGCGACTACTACCGATATCACCGAAAATGTGGAAAAAGAGGCCCAGTTGATTCAGGCCGGCAAAATGGCCACATTAGGAACCATGGCCGCAGGTATGGCCCATGAAATAAATCAGCCCTTGAACGTCATTCAGGTCTGTGCCGATTTCTTTCTGAAGATGCTGAGAAAAGATAAAGAGATCAGTAAGTTGGAACTAACCACTGTGGCGGATGAAATCAGAAGCAATGTTCAGAGGGCCGCCGGGGTCATAAACCATATGAGAGATTTTGCCAGACAGTCTGAAGCTGTGGGCGGTGAACTGAATATCAATAAACCGATTCGCGATGTTTTCAAGGTATTGGGTCAACAGTTGAGAGTGCACCAGATAGAGATTGGACTGGATTTGGATGATAATCTGCCTCCAATACTGGCGGACCATAACAGGATGGAGCAGATCTTTATCAATCTGGTAACCAATGCCATGGATACCCTTGATGAGAAGGGTAGAACGGGAGATCAGGAGTGGAAAAAAATCCTAAAGATAAGGTCATTTTCTGAGGATGGCCAGGTTGTTGTAACCGTTTCCGATAACGGTGCGGGTATTCCCGAAGATATAATAGACAGAATCTTTGAACCATTTTTTACCACCAAAGATATTGGAAAGGGTACCGGATTGGGTATGAGTATCAGTTATGGAATTGTTAAAGATTATGGTGGCACCATTAATGTGAGAAGTAAACTGGGTGAGGGTACCACTTTTGAATTGAAATTTCCCATTATTACATAAACGAAGGCAGCGAAAATGTTCAAGCTTTTACTCATAGATGATGAAAAGGCAATTGTCAGGGTTCTTTCCATATCACTGAGAAGCGATGGCTACGATGTGGTTACTGCGTATAGCGGTGAAGAGGGTCTAGATGTGTTCCGGAGGGAATCTCCGGACATAGTCCTTACAGATATAAAGATGCCGGGCATGGATGGTATTGAGGTCTTGAAGAGAGTAAAAAATCTTGATCCCGATACAGAGGTGATCATTATTACCGGTCATGGAGACATGGATTCGGCAATAGATGCTCTTCAGCTGGGCGCCTCCGATTTCATAAACAAACCTGTCAGGGACGAAGCTCTAGCGATTACCCTTAAGAGGGCCGAAGAGAGACTGATTATAAGGCAAAAACTCAGGGATTATACTGAAGACCTGGAAAACATGGTCAGGATTGCTACTGAAGAGGTAAGAAGAAAATCCGAATTTCAGGACAAACTGATTACCAGTTCTAATGATGGTATAGTAGCAACGGACGAAAAAGGGGAAATAATTATTTTTAATCCGGGGGCAGAGAAAATATTCGGCTACTCCAGGCTTGAAGTTATAAGGAAAATGAATGTCCGCGATCTGTACCCCACGGAAGTGGCAAAAGAGTTCCAGCAGAGACTGAAGCAGGTGATGATTGTAAAGGGCACAGACTGGAAAGAGGTCATGATTCCGGCAAAAGATGGCAAGAGTGTGCCGGCAAGGTTTTCAGGGGCTCTTCTCTATGAGAAAGATATGGTTGTCGGCGGCGTCGGGTTTTTCCGGGATCTGAGGGAGATTAAACATCTGCAGCAGGAATTGATAAAGTCTGAAAGGTTGGCCGCTATCGGTCAGACCGTGGCCGGTCTAGCTCACTATATCAAGAATATACTAAGTGGCCTCAAGGGGGGAAGCTATGTAGTAAATGTTGGTCTTGACAAAAATGATACCGGTAAGCTAAAAGCGGGATGGGCTATGGTGGAAAGGAATGTCGGGCGTGTATCCGAGCTGGTACTGGACTTGCTCACCTACTCCAGGGAGCGCGGGCCTGAATTGCGAAACTGTTTTCCCAATGAGATCACTGACGATGTATGTGAACTGATGGAGATGAAGGCGAGTCAGAGCCGGATTGAGATAATAAGAGAATTCGCCCCATCCACTGGCGAAGTTCATATGGGAGCGGATGCTGTTCATCGCGCGCTTCTTAACCTGATTTCCAATGCTGTTGACGCATGTATTTCCGACCTGAGTATAGAAAAAAAATGGCAGGTTCGCGTAAAGACAGCTCTTGAAAGTGATAATATGCTGAGATTTGAGGTTATCGATAATGGTTGCGGTATGAGTGAAGAGACCAGAAAAAATCTTTTTACCTCTTTCTTCAGCACTAAAGGCGGGAAGGGTACCGGTCTTGGTCTGCTCGTTACCCACAAACTTATAGAGGAGCATGGAGGAACAATAGATGTCACCTCACAGTTGGGGAAGGGGTCTGCCTTTATCATCCGCCTGCCCTACAGCAAGGCGGCTCATTGAGAAATTACGAAACCATCAAACCTTTATTGTAAGTAAATAATTCCAGGGAGGATCTATTATGAGTAAGAGAGTGCTTATCGTCGATGACGATCCCGATATTATAACTTTTGTCGTAACTGTTCTGGAAGAAAATAGCTATATTCCCCTAATAGCCAAAAACGGGGAAGAGGGTATGGCTAAGACTGCGGAAGAAAGTCCGGATCTGATAATTCTGGATGTTTTGATGCCTAAACAGAGTGGTATCAAGATGTATCGGGAATTAAAAGGTGACGAATTCCTGAAGGAGATTCCTGTTATTGTCCTCTCCGGGATAGCCAAGAGAACATTCCTCCGTTCCCAGGAGGCCTTGACAGAATTTGGAAGCCAGCCTGTACCGGAGCCTGAGGCATATATAGAAAAACCAGTTGAGCCTGAAGAATTGGTAGAGACGATAAAAAAGTTGATAATTGAGTAGAACCTGATACCGGATTGAAGCTGAGTTTTCCTGTGACCTGAAAGAGCAACAATATTCAAATACCTTAGAGTGTTAAAGCCTCGAGACCATAGCTTTAGCAGCTTGTATGCGCGAGCTTCAGCCGTTAAACAGATCTTAATTCCTGAAAAATTTATAATGGGTGGTGGAGGGAGACCATGGAAATAAAAAAGTTGCTGTTTGTTACCCAGTTCGAAGAGCTGTGGTTTGATGCGTTGCAGTCATTGATGGATCTCAGAAAAGCCGGCTTTAATCATGTGGTATTTATCCACGTGATAGAGAGAGACAAGGTAGCAATGCGGCGTGGCAAGGGATATCTCAAGGATGAAGAGGTAAAATTAAGGGAGATAGCCAATGTACGCTTCATTGACTGGGCAGAAGCTCTTTATGAGCAGGGAATGGAGGTTGGTGCCTATATGGTCGTGGGCGATCTGGTTCCCAAAGTTGTCTCTGCCGCGCAGGAAGAGGGTGTGGATCTCATCGTAACCGGCCACCATAAGAGGGGCAGAATCGAGGGACTTTACGCGGGTTCTGAGACTCTGGAACTTCTTCAAAGAACCTCCACACCGGTCCTTATACATAAATATATGTTGCCTTCCGGAAAGGTAAATGACAGGCCATTTGAGAGACCGCTTTTTGCAACAGATTGGTCGCATGCATGTGAAAGGGCTGTGGAATATCTGATAGATTTGAAGGGGATTGTTCAAAAGATAGAGGTAATCCATGTTGCCAGTGAAAAGAGTTTAAAGGGATTTTCGGCAATGGAGGTACAGAAAACCCGGAAGGAAAGCAGGCAGAAACTGGATATGGTGTGTGAGACTTTTCGTGCTGAGGGGATAGATGCAAAGGCACATCTTTATGTGGGTGATGTTGTCGAGCAGATCAACAGGGCGGCGCATGAACGTGGGGCGAGTATGATCGTTGCCGGGACGACGGGAAGAGGACCCTGGAAGGAGAGATGGTTGGGAAGTGTTCCCAGGAAATTAGCCGAGCAATCAGAAATTCCCGTCTTATTGATTCCACTACAAATTGAACCGGCCGGCAACTGAAGAGAATGAAATTACTTTACGCAACTAACCTTGAAAACCAGACGCTATCCTTCAACCTGATAGAGAATATATTGGTTTTACGCCATGTCGGGCTTGAAGAGATAGTATTTCTACAGACAACCCCTTTTGATGAATGGCTTGAAAATCTGTCCGGTCTTAGGATTAAGTATAGAATACTGGTGGAAGAAGCGCTCTCTCTGCCACGGATTTTGAGTGTAGCCGGGAAAGAAAATGCGTCACTTGTTGTCACCGATCTCGACAGAAAGACACACAATCCCTCTCGCAGTTCCCTCATCAAGGGTTTGATTAAGAGATCTTCTGTGCCTGTTCTGGTTCTTAATGATACGTCAATGAGGGGCAAAGAGTTATTTGAACATATTGTCTTTCCCACGGATTGGTCTCCGGCATCTGAGAAGGCTCTAACCTGCCTGCTGGGGTTCAGCGTGATAATTAAAAGGCTGGATATTATAAATGTCATAAAAGGGAAGCTGACTGTAAAGGATATACGGGAGTTGAAGCAGAGGCTTGCCCAAACACGTAAGATGTGTCTGACTAAAAAAATAGATGCTGAATCACATATTTATGCCGGCAGGACCGTGGAGGAGATAATAACGGCCTCTGAGGATTACAGGGCAACTCTTATCGTCCTCGGGTCTGTTCCAAAGAAGCCATTTTATAAAGAGATGTTCAGGAGGAATTCATCCTGCAGGGTTGCTGAAGAAGCAGCAGTGCCGGTACTGGTTGTGCCATAAAAAAGGATTTGATTTGTGGAAGTAACACTCTTGATACAGGCAACAGATGATTCATTTCGCATTTTGGAAGATGCCAGGAAACAGGCGAAGGGATTGCTGGATTCTGCCAGCATTCTGGAGGATGCCAGGAGGCAGGCGAAGGGATTATTGGATTCTACGGTTGGAGTAACATCCGAAACGCGGCAGATGGAAAAACAAAAAATACAGGCCATCTTCAAAGGTGCGCAGGAAGCAAAATCCGGCTTCCAGAATTTTATTGCCACCTTTGCCCTCCTGTTTGTATTCTGGATTTTATTGTCGGGGAAGTTTGACCCATTTCATCTTACCATTGGTGTCATTTGTTCCATTGTTGTTGCTCACTTGACACATGATCTGCTTTTCGCCAACGTGCGTGTGGGAGAAACCCGGGTAATAGTCCAGCGATTTATTGCGTACATACCGTGGCTTATCTATCAAATAATACTGGCCAATATATATGTCGCCTACCTGGCCATGTCACCGAGGATGCCGATAGATCCTCAGGTCCTCCGGTTCAGCACGAAGCTGGAGAGTGATATCTCCTGGGTAACACTGGCAAATTCTATTACGATCACACCGGGAACGATTACTATGGATATCAAAGATGGTGAGTTCTTCGTGCATGCCCTGGGTAAAAGGGTTGCCGATGATCTCCATGCAGGAGAGATGGAAGACAGGGTTGCCCATATATTTATGGAAGCGGACCATATCTATATACAGGATGCGCTGGATGTCGCAAGGATATATGTGGCACTGAGAAAGTGAGTGTGGAAATGATACGTTCCAGTGAAGATATAATTATCAGGACAGTTTCAAGGGTTCTTGTACCATTTATTCAGCTTTTTGCCCTTTATGTGATTGCGCATGGTCATTATAGCCCCGGTGGAGGTTTTCAGGGGGGTGTCATCCTGGGGGCAAGCCTGGTGTTATTACTCATAACATATGGACCGCAGGAGACAAGAAGGCATATATCGGAAAAGAGTGTGACAGTATTTAGCAGCCTGGGTGTTCTTATCTATTCAGGAATTGGGTTTATATGTCTCATTCTCCTTGGAAACTATCTTGATTATGGCAAGTTGTCCGGATTGTTGCATGTGGCTCCGGCTGAGGCACGATCGCTAGGCATTTTAGGTATTGAGATCGGTGTAGGGTTTACAGTAATGGCCATTATGTTTTCAATATTTTTTGATATCTCATCAGGCGGAGAACCACCGGAAGATGAGAAAGAATGAGACCTTTGCACAATGTTCAATTTCGTTCAAGTTCAAGGAAGGCGAAAATTTTAACCACAGGAATACATTAAGTATTTTGAGGATTAAAATTTGAGTCTGACGCCGAAATTGGGCGAAAGGGGATGTTGTGCAAAGGTCTCAAAATAATCTCCTGATATGAGGATTTACGATGAGCACTTTTTTTCTCGTTATAGGTTTGGGATTATGCGTTCTTGTCTTCTTTGTCCTTTACCGCGTTGTCTTTGGCCCGGGTGTCTTTAACAGGATAGCAGCCATTTCGGCTATTGGTACCAAGACCCTGATCATATTGCTCATTATGGGGTTTATCTATGACAGGGTGGAGATGTTTGTGGATATCAGTCTGGTCTATGCCTTGCTCAACTTTATAGGCACCCTGGCTGCGGCCAAGTTCCTGGGGATGGAGACAGAATTATGACGAGCGGAGCAGTTATATTGTCGGCAATATTTATGCTGAGCGGGATTTTCTTCTTTACCGCGGCAACCATTGGGATACTGCGTTTCCCCGATTTCTTCACCAGGCTTCATGCGACCGGTAAAAGTGACACTCTGGCCGTTCTCCTGTGTCTCATTGGACTTGCCATCTATGAGGGTATTTCCACGACTGCCCTGAAGATAGTTTTTATAGCGGTGTTCATGGCTCTGGCTCAGCCCACCGCCACCCACGCAATCTCCAAGGCAGCCCTGAGAAGGGGTGTTCAGCCCTGGATGAAAGGAGAAAAGGAAAATGATTCCAGCATTTGACCTTGTTATCCTTATTTTCGTTATGATATGCGCTATAGTTGCGATTACCGTGAGGGATCTTCTGAGTGCGGTTATGATCCTTGGAGCTTACAGTTTCTTTATGTGTTTGATGTGGGCGGAGATGGGCGCTGTCGACGTCGCATTTACGGAGGCATCCGTTAGCGCCGGCATAGGAACAGTTCTCTCAATTGCCGCGGTATACAGAACCACCAGGAGGTCAAAGGATTGAAGATATTGAACCTGATTGTTGTGGTAATTACCGGAGCTATTCTTATTTACGGGACTATGGACATGCCCGGTTGGGGTAACCCGGACTCGCCTGCAAGCCTCCATGTTTCACCACGGTATATCACAAAAACGATGGAAGAAACGGCCACGCCCAACATGGTAACCTCTGTGCTGGCTGACTACAGGGCTTATGATACCCTTGGCGAAACAGCGGTAATCTTCACGGCGGGAATGGCATGTATTCTGCTGTTGAGAAAAAGGCGCAATGGTCATGATTGATTTTATCGTTAGCAAGTACAACTACTGGATATATATCGTTCTGATGATGATCGGTTTCTATGCCATGATCGGCAAGAGAAATCTGATAAAAAAGATTATCGGCATGAACATTTTCCAGACGGCAGTCATTCTCTTTTATATCTCTATCGGCTGTAAAAAAGGGGGCACCTTGCCGATCCTGGAACATGCTCACGGACATGCCGGGCAAGCCATACAGGCTTCTGCTTATATAAATCCACTACCGCATGTGCTTATGCTTACGGCTATTGTTGTTATGGTTGCTACACTCGGGGTTGCTCTTGCCATAGTTATAATGGTTTACCTGAAATACAATACTCTTGAAGAAGATGAGATTCTAAAGGCTATTAAATGATAGAACAGGCGCCTGTCCTGATAGTGGTCATCCCTTTAATATCCGCTTTTATTACGCCCCTTATCGGGTGGGGGAAAAAAGAGTTATGCTATCCATGGATAATTCTGGCCCTTACCCTCTCAACCTTCTGCTCCGTTATTACCCTGTTGACAGTAATTAATACTGGGATCATTCACTACCATCTTGGAGGCTGGCTGCCGCCATGGGGGATAGAATATGTTGTTGATTATCTCAGCGCCTTCGTTCTTGTAATCGTTTCCTTTACAAGTTTGACTGTGGCTGTCTATTCCAAAAAAAGTGTAGAGCAGGAGCTGCCTGAGAAGATCACCTATTTCTACACTGTCTTCCTTCTGCAGATCACCGGATTTTTCGGTATCGTAGTCACAGGGGACATGTTCAATCTCTATGTGTTCCTGGAGATAGCATCGCTGGCGGGATATGCTTTAATAGCCGTAGGGAAGGAAGGGGCTCCCATGGCCAGCTTCAGATATGTGATTATGGGGACTGTCGGGGCCTCTTTCTATCTGCTGGGAGTTGGTTACCTTTATATGGCAACCGGTTCGCTCAATATGGCTGATCTGGCCGGACTTTTACCTGATCTCTACGGTAGCAGGGTAGTACTGGTCGCCTTTACTCTCCTTATAGTCGGCGTGGCCATAAAGATGGCCTTATTCCCGTTGCATGGCTGGCTCCCCGATGCATATGAAAAGGCGCCATCATCTGTGAGCGCGCTTCTTGCCCCGCTGATGACCAAAGTTGCCGCGTATGTAATGATCAGGATCATGTTCACCGTCTTCAGGCCATACTTTTCAATTGAAATGCTCCCTGTTACGACTATTCTTTCATGGATAGCCGCGGCAGCCATACTTTATGGTGCATTGATGGCCCTGGCCCAGACCGATTTAAAGAGGATGCTTGTCTATGTTCTGCTAAGCGAAGTGGGTTACCTGGTATTGGGGATCGGGCTTGCCAACAAAAACGGACTTACCGGGACTATCCTTCACATAATGAATGATGCCTGTATGATGGTTGCCCTTTTCATGATTGTCGGCGCCATTGTGTACCGGTGTGGTAAGAGAGAGATTTCTCAATTCAGGAATCTTCACAGAAAGATGCCATTTACCATGGCAGCGTTTGTCATAGTTGGGCTTTCAGTGGTGGGAATTCCGCCGACCTGCGGGTTTTTCAGTAAATGGTACCTTATCCTTGGCGCAATTGATGCGAGTCAGTGGGTTCTGGCTGGTGTATTGGTGCTGAGTAGTCTTTTGAATGCGATACTGTTCTTCAGGGTTATTGAATACGCATACATCGAGCCGAGAAACGGGCATGACAGCGGGGGAGAATCGTTGGTTGTTGCCCGTGAAGAAGCGCCTTTAAGTATGCTTATACCAATAATCAGCGCTACCGTGGGGGTTATTTTGTTTGGGTTACTGAGTGGCAAAATTATTTCCACCGTAATCCAGTTTGCCATTCCGGCATGCTTTTGAAGATTTGACGAAGGGATGACCCTATGGGGGTGATTGTCTCAATAAAACCACTTTTGTCTGTCTTGGTTACTCTTGCCGCGGCTGTGCTGATAATCTTTACAGGTGAGAGAAACAGGAACCTGCGGGAATTCTGGACTCTCCTTGCTTCAATCCTCAAGTTCGCCATTGTCATCTCGATGGTTCCCCTTATCCTGAAGGGAAACGTAATAGAATATACCATTATATCGTTGATACCGGGGATAGCTCTGCAATTCAGGATTGACTCGCTTGGTATGTTCTTTGGTGTTCTGGCTTCTTTCCTATGGATTATAACCTCGGTGTATTCCATAGGTTATGTCAGGAGCCTGGATGAGCATGCCCAGACGAGATATTTCTTTAATTTCGCGCTCTGTCTTTCCGCAACGATGGGTATCGCGTTCGCCGGCAACCTGTTAACCCTGTTCATTTTTTATGAGATCCTGACGGTGGCTACCTGGCCTCTGGTTTATCACAAGGAGACCGAAGAAGCGATCATGGCCGGCAGGAAATATCTTGTCTACACACTCACGGCCGGTATGGCAATCTTGTTTGGCACGATCCTGATCTATAGCCTCACGGGGACAACCGATTTCAGACCCGGTGGTTTTCTCTCAGGATATGGTTCAGCTAACATGCTTCGATTCATTTTTGTTATTCTTATATTAGGCTTTGGCGTCAAGGCCGCGGTTATGCTGCTGCACGAGTGGCTGCCATCCGCTATGATAGCTCCAACCCCTGTAAGCGCCCTGCTTCATGCTGTGGCTGTGGTTAAAGCGGGTGTCTTTGGATGTCTGAAAGTGATCCTCTACGTCTTTGGACCTGAACTTCTACACGAGCTTAATCTATGGCTTGTACTTGCTTATTTTGTCTCATTTACAATTATTGTCTCCGGCATGTATGCCCTTGCCCAGGATAATCTCAAAAGAAGGCTTGCCTTTTCCACTATAAATAACCTTGCCATAATTATAATGGGAGCTGCGATGTTAACCCCGAGCGGCATAAAAGGGGCCATATTCCATATGGGTGGTCACGGCTTCATGAAAATCACCCTGTTTTTTGTTGCGGGGGCTATTTATGTAAAAACACGCAAAGAAAATATAAGTGAACTCAATGGAATCGGCAGACAGATGCCATTAACTATGGGTGCGTTTGCAATCGGGGCGATGGGCATTGCGGGAATCCCCCCTGTATGTGGATTTATCAGTAAGTGGTATATGGCGCTGGGTACCCTCGAGGCCAACGAGGTGTTTTTTCTCTTTGTTTTGCTCATAAGTGCCATGATGGACATAGCTTATTTTTTCCCGATAATCTATAATTCTTTTTTTAAGAAACCCAAAGGAGATGTCATCCCGCGTTTTAATGAAGCCCCGATGATGATGGTTGTTCCTCTGATGGTAACGGCGATTATCTCAATTATACTTGGAATATTTCCGAATGCCTTCTTTAATTTCTTCAACATAGCCTCTACCGCAGCAGGCAAAATACTTGGAGGGATGTAAATGGTAAAGATCTTAAAAATCATATTCTTTATCTGCATCGGTTTACTTGTCTTGATTGGGCTATTTATACACGATGCCCATGCCCATTTCTGGTGGGAGCGAATTCCTGACTTTGACGCAATCTTTGGCTTTTTAGGCTGTATCCTTATTGTGTTTGGCTCCAAGGCCCTCGGTCATTACTGGCTTCAAAGGAATGAGGATTATTATGACGACTAATGCGATCCCGCCTGCGTTCATATTTATTGCAGGAGGTCTCTTGCTCCCTTTCCTTAAAGTGAGACGGGCAAAACAGATATTCCAGCTTTTGATTCCGACGATAGCATTTATCGATCTCCTTTACATGGGGCAGGGCACATACTGGACCTACCATTTTTTAGGTTACGAGCTCATCCTTGGAAGGGTGGACAAACTCAGCCTCTGTTTTGGATACGTATTTGTTATTATTGCTTTTATAGGCATGATTTATGCCCTCCATGTTAAAGAAGACGGACAGCATGTAGCCGCTTTTCTCTATATAGGTAGTGCCATGGGAGTGGTATTTGCGGGAGACCTCTTTACCCTTTACGTCTTCTGGGAAATTATGGCCATAGCCTCTGTATTTCTTATATGGTACCGGAAGGACAAAAAAGCCCTGGATGCCGGGTTCAGGTATATAATGGTGCATATCTTCGGCGGCTGTTGCCTGCTGGCGGGAATTATTATGCATATAGCAGACACCGGATCTATCTACTTTAATCTGATCGATTTAAATGGTCCCGGTTCCAAGCTTATTCTCCTCGGTTTTATCATAAATGCCGCAGTGCCGCCTTTCCACGCCTGGCTGTCCGATGCATATCCCGAAGGCACTATTACAGGCAGTGTCTTCTTAACGGCATTCACCACCAAGAGTGCTGTATATGTTCTTTTGAGAGGATTTCCCGGGGCAGAAGTCCTGATCTGGCTTGGAGCAATTATGGCTGTATATGGAGTAGTCTTTGCCGTAATTGAAAATGATATCCGAAGACTTCTCTCCTATCATATCATCAGTCAGGTTGGGTATATGGTAACAGGTGTCGGGATTGGCACAGCGCTGGCTATGAATGGCGCCAGCGCGCATGCATTCTGTCATATTCTTTATAAGGCTCTTCTTTTCATGGGCGCCGGCGCAGTGATATATGTGACAGGAAGAAGGAAAATGACAGACTTGCAGGGGAGGAACCTGTACAGACAGATGCCTGTGACACTTATCCTGTATCTGATCGGGGCTTTTTCCATATCCGCCGTACCACTCTTCAGTGGTTTTGTCAGTAAGACAATGGTTACTGCAGCAGCGGCAGATACGAACAGAGCCTTGATATTCCTGATGCTGCACCTGGCCTCCATAGGGACATTCTTTTGTCTGACGCTGAAACTTACTAACGGTACCTGGTTTGGAAAAGACCCTGAGGGTAGCGGGGAAGAAAAAATAGAGGGCGCCAGGGAAGCACCTCTTAATATGCTGATCGCCATGGGCCTGGCTGCGTTTGCCTGTGTATTTATCGGTGTTTACCCTCAAGTTCTCTACCATATTTTGCCCTATCCTGTGGATTATCAACCATATACGACACACCATGTCATTAATGCGATGCAACTCCTTCTTTTCGCTGCCGCTGCCTTCTGGCTCTATATTGATAAGCTTGGCGGAAAACGCACTATTACACTCGATACCGACTGGTTCTACCGAATACCGGGCAGGCTCTTTCTGTCGTTCTGCAATAAGCCTTTAAATAAATTCAGATCTGATGTGCAGGATCTCTTCAGTAAAGATCGGGCATTTGTGGTATCTTTGAGTAAAAATCCTTTTACCATACCGTCGGTTCTTGCCGAATCCATGAAACTGAAGATGACTTCAGCCGGAAACCTCGAACGTAAAGAAGAAATTTCAGTCAGGTTAAATAAACTGAAGAGCGTTGCTTATAACGAGAACAGATACAGGATCTCTATCGGCTGGAGTGTCATGGGTTGTATCGGGTTTGTTTCTGTCTTTGCTTTCATCTTTTTTTGTCTATGATTTGTAGTTGCTCGCTGATCCCGAACGCAGTTTGTCCATGTCACCCGGAATTCATATGACGGTTGATGGAAGGACACGTCTCAGCATTATGTGGCTTCTTTGCTACGGAGAAAAAATATCCGAATAAAATACTGAGGATTGAAGCGATGAAACAAGTTTCAACTGTATGCGCTCGGGACTGTTATGATACTTGTTCATTAAAAGTCACACTTGGAGAGTCAGAACAGATTCTATCCATAAAAGGTGATCCGATGAATCCAATAACACAGGGCTTTACCTGCTCCAGGGGCGCTAAGGATCATAACCGGCTCTATAAGAATAGAGTTAAAGATCCTTTCCTTCGTAAAGGAGAGCGCTTTGAGAAGGCTATCTGGGAAGAAGGTCTGGATGCAGTATCGCAGAAACTCGGTGAAACTATTGAAAAATATGGGCCAGAGTCTGTGTTGCATCTGAATTATGCTGGAAACATGGGGTTATTAACGACAGTATTCCCTAAAAGACTTTGGAATAATATTGGCGCTACGTAGACGGATTGGGCTTTATGCGGCAAATCGGGTCATGATGCACTGGCTTTGCACTATGGCGGCAGTTATGGCATAAAGCCTATCGAGATCCCCTCAATGAATCTTATCGTGTTCTGGGGCTTTAACGCAGCCGTGAGCTCACCGCACATGTGGGCTCTTGCCAAAAAGGCCCGCAGAGAACGGGGCGCCCAAATTATTGTTATTGATCCAAGAGAGAGCAAAACTGCAAAAAGCGCCGATCTTTGGATTCAACCAATGCCGGGAAGTGATGTTGCTCTGGCCTATGGAATAATCAATCACTTAATCCGAAATGACTACATAGATACAGAGTTCATTAAAGAATGGACTATCGGTTTTGAACATCTGAAAGCAGAGGCTGGCAAGTGGACTCCGGACCGGACAGAGCAAATTACCGGCGTTCCCTGGAGATACATTGAGCAGTTAGGGGATGCATATGGCACTTTGAACCCCGGCACAACCATGATCGGTATCGGATTGCAAAAATGTGACCAAGGCGCCGATCAAGTGCGGGCCGTATCCTTTATCCCGGCACTTCTTGGTTTACACAGAGGATTCTTTTACGGCAGTGGAAGTTCCTTCTCGGTTAATGAATCGCTCGTTTCCGGTAAAGCTCTCACAGAGAAGATCCCGAAAATCGTGAATCAAGTAGCCCTTGCCGATCTTGTTAAAGGTGGTGAGTTCAAATTTATATACATCAGCTGCATGAATCCTGCCATGACGCTTCCCAATCAGCATGCCTTCAGAGAAGGACTATCGCGACAAGATGTTTTTGTAGCAGTTCACGAAACGCATTGGACAAAAACAGCACAGTACGCAGACGTTGTTCTCCCCGCACCGACCTACCTTGAAAAAGAAGATTTGGTTATTCCCTGGGGCCATAACTACGTCCAATATTCAAAAAGAGCCATTCGTCCTGTCACCAACAGTCGTAGCGAAATATGGGTCATGCAAAAGATTGCAGAGCGACTGGGCTTGACGGAGAACTGGCTTCATGAAGATGCTTGGAATTCTGTAGAGCTCGCCCTTGAAAATGCTTTGGAGGGAGGGACTTTCCCGTCCCTGAGATCAGGAGAGATGCTGACGCTCAAGACAAAGCCAAAAAACAATTATTCGACTCCATCGGGAAAGATTGAGTTTTATTCTTCAATAGCCGCAGAAACTGGTTTGAATCCCATACCAATACAAGCCCCGCTATATATTGAGAAGGGGAAATTTATCATGCTGAATAGTGCCACGCCAGAATATACCAGTACACAGTTTCAAGAGGTTTATGGTGCAATTCCCGCCGTTTTGGTAATGAACTCCAGAGATGCTGAGCGACAGGACATAAAAGAAGGACATATCGTTACAATCGCGAATGAACGGGGACAAGTACAGGCGAAAGCAACTATCTCCGACACTCTTCCTGATGGAGTCGTGTGGTGCCCGAGGCAATATGAAGGATTAACGGGAGAGCCACTGAATTGTTTGATGAGCAGTACCCCTCAAAGAATTGGCAGTGGCCCGAGGTTCAATTCAACAATCGTCACTGTTGCCCCAGGTATTAACTTACAGGTTGACCATATAACAAAATGATTGAACAGTTGCCTGACGCTGCTCCCTTATGGGAAATGCGATAAACAGTCTGCTGCAGCGGGACCAGGAAGTGTCACATGGCAGGACCATGAAACGGGTCAGCAGAGAACGGTCAAAACTTTTTTATGGCTTAAGAAAATTGGGGTCCAGAAAGTCTGGATTTGGGTACGTATAAAATCCCTTTCCACTTTTCACCCCCAGATCGCCTTTATCGATCATGTCTTTTAGCGCTTTTGGGGGAATATCTTTAGGGTCCTTAGATTCATTGGCATAGACCATCTCGATATCACGAACTACATCAAGGCCGACGGAATCCATTAGGCCAAAGGGACCCACCTTCATCCCCGTGAATATCATCCAGGCACGATCGATATCCATGTGATCCACAAATCCATTTCCCCACATATATAGAGTTTCTTTCTTGATGGCCCTCCATACACGGTTGAAGCAGAAACCAAGTATTTCTTTTTTAACCGTCAGAGGCACATCGCCCAGGGAACATATAAAGTTTTTACCAGCTTCAATCACTTCTGGAAGGGTTTTACTGCCACCCATCACATCAGCCATGTTCATTCCCTGCAAAGGAAGGTAGAAATGGAGATTTAAGCAACGTTCAGGCCTTCCGCTGATTTCCTCGAACCGCGATACAGGCATGGATGAACTGTTGGTAGCGAGAATACATTCAGAGGAGGTTAGTTCACCAAGCTGCTTAAAGATGGATTTCTTGAGATCTTCTATCTCCGGAGCTACTTCAATGACGAGTTGTGCGTCTTTTGCCGCTTCACCAAGCTCTATTGTCTGTTCTATGGAATCCCGACACTCTTCCCATTTTTCCCACGGAATGAAAGGAGTTACTCCTTTCTTCTGGAGGTCGTTGTGAATCTTGTCATAGGCTTCAACAAAAGCACCTTCCCGCGGGTCATATATCTTTACTTTATAACCCGCGTAAGCTGCTACCATTGCTATCTGTGAACCCAAAAAGCCTGATCCAACTAATGTTATATGCTCAAAAGGTCTTTCCATTCTTGCTGCTCCTTTCACTGATATTGCCAGGCTTGTCACGGCATATACAATATTTGTAACCGTGAACGATTACGATTACGATTATGAGCATGTAAATAAAATAAAGAGAAAGTAGAGAGGGCCGCTACCCGTCAGGATTTCTCCTGAATAGCGGCCCTCTTTCATATCATAAGAAACCAGTGACCTCAGTGAGGGAGAGTGTACATATTGTGGTAGGGATACCACCTCTTTTCAAATGCCCTCTGAGAATCCCTGATCTTCTTCACGAAGGGATCCTTCGCTTCCATTTTACCCATATAATCATTTGCCCACTTCGTCATGGTCTTGATTGTATCATCATTCATCCTTACGGTTTCAACACCCTTCTCCTTGAAGAAATCCACGGCCTTCATATTTTCACTTTCAAGCCAGAGCCAGTTTTTCAGTCTCATAACATCCGTAGCCGCCTTGAGCTGAACCTTGAGGATATCCGGCAGGGCATTATAGGCATCTTTATTGACGATGAACTCGATCTGGCAGCCGGGCTGATGAATACCGGGTACCATGACAAATTTGCGAACTTCCCAGAGTCCGAGAGTCTTGTCAAATGCCGGAATGCTGAATTCCGCGGTATCTATGACACCCCTCTGGAGGTTAGGCATGATTTCTCCGCCGGGCATGAATACAACCGACATTCCATTCTTTGTCAAAACGTCGCCCATAAGAGGCATCATTCTCATTTTCAAGCCCTTGAAATCTTCAATCGATCGGAGGGGCTTTTTTGCCCACTGGAAGTTTTCCATGCCAGCTTGTCCGACGAGAAATACCTTTACGTTGTATTTGTATTTGTCGAACATCTCTTGGTAGAGTGCATAGCCTCCGCCCTGATCATACCACATCGCCTCGCCAAGGGCATTGAAACCACCGGGCACCGCATTGAAGAGAGGCGCCATGGGTATTTTACCGACCCACATGCCTGAATATCCGTAATGTGCCTGAAGGATTCCATCACTAACGGATTTCAACCCCTCAAAAGGAGGAACAAGAGCCCCCGCGGGATAGATATCAAATACCAGTTTACCGTCTGTAATCTCCTTGACCTTTTCGCCCAGGCGTACCAAAGCTTCATGGAACTGCATCCCGGCTGGTGTACAGCCCTGAACTTTCCATACAATCGGTTTCTCCGCAGCCATGCCAACCGTAGTAAAGGTTAGTGCCATTGCCACGGCCAAAAACGCTACTAATACCTTTCTTTTCATCACGTGCCTCCTTTTTTTGTGTGTGTGTTAACAGCCTGTGAGCCGGATTAACATCAAACGGGTTGTTTACCTCCTTTCCTGTACCCGATTGCAAGCCTCCTATTTACTTCTGACCGGCTATTTCACCCTTTTTAATCCTGATTAAACGCCTGTGCTCCCATAATACTTGTTTTTCAGGTTCCGGAGCACCCTCGATTCCGCCTGTACTTTCTTCGCATATTTTACATACTTTCCAACCAGCCATCGCTCTCTATCCCGCCAGGAATTTTGGTAAAAAGAGGCATAGCTGGGGGAAAAGAATTATGAGAAGCACGACGACTGCCTGTATTATCACAAAAGGCCAAACGCCTTTATAAATGTCATTCAGCTCCACGCCCACATTCAGGCCTTTTAGATAGAAAATGGAATAGGCGAAAGGCGGGGTGAGAAAAGACATCTGAAGGCTCGTACAGATAACGAGACCGACCCAGAGTGTATTGAAACCCTGCGCCTGGAGCATAGGCCCGAATATCGGCACGACAATGAGAAGAATACCGACCCAGTCGATAAACATTCCCAGGAAAAGGATTATTATAAGCAACACTGCAAAAATGCCCCATCGCCCAAGACCAAGTGAGACAAGCATATTCGTGATGACTTTGCCGCATCCTGCGTTCAAAAATGCCCCCGTAAAGATCGTTGCCGCAATGGCTATCAGGATGATCATACTTGTCACTCGAGCGGAGGAATAACAATTTTCCAGGAAATTCTTCCAGGTCAGTTTTTTGTAGGCAAGTGCCATAATCAGGGTACAGACACAGCCCACGGCGCCGGCTTCAGTGGGAGAAGCCACACCCGCAAGTATCGAACCGAGAACAGCTATAACAATAGACACCGGGGGTAACAGGTATTTTAAGCCCGATATCAGTGATTCTCTTGAGAAGAAAAGAACTCTTTCTTCCGGGGGTAAATTCGGGCCATTCTCGGGGTTGATTGTACAAACGAAGAAGATATACAGAATAAAACCAACGCCCATGAGAAGTCCCGGAACCATGGCACCGGCAAACATTTGGATTACAGACACACCCGCCATGGGTGCATAGAGGATCAGCATAATGCTCGGAGGTATGAGAATTCCGAGCGTTCCTCCCGCACAGACTACACCGGATGCAAGAGGTTTGGAATATTTAGCAGTGAGCATGGCAGGAACTGCAAGAAGGCCTATTGTTGTGACCGAAGCGCCGACAACGCCTGTCGTCGCCGCAAACAGGATGGCCAGCAACGTTGTTGCGATTGCCAAACCACCTCTTACACCGCCCAGCCATCTGTGAAGTATCTCGAAAGCCTTATCGGCTACCCCGGACTGTTGCATCATATTTCCCATAAATATGAATAGGGGAACAGCTGCAAATATATATTCCGAAAGCGTTCCCGAAACAATTCTGAGGGGTATCATCTTTATGAAAGCATCGCCTCCTGTGAGATATCCAAAAACAAGCCCCACAGTTCCAACGCACATCGCAAACGGAAACCCGGTAACAACCAGCAAAACCAGACTCGCTAACATTAAAACCGTAGTTAACTCAGGACTCATTGCCGCCTCCTCTACCCACAGCAATGCAGGCCTTCAGAAACTCGGATACTCCTTGTAAAAAAAACAGGATAAATCCATAGAGCAGTACTATTTTAAAAGGCCCCAATTGAGGTCTCCACACACTAGCGTATGATCTTTCTCCCGATGTGATCGCATAAAACGCATTATCTCCAACGACTTTTACAAGGACAATGGCCAGAGGGAAAAAGAGCAAAAGATAGCAGACAATATCTACCCAAGCTCTCGCTTTTGGAGATAGTTTACCCAGAAACAGGTCCATCCTGACATGGTTTTTCATAAGCAGAGTATAGGCCATTCCCAACATTGCATATGAACCATACGTGATATATACCATGTCATAGGCCCAGAAATTAGGCTTGGCAAAGACATAGCGCGTAAACATGTCATAGGCCATGCCAAAAACTAAGATCAGAATCAGAAGGCTTCCGAGTTTTCCGGACCATTCACTTAGAAAGTCGATAGCCTTGATTATCTTTTTCATAGAATACCTCCTTTTTTTAGAGAAGATCAATCAGCATCATCAACACCGGGAACTCAATCTTTCGTTTGCAGTAAAGAGTCCTATGTGTTGTTAAAGCATTTTTTCAGGGTAATATGTTTTTCCGTTCCTAATACTTGACCTTGTCGATGCCTTTTAACCCAAGAATGTCCCTGGCCTCTTGAGGCGTCGCAGACTCGACTCCAAGTTCCCTGGCAATGCGAACAATTTTTGCAACCTGCTCGCCGTTACTCTTTGCCAGAACGCCCTTTTCGATATAGATGTTGTCCTCCAGGCCCACTCGAGTACTGCCGCCAAGCAGAATGGACTGAGTGCATATGGGAAACTGCATGCGGCCGGCCACGCAAACCGAAAATTCAAAATCTTTTATAAGAGACTTGGCATAGTTTACCAGAAACATCAGGTTGTCTGGGGTCGCGGTTATTCCGCCGAGGACACCCATCACGAACTGTATATAAACAGGGGATTTTACGTAGCCGTTATTTATCATGAAAGCCACATTATTTATCATTCCCGCGTCGTAAACCTCAAACTCAGCTTTAGTGCCTCTCTGATTAAAAATAGCCGATATTTCTTTCAGGGACTTAAACGTATTGGCAAAGATGAAGTCTTCTGTGAAAGCGAGGTACTCCTTTTCCCACTCGTATTTGAATTCTTTAAACTTATTTACAGCAGGAAAGAGCCCAAAATTCATTGAACCCGCGTTGAAGGAACCAAGCTCCGGTTCAAATGCCATTACGCCGGATACACGCTGTTCCACAGTCATTCCCGGCGCGCCGCCTGTTGTTATACCTACAACGACATCACATCTGTTTTTAATATCCGTTATCACCTCTTCATACAGACCAATATCAGAGACAGGTCTCCCCGTTTCCGGGTCCCGAACATGGATATGGACAACGGCAGCCCCTGCCTCATACGATCTAACCGCCTCATCGGCGATCTCTTTCGGCGTTATGGGTAAATAAGGTGTAAAGGTTGGTGTATGAAGTGACCCAGTTACAGCCGCAGTTACTATTACTTTTTCTTTCAAACCTGATCCCCCTTCCATTTCAATGTAATGAGAGCTCTCTTACCTGTACATCGGCACACGGCAAAAGCAAAACCCGAAATCGTATTTTATTATTCTGTCACTATGTTCTGTTTTTGTAACGCCTTTGTTTAATATGTTTAACGGTCTTTAACTATCGCTCAGGACCATTAAGCAAACTACTTCTTGCTCACCATAAGGGACTCCATTGTGTGGTATGTTTCCATCGAAATATAGGCAATCCCCCTCTTCAATGATAAATGTTTTGTCTCCATGGTAGAATTTCATAGTTCCCTGGAGGACGAAAAGCATTTCTTCGCTGTTATGCTGAAATCGGAGTTTTTCCTTGGCGATGTAGGGCACATTCAGGATGAAGGGTTGCATGTGGCGGTTGGGATAGTTATAGGCAATCGCTTTATAAGCGTAGCCGAACGTTGTCCCCTGCCCAACGATGTCAATTCTTTCATTTCTTTTCACAAGACAAATAGAGGTCTTGTGTGCGGATTCCCCGAGAAGGGCGGACATTGTTACTCCTAATGTTTTTCCTATCTGGGTAAGTGTGCCGACAGGCGGGGCAGTGTCGGATTTCTCCAGTTTGGAGAGATATCCCTTGGAATAACCGGTCGCATCCGACACGTCTTGCAAGGTCAGATTCCTGGCTTTTCGATATCTGTGTATATTCTTCCCAATTTCCGATTCTTTGATCATTTTACGATACCTCGAATTAAGGGCTTTGCGTCAACAATCCATTGAGTTTCCTATGACCTTGGCGTGTATCATATTCGTGAACAAAAGTTTCCTTCTGGAAGACGTCTACATGAACGACGAATTCCTGTCAAGCATTTTTTAGTATATATCATCTAAGAATTAAAGGCTTGTTGCTCTGGTTAATTTTTGAAAAGCGCGGCCTGTGACATTTCCAAGCGAACCCTGATGAATCGTTATAGGTGTATACTATATGGGACTTACGCTTGAACTCATGGCTTCTTTAACCTAATAAATTGTCTCGTGGAAACGGGGAACCTGCTGGTATTGTATTCCTGAGAATGCTCTGAAAAATTAACTCCGAAAGAGGGAAGAATTGGAATATGCAAATTATTAAAAGTTTCCTTTCGGCTTGATTACTGAATTTGATTGTGCTAACAGCACCTGCGGGATTGTAATTAAAAAACGGATGTTAACGGGTGTATCAGCATAGGCTATGCGAAGGAGGTAAATACTGGTGGAAGTTTTAGATCAAGGTGTTGGAAGACTGTTTATGGACCCCGATGCCGATAAAGCACGGGAATTTTTCAGGAAGAAATCCCGAAGGATGGAAAATAAGTTGATGACGCTGAAGGATGCCATCGCGAAATACGTGCATGACGGCGATTATCTTGCCATTGGCGGATTCGGAGCCATCAGGACCCCTATTGCCGCCTGTCATGAAATAGTGCGGCAGAGAAGGAAGAAACTTGCTTTCTGCGGCCATACCTCAACGCACGATTTCCAGATTCTGGCTGCGGGAAAATGTTTTAACCGGGTGGATATTGCCTACATAGTAGGACTTGAGGCCCGCGGTCTCTCAACGGTTGCGAGAAAGTACATGGAAAGCGGAGAAGTTGAAGTTACCGAATGGACAAATTACTGTCTCTCTGCCCGCATGAAGGCTGCCGCTATGGGCGTATCTTTTGTGCCCATAAGAAATATTATGGGCACAGACACATTCAAATACAGTGGCGCAAAAAAGATCAAATGTCCCTTCACGGGTCAGTATTATGTGCTCATGCCTGCTCTGTATCCCGATGTCTCAGTCATACACGTTCATGAAGCAGATATTTATGGCAACAGCAGAATCAGGGGGATTACGATCTCTGATCTTGACTTGGCCAGGGCATCAAAGCATCTCATCATAACGGCGGAAAGGATTGTCTCAACGGAAACGTTCCGGAATGAACCTACCTATACATCAATTCCCTTCTACCTGGCGGATGCAGTTTGTGAAATTCCCTTCGGAAGTTATCCCGGCAACATGCCCTACGAGTACTTTTCAGATGAGGAGCATCTCCATGAGTGGCTGCAGACGGAAAAAGATCCTGAAGCCTTTGAACAGTTTCTGGAAAAGAATATCTACAGCTGTGAGACCCACTTTGATTACATTCGAAAAAATGGGGGCATTGAAAAGATGTGGGAACTCAGAGCGAAAGAACTCATGGTTGACAACAATGCGAAGTAACAAATGTCTAATGTGCGAAGGAGGAAATAACGCTAATGGCTGACTATAATGCAATGGAAATGATGATATGCAGCGCTGCCCGGGAGCTTGAAGACGGTTCGACGGTTGGTGTCGGGACGGGAGCACCCTGTGCCGCCGCGATGCTTGCACAGAAGACCGGTTCCCCCAATTTGACGATTATGTTTGAGGCGGGTGGCGTAGCGCCCCAGCTTCCCGAGATGCCGATTTCCGTAGGTGATTCAAGGACTACCTGGAAGGCCGTTATGGCCAGTGGAATGTGTGAGATTATGGAAACCGCGTGCCGCGGCATGCTCGACTATACATTTCTGGGCGGCGCCCAGATAGATATGTACGGAAACCTGAACTCGACTCGCATCGGCGATGACCACCAGAAACCGAAAGTCAGATTTCCGGGAAGCGGCGGGGCGAACGATTTTGGGTCCTTTGCCTGGAGGATGATGGTGATGACGCCTCAGGACGCGAAGAGATTTGTGGAGAGAGTCTCATATATCACTACCCCAGGCTGGCTTGAGGGCGGTGATTCAAGGGCGAAATCCGGTCTGCCGCTTAACGCAGGTCCCTACAAGATAATAACGAACATGGCGGTGATGGATTTTGAACCCGAATCCAAACGCATGAGGATTATCTCCATCAATCACGGTTATTCAGAAAAAGACGTTCTCGATAATTGCGGATTTGAACTCCTCAAGGCACCCAGGATAATCGAAACGTCTCCGCCTACTGATGAAGAGCTTCGCATACTCCGTGATGAAGTCGATCCGCTTAAACTTGTCATCGGACGTTAAATCAAAGAGGTTTGGTCCCGTAATCCTGAGAATTATAATGGATGCTGGGACTGACCCCGATATTCTTTTTGCGCCATATAAGAATACCATTCTCCCGATAATAGAGATTCATGATTCTGCTGGGTTATGAATTGGACACTTGATAGTGCCGTTATTTCAGTTATCCCAAAGAGCGCAGGGTGAGAAGACAGGGCATGGAAAAATTAATCTATGCATCGGCAACAGAATTAGCGCGAGCTATTCGAGCAAAGGATGTCTCTTCAGAGGAAGTCGTAACTGCGTATCTGACACGGATCAGTGACATAAACCCCAAGATCAATGCTGTTGTTCAACTTACGTCTGATATGGCGCTGGACCAGGCTCGCAAAGCTGACGATGTCCTGGCTCAAGATGGGCACACAGGGCCGTTACATGGTGTGCCGATGACCATTAAAGACTCTTTTGACACAGCCGGTGTAATTACTTCATGGGGAACCCCGGGACGGGCGGGATATATCCCGGATCAGGATGCGACGGTTGTAGCACGGCTGAAAGCGGCCGGAGCTATTCTTTTGGGAAAATCAAATACATCGGAGTTCACACTCACCCACGAAACAGACAATCCAGTCTATGGTCGAACCAATAATCCATACAACCTCGACCACACGCCCGGTGGTAGCAGTGGTGGTTCGGCTGCTATTGTCACCAGTGGTGGTTCGCCATTCGATATTGGTTCGGATACCGGAGGCAGTATCCGTAACCCGGCCCATTTTTGTGGTCTTGCCGGAATCAAGCCCACATCCGGTCGTGTTTCCCGCACCGGCCATGCCGTGCCACCGGGAGGCTTGCTGGATTGGCTTATGCAGGTTGGGCCGCTCACCCGTTATGTGGAAGATTTAATACTTATTCTGCCACTCATAACCGGACCAGATAATCTTGATCCTTTCATTGCACCTGTGCCGCTTAATGATCCTAAAACCGTCATATTATCCAAACTACGCGGAACGTTTTATACTGATAACGGCATTCAAACGCCTACTCCTGAGATTGTCGACGCTGTCAATAAAGCAGTAGCAGCACTATCATCTGCAGGCATTCAGTTTGAGATGAAAAAGCCACCGGGGATCGAAGAAACGATCGAGATTTTTCTCACACTCTTTAGCGGATGGGCTAGTGGCCCATCGGTACGATTGTTGTTGGAGAAAGCAGGCACAACAGAGGAGGAAACCTCACTGGCCAATTACCTGACAACAAAGACTGCTTCTCCGGATGAGTTCGTTCGCCTAATTGACCACTGGGATCGGTTCCGTGCTCGAAGCCTGTCCTTCTTCGAAGATTATGACCTGATAATTGCCCCCGTAAATGCCTACGCAGCGATTCCTCACGGCATGTTTGGTGATCTGTATCGTGGTTTCAGTTACGCGATGACTTACAATTTGACCGGCTGGCCAGCTGTAACTGCCAGGGTTGGGACTTCGCAGGATAAATTGCCCATCGGTGTGCAAATTATTGCGCGTCCCTGGTGTGAAGATGTGGCCCTGGCTGTAGCCCAACATCTTGAGCAGATCTTCGGAGGGTGGCAACAACCGATACTCTGATCAGAAGTGTCCAAGAGGGTTGTCATTCTTTATTTTATGTTTATCTTAGGGGAGACACCGAAACAAAAAAAATGGTATTGACTTTTTAAGAAAGAGAAAGGATAGGGAACTGGAATTTCCGAGGTTCAAAAATCAAGGAGAAAGCAAATGTTAATCATAGAAGACCTGCAGGTTAAAATCGGCAATAAAAAGGTTCTCAAGCATGTGGATCTGGAGATCCAGCCGGGGGAAACACATATTCTATTCGGTCCGAACGGGTCAGGAAAGACATCCCTTCTAATGACGATAATGGGCTATCCGCAATACAAGGTTACCGGCGGAAGAATCCTGTTCAATGGTGAAGATATTACGCATATGACAATTGATGAAAGGGCTCGTCTCGGTATAGGGATGTCCTATCAGCGTCCGCCAAGCATACAGGGGTTGAAAACGCGGCGGATGGTCCAGGTGTGTGGGAATGGACATATCGATGTCGATACGCTGGCGGAGAAGATGAATTTTACAGAGTTCCTTGAGCGTGACATCAATGTAGGCTTCTCGGGCGGCGAGATCAAACGCTCCGAGCTTCTACAGCTAATGGCTCAGGATGCCGAGCTGTCACTTTTTGACGAACCTGAATCAGGAGTTGACCTTGAAAACATTTCTCTTATGGGGAATGCGATAAACAGCCTGCTGCAGCGGGTTAATGGAACGCAGCATGATAAAACTACGAAACGGATTGCCAGAGAACGGTCAAAAATGGGTCTGATTATAACACACACGGGACTTATCCTCGATTATGTGACGGCAGATAAGGGGCTGGTTCTTTATAATGGCGTGGTGGCAGGCAGGGGCAACCCGGTGGAGATATTCAAGCAGATAAAGAAGGTGGGATACATGGAGTGTGCACGATGCGCAGCTTAGATGATATGGCCTACAAGGCGAAAGACAAAAAGGCGGCAATTGGACCGGACATTGATCTG
>JAFDAI010000058.1 GCA_019313905.1 Deltaproteobacteria bacterium | reverse complement strand
GAAGCGTACAAAGGTTGAGATGTAAAGATGTAGTGACCATAAATTTGGCCACTCAGCTTTAACCACATGACATCACTGTAGTTGTGTTCGGAATGGGGTTAAACTTGGGTTAACGCCGGTCACTACCAGCATCTTTTTCCCAAAATGCTTGAATTCGCCCCGAAAAGTCTTTTTACGAATCAGTCATAATTAATGTTCTGGATATTTCATACAGCAGGGCAGGGCGGATTAGGCGAAGCAAATTCACCGAAACCGGACTTATTTGTAATCCGGATTTCAGCTTTTTCCCAGATAGACGAGGAACAGACCGATTATAACCGATGCCAGTCCCAGGATTCTGAGTGTTCTGCCGGGGGTTTCGTACACCATTATAAGATAAGACTTGATTTTCTCGGGGAAGGCAAAATAGGGAAGGCCTTCTATTATCAGAACCATTCCTATAACACAGAGGAAAAATTTCATTGTTTATTAATCACCTTTCTCTACTCTCTTTGCCGTATTCCATAAATTATCCATCTCTTCCAAGGAGACGTCGCGTGGAGACTTCCCCTTCTTTCTTAAGCTTTCTTCAATAAATGAAAATCTCTCCGCGAACTTTCTCAATGAAGATCTAAGGGCATTTTCAGGGTCTGTTTCAGTGAATCGGCACAGATTGACAAGTGAGAGAAACATATCGCCTATCTCGCTTTCTATACGATCTTTTCTACCATCTGAAATGGCCTCTCTGAGCTCTGCCATCTCTTCGTCAATCTTTTCCATGACACCGTCTGTATCTTTCCAGTCAAAGCCTTCCCTGGACGCCCTGCCGGTTATTTTATGTGCCGTCATGAGAAGAGGCATGGAGCGCGGTATGCCCCGGAGAAGGGACCCATCCTTTATTCCCTTTTTTCCCTCACGGTCCTTTATCTTTTTCCAGTTGGAGAGGATCTCTTCCACATCGTGGACTTTTGTGTCCCCGAAAACATGAGGATGACGGCGTATCATCTTTTCCGATATAACATCCACTACGTCGGATATATCAAATTCACCCTTTTCATCCGAGAGCTTTACCAGAAACAATATCTGGAAAAGAACATCTCCGAGTTCCTCCTTCAGGGCATCCGGAGAACCGTCATCTATCGCGTCGATGACCTCGTATGCCTCCTCCATCAGGTATTTTCCGACATCCTCCTTTTTCTGCTGCCGATCCCACAGGCATCCGTCCGGTGCCCTTAACCTGTCAATGATTTCCGCGATTCTGCTGAAACTATATTCCTGCTGGTCTTTCAATCGGCCACTGCCCCCTTTCTTTCAGGACATCGCGGTAGATCGCGAGAGCTTCATTAACTGCGGGCATTCCCGCATAGGTGGCGAGTTGAAAGAAGATCTCTGCCAGTTTCTGAGGATCACAACCGACATTCAGAGCCGCGTTGACATGTAGTCGTAATTCATTCCCGGCACGAAGCGCGGCCAGCATGGCGCACGCGACCATCTGCCTTTCGGGCAGGGTGAGCACTGTTCTGGAATACAGGTTGCCCGTTATAAATCTGGAGAAGTCGTTGGCGAGATCCCTGTCAAACTTCTTCCACATGAGGTATGGAGGGTCCATTTGTATGCCGGTGCCAAAGAGTTTTTTTGCCGTTTCACGAGTCTTGTCCTCTGTTTTTCCCATAATATTCTTCCTTACTTCACCAGAAATATGTCTTTGTCCCTGTCCTGGAAATACACATAATCGTATGATCCCCTGGCTGTTGATTCAAAAATTTCCTCTCCCTTTTTTCTGCATGTGGGGCAGCTCTGTCCCGGGACCATGACGGCAAATATCCTGTTGCCTGTGCTTGCCTCGGAGCTGATGGTTATCAAACCTCCGCATTCGTCGCATATGCGGACAGTTTCTTCCTGGTGTTCACTTATCCCGTCAGTGTCGTAGAATATACTCTTGTCGCGGCGCATGTACTCTCTGCCCTTTACCACACCGGCCCTTTGAGACTCGCGATTTTTCCACAGGTTGTGGATGTATGAGACCTGTTGCTCTATGTGCCTGCTTGTTCGATGGGTCTGTCTGATGCTTTCGGGATTGTAGTCCGGTTCAGTGACATGGCTGTAGTCTATACCGGCCATGGCAAGTATTATCCCTACGTTAACGTAGGGAAGGGCGCTTTCTATGGAATATCCGCCCTCAAGCACAGCTATGTCGGGTGACAGCCTGTCATTCAGGATGGCGTATCCCTGCGCGGAGAAAGACATGTTGGTTATCGGATCGCTGTAATGGTTGTCTTGCCCAGCCGAATTTATGATCAGATCCGGCTTGAATTCATCCAGCATGGGAAGTATCAGGTTGTCCAGCGCGAACAGAAAGCCTTCATCCGAGGTATTGGGAGGGAGAGGTATATTTATCGTGTAGCCCAGGGCATTCGGCCCTCCGAATTCGTCAGGAAATCCGGAACCGGGATATAGCGTTCTTCCGTCCTGATGTACTGATATGTACAGAGTATTGGGATCATGCCAGAATATATCCTGCGAACCGTCGCCATGGTGACAGTCGGTATCAACTATGGCGATTTTTCTGGGGCCGTATTTGTGCCTTATATATTCGACCATGATCGCTTCAATATTTATATTACAGAACCCTCTCGCGCCATGGACGATCCGCATAGCGTGGTGCCCGGGGGGGCGGACGAGTGCGAAGGCATTGTCGACCTCTTTCTGCATTACCTTCTCGGCGGCTGTTATGGCTCCTCCCGCGGAGATAAGATGAGACTGCGTAATAACACTTTCAGCGTCCGGCACGCAGACATGGATGCGGTTTATATCCTGGATAGTGGCAAGTCCGGGCTTGAATTCCACGATATTGTCCAGATCGAGAAGCCCTTCTTCAAATACTTGGTCCTGTGTGTAGAGGAGGCGTTCTTCTCTTTCCGGGTGGGTTGGTGATATTGCCCAATCGAAGGCGGGGAAAAATATCAGTCCGGTTTTTTTCTTATTTTCTGACATTGAGTTCCTCCTTTTTAAAGCCTGCGATCAGTCCCGGTTTTACCTGGGCCTTGATCCTTATGTTCTTGCCGGTAGTATAGCCCATCCCCCTTACCATGTTAAAGACTTGATCCTCTATTATCTCTATGTCGAGATCATTTTCCTGCGCCCCCATTCTCAGCGCCCTTTCTCGCAGTTTGTCCTCGCATATATCAATCGCGTCTTCCCGTGTAAATCCGCGTGATATACCGGTCTGTATGCCTTCTTCCGCGATGGTCATCTCCCCTTTTTCAGTATCGGCGAGGAGGGTTAATTCGGTTGTTGTCCTTGCCAGGGCGGCCCCTATTGCGTTGGCGACCTCCGCATGTTCGGGAATGCAGGAGGGGAACCCCAGCATTTTGTCTATATAAGGTGCCATTGGCCTGGCTGGTCCCCCTACGACATATACCACCTCGGGATTTATCTTTTTCCCTTCAAAGATTTCGTGGACGGTATAAACGGGTTTGTTGTTGATCTCGCTGAGCATCTCATTTACCGCGGATATTATTTTTCGGCAGGCAAGATCGAACATCTCTTTTGCCATTTCCTCAATGGAATAGTCCTTATGCCCGGCTATCTCTTTCACCGCTTTGAGCGCTTTTTCCCTGTCTCCGATATCCGTGAGTCCGAGGGCTATCATGGCATCTGTCGGAGTGGGGGAGGGGCCTCCGAAGGCCGCCGCCGGTCCGTCCCTCTCGGGACCTATTACAAGGTATCCATCTTCATACCTGACCCGGCTGTCGCCGCCTATCCCTATGGATTTTGTCAGAAGTCCCCTGATAAGTGTTTTGTGTCCCTCTATGGTTACGCCAAGGGGCTCCAGGAGAGGTGTGCCTCCGGCGAAGATCGCTATGTCCGTTGTAGTTCCGCCTATATCCAGGGCGACGGCATCTCTGCTGCCGTTTGTCAGGCTCAGGATGCCCATGACACTGGCAGCAGGTCCGGAGAGTATTGATCCGACGGGATACCCGGCGGACTGGCTGATACCGGAGGTGCCGCCATCCGCCTTCAGTATGTAGATGGGGGCGGCCGTATTCGTACGTCCCACATATTCCATGACGTTCTTGACGAAGGCGTTGTATGTATCCCATATCGCGGCATTGAGATATGTTGTTGATATGCGCCTCGGGAAGTTCAGATTTCCCGACATGCGGTGACCGAAAGAGATATGCCCGAATCTGTCGCTGATGATATCTCCTATTTCCGTTTCAAGACGGGGATTTCGTGTGGAAAACTTTCCGACGATCCCCACATGATCAATCCCTTCTTTCTCGAAGATATCCCCGATACCGGAAACTTCTCTCCTGTCTGTTCCAGTGACCCTGATTCCGCGGTGGTTTACATAGCCGGATATGAAATGTGTATCTTCGTTGATCCTGAGCATTTCAGATGAAAGGCCGGGGCCTGCTGCCAGGATCATCCCGACTCTGTCTGTCTTGCCCTGCACTATGGCGTTGGTTGATATGGTGGTGCTTAGGACGATCTTTTCCAGCTCGCCGGGATCCTCGCCCTCGAAGATTTCTTTTGTGACCTCCATGAGAGAATCTATCAGGTTTTCCTGGTTTGTTATAACTTTTGCCGTTTTCTTAATTTTGAATCTGTCCAGCAAAACCGCATCGGTGTGTGTTCCCCCAACATCAATCCCTATGATCATGATTTCCTCCTTAATTACCTGTTCAGAAATCGGTAATATTCGTACATCTTGGACAGGGCCTTTACCGCCCTTTCCGGGTTCGGGTAGAATACACTTTTGAAGGCACAGTTTTCAACATTATATACGGTATGATGCTTTTCATCCTCAAGGAGGCTCACACCCAGTATGGAACTTTGCCCCGTCATTCAGGAACTCGTCGGAATAGCCGGGGTCTGCTTGACGAACTGATTCGAACAGGTGCTTCGTGAATATTCTTAATCCCAGTATACCAAGATTTATAATAGCATCGCAGCCATCCCACTTCAGAAATTCCTCCATCAATACTAACGATATGGTATTATCGCTTTCACCCACAATATCTGCCGGATTGGACCTGCTCCAGTAGGGTGGAAGGATTTTGTCCATACGCTCCAATATGTCATCCGGCAGGTCCGGCACATTGAGCCCTTCCCGTGAGCACATATCGGCGGTTATGACTCCCCATCCACCGCCGAGGGTAACAATGGCTATGCGGTTTCCCTTCGGCAGAGGCAGGGAAGAAAACGCGGCGGCAAGATCGAGAAGCTCCATTGATCGTTCCACCTTTACTATGCCCGCCTGTTTGCATATGGCATCAAATACACGAGAGTCGGAGGATAATGCCCCTGTATGACTCGACGCGGCGCGATTCCCGGCCCCGCTTTGTCCCCCCTTTAGCAGTACAATAGGTTTCTTTTTTCCTGTCTTTTTCGCACCTTCAAAGAACCGGCGGCCGTCTTTAACGCTTTCGATATAGAGGATAATAATCTTTGTGAGGGAATCGATCTCAAAACCGTCAATGAAGTCTTCGACCGTAATCATAGCTTCGTTCCCGGATCCGCAGAACCCCCTGATTCCGATACCCTGTTCTTCCGCAAAGGCGAGGAGCTGGACACCCAGATTTCCGGACTGGGAAACGATGGCCGTTGAACCAGCCATGGGTTTTGTGGCAGCACTGACGCAGTTAAAATTCCTGTGCGGGTTGCAAATACCCATGGTATTGGGACCAAGGATGACTATGCCCGCTTTTCTTGCCTCCATGAATAGTTTCTTTTCCAGGGCTTTTCCTTCCTCGCCTGTTTCGCCGAATCCGGATGTTATGAGAAGCATATTCCTGATGCCTTTTTCCTTGAACTGAGGAATCAGATCCAGCACCATTTTTGCCGGTATTGTAACGACTCCCAGATCAACGTCACCCGGGATCTCGGTAACCGATTTATAGACATGACGATCAGCTATAGTTCCCCCCTTCGGATTAACCAGGTATATTTTACCCTTGTAGCCGCCGCTTATCGTATTTACGACAAGCATATGCCCCCATTTCCCTATGCTCCCTGAGGCGCCGACAAAGGCAATGGATTTCGGGTAGAACAGTGAACGTATAACGTCGGGTGCTACGGGTGGGCGGGATTCTTTCCCGGTCTGCTTTTCCCCCGGCACAATCAGTGCGTCTACCGCTACGACATCACCGGCGGATGTAATTACAAGGGGGTTAATATCTATCTCTGAAATTTCAGGAATTTCCATACCTATCCGCGACAGTCCCATCAATGTCTCTGTCAGTTTATCCCGATCAGCGGCCTTTTCTCCCCTGAATTCTCCAAGGAGTGATTTCGCCCTGATTTCATCAAGCATTTCCGCCGCGTCGGTTTCGGTAAGCGGGGCAACCCGAAAGGTGACGTCGGAGAGTGCCTCGGTAAAGACACCGCCGATACCAAACATAATTACCGGCCCGAACTCCTTATCCCGGAACAGGCCGGTGACAAACTCTCTCTTCCCCTGAACCTGCGGCTGTACCAGCAACCCTTCAAGTTCATCACCCGCTTCCTGGGCGATCAGGGAGGCTGCGTTCCTGACAGCCTCGTCATCGGTGAGATTAAGATGTACAAGCCCCCTCTCGGTTTTGTGCAGCAGCGTGGCGCCGAGTCCCTTAAGTACCACAGGAAATCCCGTTTTTCGCGCGGCCTTCACGGCCTCATCTTCACTGAGGGCAATTGTTTCACTGATAACAGGCATGCCATATGCTTTAAGTACCTGTTTTGATTCATTTTCTGTCAGGGCTTTGTTCTCCGACGTTCTGACTTTATCTAACAATTCCTCTATATTCACACCGGACTCCTTTTTATAGATAAACTTTTCATGCGTATTGCGTAAATACGCCCTGTTGTCTATATCATTAAACTGTGAAAGTGAAGAAAATTTATTATGCGGTATAGTGGAGCTTTTTACGAGTGCATTAAAATTCATGAATGTCTTCCGGTTTCATAATACCTTTCCCGTGTGGTCCCGCAATCTGACAAATCCCAGCAGAATGCTGCCGGAAAGTATAAAGACTCCGAGAAGGACAAAACCGAGTTCAAACTGTCCCGCATCTCCCAGGACGCCGATGCTCGTCGGAACGAGACCTGCTCCGATCATAAAACCGACGGGTATGGCAAGTGATACGGCCAGGCCCCTGCTCTGGGGAGGAACAATCGCCGAGAGCAGGGCAAATCCCGCGGGGAAGAAACAGACGGCAAAAATCGGCTGAAGAATAACGATCAGGTTAATCCATGACGTATTCGCGAGACCGAGAAGAACAGTCATAATTCCGGTGAGAAAGAAGACAACAATCATAGTCCTCGTTGTGCCGAAACGGTCTGCGGCCCAGCCCCCGAGAAAAACTATGAACAGGGTTGAAACCCTTGAAATGGCGACAATGGTATTTGCCTGAACCCTGTATATCCCGTGGTCTGCGACAAGATAGAGGGGAAGCATGGAATATACGCCAACGGTGCTGCTTATACCCAGGCTGAAAAGCACAACCATGACCCAGAATGACGGTTTTGTCAGAAGTGATCTGATTGAACCGAAATTCGGTTTCTCACCTGTAAATTTCCCTCCGCGTCCGAATGATATAAAGGAAACCCCTGCCAAAATGGAGGCAAAACCAATCGCTGCCATAACTCCCCGCCATGAAAACCATATCATAAGCGCCTCTGCCACAAGAGGAGCCACCACAAAGGCCAGATTCGGGGCCAGTTCATGAATGGCAAGCGCCTTTCCCCACTGGCGCGGATTAACCAGATGCGTGATGGTCGCGATACCGGAGGGGAGATAAATCCCCGTAACAAGTCCCAGAACAAGCATACATGCGCTGATACCCCACGCGGTTTCAACGAAGCAAACACTGAACAAAACGAGGCCGATCGCAACGGAGGAAACAGTAATGGTTAGCCTGTGGGAGATGCGGGAGGAAATAAAACCGGACCCGACCAGCGAGACAAAATAGCCGATTGTGATAAACAGAAAGAAGGATCCCACCTCGCCGTGACCGAGACCCATGTCCTTTTCGACGGTGGGGATCAGGGGTGAAAGGATAATCCTGGCGATAAAATTAAGGAAGAACAGCGCCGTAAGGAAAACAATGGGGGCAAGCTGTGATCTCAGCGCCGACCCATTTTCAATCTGTTCTTTTTCCGCATCTTTCCGTAATGAAGGTTCATCCATCTGTGCTATTCTCCGACTGAACTCATTTATATCTTCCGCACCGAAATCGCAAAGAAAAATTTCCGCAAGCTCCGGGGCCGGGTTAATATATTGCCACTGGGTAAATCGTGATTATATTGAAATTTAGTGGAAGGAAAGCGGCGAGCTTCCGGATTCGGGTCATTCTCTACCCGTTCCGTTTAACCCGCTTAGAGATTCAAACCTTAAGGTAAATAAAGCGAAATGGAACATACGGATTACTACCAGACACTCGAAATAGAAAAAGATGCGACAGCGGAGAAAATAAAAGAAGCCTACCGCAAACTGGCCCTGAAACATCACCCCGACAGAAATAACGGAGATCTGGAAGCGTCCGAGAAGATGAAGTCCATCAATGAAGCCTACGCGGTTCTCTCAGATCCTGAGAAAAGGCAAGCCTATGACATGATGAAAGACCGCTACGGTTCATCAGCTTACAGTCAATTCAGACAGAGCTATACCGATCAGGACATATTCAGGAATTCCGATATAAACAAAATTTTCGAGGAACTTGCCCGTTCATTCGGCCTCCGCGGTTTTGACGATATATTCAAGGAAGCCTACGGAAACGGATACAGCGCCTTTGAGTTCAGAAACCACGGCATGAATGAAAGAGGATACGTTTTTACAGGCAATTTGGGAAGCGGCGGACAAAACACCGTCCAGTTTCCCCACATGGAAGGGGGGCTGGGAAAAGTAGTCCGATATGCCTTCAAAAAGATAAGCGGGGTCGAGTTGCCGGAAAAGGGAAGGGATACTGCCGATATTGTCCGCCTGAGTCCGCAAAAGGCACACGAAGGTGGACAGCACGAATACACCAATTGGGGGAGAAGCAAAAAGATCATGATCAAGATACCCGCGGGTGTCAGTGACGGCCAGAAAATCAGACTTGCCGGAATGGGAGAAGAAGGAAGGGGGGGCGCAGAGCCCGGCGACCTCTACCTGAAAATCCACATCAAAAAGCCAATCTTAAATGAAATCAAGGGTTTTATAAATAACTGGATAAACAGGTAAATCTATCCGCTCCAATCGTGTTATGACAGGGCAGATTCACACTTAAAAAACAGGCGCTGTTGTGTATGTTTTCTCAAAGTATCGCTTTTTTCCTGAGTCTCTCACCCATTGACAATCTTTCTTCCCTTGTTTATAAGAAGGTCATTATCATATACGAGCCTTCACATCTCGGCGGACTGAAAAGAGAGGATTACAGGTATTGGCAAAGTTTTCTTTTGACAACAGGGCAGGGCGTGTAAGGTCAAGCGTCAGGAACGACAGACCGAAGACGCAGAAGTCTGTTGGTGACGTTGTGCGGGAAATAAAAGAGGGCATGAAAAAGCCGGAGGGTGAAGACTACAGGGAACGTTCTCTTGCCATTCATGGTCTGGTGTGCGCGCGGTGCGGTAGGGAATTTGATCATGCCAGCAGACATCTCTTGACAGTCCATCACAAGGACGGCAATCACCACAATAATCCCCCGGACGGCAGCAACTGGGAAAACCTGTGCGCCTATTGCCACGAAGATGTACACAGCCGGGAAATCCTTGGCGAATATCTTGACGGCACCCGGGGCGGCAGGGACGATGTGGTGGTCTATGGTGATGATGACACAAACAGCGAACTTGGATCTCTGGGGGCTAAGCTTCAGGAGGCCATGAAGAATAAAAAGAAGTAGGAATTAACGGCTCTGATACACCCTTTTAATATCAAAGCCTCTAGTCAGTCTGTTGATATGATAGAAGAAGAATTGTATGCAAACACATCAGAACAGTAAAAAAACAACACATTAAAACATCTCTCGCATTGGCCAAAAACTTTATGGATGTTGATACGATTATCCCTGCCATGATGATTGATGCCGGAGGCACTTCTGTGCATATCGGCCTGTTAACGGCTATAATGCTTGGAGGCTCTCATCTTAGTCAGTTGTTTTTTGCTCCATTCATTAATAATCGACCGATGAAAAAAGGTTATCTTTTATTAGGAATAAACGCGAGAATATTTGCTTTGGCATGCTTGGCGTTCCTTTTCTTTTTATCTTCATGGATAACGGGCAGCTTTTTAATTATAATGATTTTTTTATTCATCTCTGTGTTCTCGACAAGCGGTGGATTTGCTAACATCAGCTATACAGATATACTCGGAAAATCAGTTTTGCCGGAGAGTAGAAAATCTTTCTTCTCAGTCAGGCAGGTAATAGTAAGCACCGGTCTTTTTGCCTCAGCTTATTTCGCGAGTAGAGCTCTGACGTTAAAACCCTATCCAGACAACTACGCGTTTCTATTTGTTATTGCAACCGTGATGCTCACAATTGCATCTGCAGGTTTCTGGCGACTGAAAGAAATTAAGGTATCAAAACAAGAGATATATAAATATAAGAATTCTGTTCGCGTTATTTTGCACGAAATCCGGACGAATAAAAAACTGGCGCATTATCTTTTAGTTGTTAATACACAGGGGGTCTCTTTGGCTCTGATGCCCTTTTTAATACTTTATGCAAAAGATGTTTTAAATGCCACCGGCAGTGATATTGGTAATTATCTGATCTTTAAAGTAATCGGAGGAATTCTTGTTGGTGCGCTGCTTTTTTATTATTCTAAGAAAGTGAAATACCAGCACTTGTTGTATCTTACTTCAATATTAGCCTTCATTATCCCCCTGTTTGTGCTGATATTGCCGGGGCATTTTTTTCTTAACCTTTCATTTTTAGTTGGTGGCATTGTTTTTACACTTCATACTATAACTGTGAGCGGAGTCCTGCTTGAAGTATCGACTAATGAGAACAGGGCATTATATACAGGAATAGTCGGAGCAGGGAGTGTCCTTCCGGTCATTTTTCCACTTGCCAGCAGTTGGGTTATAAATCAGTTTGGGTTTTCGATGTTCTTCATTTTATTCATGTTCATAATCAGTTTTTCATTCTATTTCATTTTTAAATTAGATTGTCGGGCATGACCGTTCACGGCTGAATCAGTGGAGAGAGCGGCACGGTTTCTGCTCATAAGATTGGTGATGAAGACGGCGGCAAGCACCAGGGTCCCGCCCGCCAACTGGAGCAGGGTCAGACGCTCACCCAGAATAATCCAGGCACCCAGGGCCGTTACCACGGGGATACCGTTGATGAAGATAGAAGCCCGCGAGGCCGGTATCTTAGTGAGGGCATAGTTGTAAAAAAAGAAGGCGGCCACCGTGGCAAAAACCACCAGGTATAACAGCGCTACAAGAGAGCGCGGGCTGATCGCCGCCCAGGAGAGCGTTGGAATATCCAGGAATAGGGCGGGCGCGAAGAAGAGAGCCCCGTAGAAACACTGCATACTAGTAATCGCCCGTGAGGAATACCGCCTGCCGAGGTTTCGGGCACTCACAATGTAGCAAGTCGCCGAGAGCACGGCCCCGAAGACGATGAGATCTCCCTTAAGTGATCCCTCCAGACCCCGGTTAAAATCGGACCCGCCGATGACCAGGATGGCGATTCCCACAAGAGAGAGAAAGATGCCGATGATACCCAGGCGATTTGTTTTCTCCTTCAGTATGATTGCTGAAAGGATCATGACTGTTATGGGGATGGTGGCAATAATAAGCGATACCTTGGCCGCTGAGGTGTACAGGAGCCCCTGGGTCTCGCAGAGAAAGTAGAAACCCGGCTCGAAAATGGCCATAAGAAAGAGCTTCAAGTGATCTTTTGGCGTGAAAGATGGTACGCCGTGACGGATCATTATGGCGGCAAAAAAAAGGAATGCCAGCATAAACCGGGCAAAGATGAGCGTAAAAGTGGGAATACTTTCAAGAGCCACCTTGGTGGCCACAAAGGAAAGCCCCCAGAAAACAGTCGTCGCTACCAGCGCACCGTATGTTTTCAAGTGTTCCTGCTCCGACATAGACCCCTTCCATCCGCGTAAAAAAAGAAGAGAGTTCGTACCATATCGGCGTCCATTTGTATATGAGATGTTTGGCAGAACCCGCTGGAAATATCTATTTCAGTCAGAGTTAACCCGATTGATGATCCTATTACCGATAGTGGCGGGTAACCTATGTCGTGGCACTTGTCAGTTATTGATTAAAAAGCCATTTGATATACTGAGCTATTGTCTTATATTATCGTACATCTACGATAGACGATAGTGCGGGTTGAGTACAATGGAACATTCCGACAAAAAGATTAAAGATATGGTCAGAAAAAATACGGCGGCATTATTCTGGACAAGGTAAAAGGGGAAAGAGACGTGAGAGACAATAAAATAAACCTGTCTGTTCAGGGTATGACCTGCATGCACTGCGCAGGCACGGTAAAAAAGGCTGTCGAATCGGTCGCCAGAACATCGGATGTAGTGGTTTGACCTGGATGGGAAAAAAGTGGAATTCGAAACAGAGGAAAGAGATAATATTGAAAAAGTAAAGCAATCCATTGAACGTGCAGGCTACGGCGTTTAAATCGAATCCATCTGAACTTACGGGTGGCATGGAAAGTATAAAGACCGCGCCTGCACTTTTATGTCGGATAGCCGAGGCTTTTTCACATATTTCCCCTGACAAACCCTGAGGTTTTATCTTAACAGGACGGTCTGTGCTGCGGCAAGGCCCACTCCATGGTCAAATTTATATCCCGCCTTTGCAAATCCTGACTCTATCGCACCCACGGTGGCCAGTATGTCTGCGGTGCTCACAGAGCCCATGTGCCCCACGCGAAAGTACTTCTCCCTGATTTCGGCGAGGAGGCCTCCAGCGAGTATGGCGCCGGCATCCTTGATCAGCGGGAGCACGCTGCCGTTCACACCTTCCGGGAAATATGGGGCGGTCAGGGTGTTAGCCGCCTTATCGGTGTTTACCGGCACCTGCTTCAGACCCATGGCGCTCATTGCCGCCTTGAAGGCGTCGCTCATGAGACGGTGGCGCGCAAAACGTTTGTCCATCCCTTCGGCTAGAATCTGCCCGAGGCTGATGTTAAGCGCCCATACGAGATTTACCGCCTGCGTTCCAAAGTAGGCTGCCTTGCGGTCTTCGTAAGACTCCATTATGGGGAGCCAGTTCGCCCAGTCGGAATAGTAGCTTCCAACAGGGGTACGGCGGTTCTTGAACGTCTCTATCGCTTTAGGGCTCGCCACGAGAAGCGCCAGTCCCGGGGGAACCCCGATGGCCTTCTGGCAGGCGGTGAGGACAATATCCACACCCCATTCTTCTTGGCGCAGTTCTTCGCCGGCAACGGAGCAGACGCCATCCACGATGCTCAGTATTCCATACTTCCGGCACAGGCCGGCCAGGCCCTCTATGTCGGCGCATACGGCGGTAGAGGTATCAACGTGCGTCACAGCCAATCCTTTATAATCGGCCTTCCTGAGTTCCGCCTCAACTTCATTCAGAGAAGGAACATCCCCTATGACCGCCTTCACGTGTGTGACCCGCGCCCCGTAGCGTTCCAAGATGGCGCCGAAACGATCGCTGAAATAACCCGTGTTTACCACCAGAACATTATCTTCCGGTTCGATGATGTTGCAGGCGGCCATGTCCATAGCCATCGTTCCGGAACCGGCGACAATAAATGGTTGCCCGCCGGGGCATAGAAACACCTCGCGCGTCCGTTCAAGCGCCTGCCCCATGCACTCTACAAAATCGGGGGCCACATGGCTTGTTGTGGGCATACCCATCGCCCGCATTACCTCGGGAGTAAACTCGATCGGTCCGGGGATCATAAGAAGTTTTCTGTTTTTCATGGTTGTTACCTCCATTTTTAATTAATGACACTCGCTGAAAACGAATGAAATGATGTTTTCCGATGGCAAAGCCTGTCGGGATCTTTTGGTCTTATTCCCTATGCCCGAAGCCGATCATCTCATCTTCATGGAAATCCACACAGGATATGCATCCTTGTCCGGAAAATCCGCGTATAACACTTGATTTTTCTTGAAATATGTATTGTCCCCCGAATTTAGTTATCTGTTCTGAAACTGCTGCGCATTGATATCATATTTTGCCGGCTGGGAAAAGCTTCGCAAATATTCAATATCCTGATAAGCCATGTAGCACATTGCGGAAATTCCGTGATTTTCTCTTGCCGTAGGGTTTGAACTTTATTAAAAGGGACAACATAAGGAGGGAAACGATATGAAAGTCATATGTCACGAAGATTTTAAAGAATCTTATTGTTTCGATCCTGCCGCCGCCGATGGACGGATCGAAGCCGTTATCGAGGTTATAGAAAGCAAGGTTGAATTTATTGACGCGATTCCCGCCGATGAAGAGGATATTCTTGCCTGCCATACGGATAATCATGTGGAGCATGTGAGAAGACAGGGACTTTACAATATAGCTGCCCTTGCGGCATCTGAATTTGATTCAATGGGGAATCATTATTGGCTTTCACAAATCTTCGGAATCGCTTCATCAATAGAGTAACGATTACCACTTAAAAGAGTGAACGAAAAAATCATCGGCGGACAGTATACATATTATTGCCTCTCTTCTTTGTGGAATAGATATACTAGATTTCCGGGATACCTCATTATGACAAAATCATCAGGAGAAGAGGGATGGTGATCAAACTTATTACTGTTGTAACAAAAACCACACTCGATACCAGATCCGCTTCATTGTCATATTTCGTTGCCAAAACCGATGAGAATACTGCTGCGGGCATCGCGGAATCCAGAATGACAACGGATTTCAGTATTCCGCTAAGGCCAAATATATGTGCTGTCAAAAATCCCAATAATATGCCCACGCCCATCCTAAAGAATGAGGCCAGAAGCGTAGTCGGAAATGAAGCTATTTTTATCTTGGAGAGATTGTAGCCGAGAGTGATCAGAATAAGGGGTATCGCCATAAGGCCTATGAAGTTGAGCGGTCTGACAATGATGTCAGGAACCTCAATCCTCAATAAGTTACAGAGAAGCCCGAGAATCGCGGCATAAATGAGGGGTACCTTGAAAATTTCCCTTACGCTTTCCTTCCAGTCTTTCTTCGAGGCGATATACACCCCCAGGGTAAATGCCAAAAGAGCATTTGGGATATAAAAGAGCGTTGCGGCGAAGAGGCCTTCAGTACCGAAGGCAAGATAGATTATCGGAAAGGGAATATTCACGGTGTTCATGATCGATATGGGGATATAGAGCCCGGAGTGTTCTTTTCTAAGCGCGGTAAAGATGATCCATGCGACCGCCCCGCAGCCGATCATTATGATAAGAGCGGAGGCCCACACTTTTATAGCGTCCTCTAAGACAATGGATTTTTCAAGCATTGAGGTAAATACCAGTGCGGGTAGACCGATGTAGATGGCGATATCCACCACCGCAGACATGTCTATCTGTCTTGCCCGGCCGAAGAAGAAGCCGATAAGAATGACGATAAATGCGGGCAGAATAATATTTGCGAGGTTCAGCATTTTTTCCTTTGATGAGAACTTCCTTTTTCGTGGAGGGAGTATAAGGAAAACGGTCTTGTGAGTCAATGACATAATGGTCACAATATATGGTATTGGGCGCCGATGATCATGGAGGGGTTGATCAAAAAACCCCATAGTAAAGACCCCGGTTATTCGTGATAGTTTCTTCTTTACTTTGCTGTAATTGTAGGATAGTGAAAACCAGTTAAGTATAAGAGAGTGCTGTCTGTTCTGTTTACCGCTTACCCCGTAAGGGAGTAGCAAGATGGACAAAGAGGAAAATGATCTGAAGACATACCAGGATGATGCTCTCATCCTGATTGTTGATGATGATGTTGATTTTTGTAAGTCTCTCCAGAAGACTATCTTCCACTGGGGAGTTAAGGTGAAAAGCACCACCAATCCGCTGCATGTTATGGATTTGGTGCGGAACAGCTTTTATAACGTGATTCTGCTCGATGTCGTTATGCCGAGAAAATCAGGGATGGAGCTGATTCCGGAAATAGCTGAACTCAGCCCTGACAGTAAGGTTATTGTTATGACCGTGTTTGCTGATAAGAAAATGGATATTCAAGCGCTCAGTATGGGCGCTTTTTACTTTCTGGAAAAGCCGCTTGACTCCAAATTATTATTATATACTATCAGGCGTGCCCTTGAAGTACAAGAAGCCGAATTAGAATACAAAAAAATATTTGAAGAACTAAAACATGACCGTAACGAACTTTTGGAGCAGCGGTCACGCCTGGAGCATGCGAACGGGCAACTCATAGAAACCAGCAATGCATTATCCATCTTGGCGCGAAATATAGAAATGGCACGAGATGATGCAGAAATCCAGATAGTCCACAAAGTCAGGGTTTCTATTGTGCCCATCATAGAAAAGCTTCAGCAAGACAGGAAACTCGGAGATTATCGCCCCGACTTGGAGCTACTGATGAATCTGGTGGACGATTTGCCCTCAGGCATAGGAGCAGCATCGGAAACTGTCTCAACCCTCACCTCCACTGAACTTCGGATCGTATCTCTGATAAAGAACGGGTTAACAACAGACGAAATAGCGAAACACATGCATATTTCTCCTTTAACTGTAAAGGCACACCGGAGGAATATCCGGAAAAAACTGAAACTCGACAACTCCAACCACAGTCTCAGAACCTACCTCCAGTCCAACCTCGGTGATGAGATGGCAGAATAGCTGCGAAGAGCCTGAGAGCTGCTGAGCGGGAAAGGCAGGGCCGGAGATTGCCCTGCCTTTGTGCAGAAGTTATTTACTAATTTAAGGACATCCCGCTTTCCTTCTGACCCCAAATTTTCCCCCAATCCCACCGTTGTGAAACCGAACTACTGTAGATCAATCGAAGTCAAGTTTTCCTGCGGTTGACATCACTCCACGAAGAGCACTTGCGGATTGACTCCGTGCCCGCGGTTAGGGATATCATCGCCCAGATTTCGGGAGATTATGTTGCTTTCGTCCAACTCGTCCGGGACCAAAGCGATTGGTGTCCCTTCTATTCCAAGCATTCCACGGACGTCGTTGAATCCAACCTTGTTATCTAAGAGGTCAGCCACGTCTAGGTTCCTGAGTCCAAGATCTGATAGCCCAATGCCACAAGGCCAGTGGTTACGAGGATTGTTACTGGATATGGCAATCTTGTTCTTCAAGATGCGGTTTCCAACGATCACTCCAGCAGGGTCTTTCCGACGATCACTCATCAAGGTGATGCCTGGTACACTGTAGCCCGCATCCGGATACTCCGGTTGCACGATGTACTGAGCAATTTCGTAATCCGGAACTACGACCCGCCCTGTTATCGTGTTGTGGGCTATAAGATTGTTATTTGCTGTACTTCCCGACAGCAACCGAGTGCCGACAAAAATCCCAATGCCTCCTCCGTTCATTGTTTTCAGTCCGTTGATTACATTATGGCTGATGTCCCAACCGTTGCCATTCCAATTGGTTATGCCCTGCATTGGGCTGGTGAAAGTGCAGTGGTCGACGGTAACATCATCGGTAAATCGGCTGTAAATAGGTAAATCCAATATCTCATCAAATGACAAGTGGCTGATTGTCGTACCATTGGCGGCACCGGGGTCGCTCCATGGGAATAAGAAGCCAGTCATATAGGAGGAAAGCATAGGCCCCTCATTTATCACAGCACGACCTTGACCCTTGATTTCCACAGCCTTAGTAACCAATGCTCCGGCATGGTTGCCCGGATCAACGAGTATGGTATCGCCGTCTAAAACGTCATCCGAATCGATAGCATCCTGAATGGTAGCAAAGTCACCAGGAACATTCCACTCTTCAGCCACTGCAATGTTGCCAAGTGCAAACACAAAACCTACTGCCACACAAAATATTAGTAACTTTTTCATTTTTCTCCTCCCAAAATTCTGCATTGATTGTTCAACTTTCTATTCACATCCTTCCCCTTTGCTGCGGAACACGCGCAGCCGATAAGCCCCTTTTTTCACCATCACCCCCTTTCACAACAATTTTCAAATACGGTATTTCACCAATAAAAAAGCCGGATTACCTTTCTCCAGGCAACCCGGCTGTCTTTTCTCAAGACCCGTGGCTTTCCGTCTCCCAATCACTCGGGATTTGGCTTTATCCGGTTTAATATTAACTGTCAGTTGTCACGCGGTTCCGATCGTGAAATTTTCCAGGAAGTGGTTTATCTTTTCCTCCTGCTCCTTTGTGAGTTCACCAAACTTCAGTCCACAATATTTACTTACTATATCATAGTGAAATGTCACCCTGTCTACCTGCATGTCATAAACCAATTGGCACGGTATCTTAGAGGCATAGAATAAATTGTTCTTATCAAATATGTCTATTTCTAATACCGGAGCATTTTCATTCATAAAGATTTCTTCATACACAGGGTATATATATTCGAAGCTCAGACCACTTCTGTTTATATCTTTTACAGGGCCCACTTTTTTAAAATCAGGCCTGAAGACGGCAAATGTAATCTCTTGAGGAACGAGTCTCTCAAATTCACGACGTTCAACAGATGTTACCATTGCATACATCCTCCAGGCAGGATTTAAGCACCCCGCAACACGGTGGGGGAATACGCTCGCTATGTATTTTAGGAGTAAAGCAGAGATTTTTGAAAAAACAAGGAGTATTTTGGGAACTACAAAATGACTATATTATCTACTCACTTTTACGGCAGGATAAGCTGCCGGTTTGGGCTGGGGGATAATGTCACCCCTTTTGAAAATCCCTTGATTTTGACAACAGCAAGCAATCTAAATACATCATCCCTTTATGAATCTTGATTACGAAAAGAAATATACAATAAATCGATCCCGATTGATTCCCTCGGTTACAGGAAGGTATCAATAGAAATTCTATCTGCATACTTTTCGAGATTAGCCAGCCGGCGAAATTGCTGTCTCCACCTACCACTCTTTAGATGCAGTTTGTCTGAATATTAATGAGTTCCATTTAAAACTTTCACTGTAATATCTCTTGACAAGATATCATGGTGACGCTAATAGACTATCATATTTTGAAAGTATTATGTGTGCTTTTGGACAGCTGTACCCAAAGGGGGATTATGGTCTGATTATCTAAAGCTCTGTTTCTCAGAATGAGAGATGGGGCTTTTGTTTTTTCGAAAAACTTGGATTCATATCTCGAAATCATCAGCACAGAAATTGGAGTATTTTAAGCAAAGTTTTTGATGTCTAATATATTATAAGCGATACATATCAACATTGTTATAAATTTAATATGGGAGAAGGTGTGATGAAAAAGAAAGCTCATTCAAATGATAATACCGGCAAAACAATTCAAATCTGCTCCATAAAATTTACATTAAGACCGCCTGAAGGAATAGTTGCTGTTTCGCCCCCGAAGAACGATAAAAATAACGTCGGTATTCAAATGCCAAGTTTTAATATGATAGGGCAAAATTTTATTACCGTGTTGCAGATGCTTTGGAAATATATGCACGGTATAGGCGCAGTTGCCGAGAAGACATCTATCAGAAACCTTGCCAGTCTTCCCGTTCTTCTACAGGATTTAGTAGAAAGAGAAAAGAGAGCAACAAACAATGAGACTTCAATCGCAGAAGTAGAGTTTGGAATTACTATCCGTGACGAAAATAAAGTCGAAGAAACAAAAACAATAACTGCAAAAGTTTACGAACCCGATCATCTTAAATCACTAGATGAGTTTAGACAGTATAATGACGCCGCACTAAAGATTCTGAACGAATCAGCATTACAACAAATTGTAAACGCATATGAAAATGTACTTTGTGAACTATTGACTTGGCATTTTCACAACAAGCCTGACTCAGCCCCTAAAAATAAGGAAATAACCTATCAGAAACTATTATCTTTTTCATCTCTAGAAGATGCAAAGAAATATGTCATTGATGAAGAAATTGAAAACTTTTTAAAAAGAAAAGGAACTGACGAACAATTAAAATATATTAAAGAGGAATTGAAGGCTGATATTGCAAGCCATTTCAAGTACATTTCTGAATTTAAAGAAATAATCCTTAGAAGACATGCTATCGTACATGCTGGTGGACTAGCCTCAGCCGAGTATATAAGAAGAGTAAAGAGCATTAAAGGAATCGATATATCAAACATTGATGAGGGTAAGCTTATCCCCTTAAACTCGAAATATGTTATAGATGCTTGGAATATTGTATGCTCAATGGGAGTAATACTCTTACATCTTGTTGCTAAAGCATGTGCTAGATCAAAACATTCTAAAGAAGAAGAGAATGAAGCGGATGTTTTTTTAATTAATTCCTCATGCAACTGTATACAAAATAATCAACTTGATGCTGCAGAATCGATTTTGAACTATGCCCATAAATTAAAACTTTCAGATGATTCTTCAGACTGGATGGTAATTATCAACCTTGCACAGACACTCCGTTGGAAAGGAGATATTGAGGGTTGTGAGCGGCTATTAAATTCAAAAAAATGGGATGCACATAACTCACTTTTTCAGTTGTGTGTTGCAGCTTTAAGGGATGACGAAGAGACATTTAAAAAACTTTTATTCGAAATCCCTTCCCAAGAGAAGATTTCAATTACTGAACTATACGAATGGCCTGTTTTCAGGCTTATGAGATCAAAAGAAGATTTTCATGAATGGGTTAAAAAAGCTTTTGGGGAAGAAATTAAATTAGTTGCAGATCTATTTAAACCAAAGGTTATTGATATTAAATCAGACGATACCCTTGGGGCACTAATCGATTTTTTACAAAAGGACTCCCTGTCATTAGATACTAAACCTAGCTTGGAAGGCAATATTGGGCATTGACAATTTATAACTAGATATTTTACCAAACCGTTACCTCGCTTGGTTAATTCGTCGTCAATGATATTGATATTAGGATGTTATGTAGTGTTTATTAATTCATAGTTTTTCTTTCTCGTCAAGGATTATATGGGTTGCCAGCCGTTCGTTGCATAATCACCTCCATTGCATTGAAGTAATCTCTTTGGACTTTAAGGTTTGATACTCTGCAGTACCGTTGTGTGGTCTTTACATTCGTATGCCCCAGAATGTCCTGAATCGTAGATAGATCGGCATCGGCGTTCAACATCTGGGTTGCCATGGTATGGCGAAGATGATGGCAGGAGATTCTGAGCCCCGCTTTACGCGCATAATACTCCATACGCTTTTGAATGCCGCGAATGGAGATAGGATGTCCCGTGCATGGCCCCTTCTCTACCAGAAAGACTCTTCTGGATCTGGATGAAGGCCGTACCTTCAGATATGCTGCCAGGGCACGGAGGGCATCATTGCTCATATAAACGATTCGGTCCTTAGAACCCTTGCCATCCTCGATGAGGATTTTCCTGCGTTTGAAGTCAATGACGTTCAGTGCAAGATACGAGACCTCCTCCACCCGCAGGCCGCATCTGAGCATCAACATGAACATGGCCAGGTCCCGTGCTCCCTTTACAACATGAAAAAACAGCTCCACCTGTTCATCCTGTAAATGCCTGGGGAGGGGCTTGGACATTCGCAGGACATGGCTCCTTCGAATGGGATTGGTGATGTCTCTATGCTCCTCTTCACGAAGATAATGATAAAACTGACGGATGCTGTTCACATGACAGTTGATGGTCTTAGGCTTCAGTCGTTTTGCCATGAGATAATCGATGTAGCGCGAGATCGTTGTGTGCGTCACATCTTCCGCCGGGATATCCAGCCAGAGTATGAAGTGCCGAAGCGTATTCAGATAGTTCTTAACGGTATTGGGTGCGCAGTTCCTCCTCTTCAAAAATCGTCGCCAGTTCACTATTGTGTCGGTCATCATCGCACTGCCCCCTTTCTATCCTGGACATGGCTTTAAAATACTCCGCCTCACGTGTCTTGTCGGTAAGCCGGGCATACCGCCTTGTCTCCTCTATGCACCGATGTCCCAGCAACACCTGGAGACACTCCAGGCGCATGCCGGCATTGAGAAGCTCCGTGGCAAAG
>JAFDAI010000002.1 GCA_019313905.1 Deltaproteobacteria bacterium | reverse complement strand
ACCCAGATATAGGCGAGGTGTCCTCCCGAATCGCTGAGCATTCCGCGATCTCCCACCTGCGCACCTAACAGGGCGAAACTGTGCTGAAAAAGAGGAGGAGTGCCGTCGGGGGCTTCTTTGTCCGCGTTTGCCATGGTTTCCCGCGCAACCTCTTCCAGGTATCCGACCACCTCGGCAGTGCGCTCCAGAGGCGTTCCCGCGGGCATGGTGAGCGAACATTCCAGCATATCGCTTTCCACTTTTGGGAAAAATGTAAATTCAAGGAGTCCGCCCCGGAACGCTCCCACAATTATGAGTAGCAGGGCAATGCCAAGCGCCACGGTGGCATACCGCCACTTTGCACAAAAACTTACTGCTTTCAAATATGGACCGTTAATAAATGCCCGCATCCATAGCGCCATCCGTTTTTCTTTCTTCGGGACGGAGGCCTGTCTGTGTCTGGCAGGTTTGCTCCTTGACAGGTGGCACGGCAGGATAAAGAGCGACTCAATCAGTGATCCGAACAGGACGACAATGATCACGATCGGTATACTGCGCATCAATTTTCCCATCATACCGGTTGCCATCAGAAGTGGCGCGAAGGCCACCATGGTGGTGAGAACGGAGAAAATAACCGGTCGGCCCACTTCCATGGTGCCCTGAATTGCCGCGTTCAGGGGTGCCAATCCCTTTTCCTGTTTTTGAAATATGTTTTCCCCGACAATAATGGCGTCGTCAACCACGATGCCGAGCACCATAATGAACGCAAAAAGGGAAATCATGTTGATGGTTACGTCCAGGTAGGGCAGTGTGGCCAGCCCCGCCAAAAAGGATATGGGAATCCCGAGTGTTATCCAGAATGAGAGCCTGATGTTGAGAAAGGCTCCGAGGATCAGAATCACCAGGACGAGACCGATAGCCATATTTTTCAACAGGAGATTGAGGCGGCTGTGCAGGATTTCCGACATGTCGGCAAAAAAGGCGATATCAACACCTTCGGGTAATGAAGGCCCGATATCAGCGACATATTGTTTTACCTTTCCGGCAACGTCGAGAGCGTTCTGGTCGGCTACTCGGTAAACCTGGATCATGGCCGCCGGTTTGTCCTGAAAGCGCGCGAAAAGATCTACATCTTCAAACCCGTCACGAAGGGACGCGATCTGTTCAAGTGTTACTTTGCTGCCGTCGGCGCGTGTAATGACGGCGATATCGGTAAATTCGTCGGCGTAATACCGCCGCCCTTTTGTGCGGATCAGTATCTCACCGCCTTTCGCTTTGACGCTTCCAGCGGGAAGGTCGAGACTTGCCTGCCTGACGGCATCGGCTACCCGGCCAAGGGTCAGACCATAGCGACGCAATGTCTCCTCGGAAATTTCAATATGGATTTCCCCATTACGGACACCCAGGACGTTGGCTGAAGTGACGCCCTGCAGATTGGTGATGTCGTCTTTGATCTTTTCGGCAAGATATTTGATTGTTGCTTCCGGGACATCGCCATAAATTCCAACGTTGATTACCTGTACACGCTGGGTTATCTCCTGGACAATGGGCTTTTCCGCTTCGTCCGGGAATGTGGTAATACGGTCGATCTCGGCATTAACCTCATCCAAGAGTGTTTTAATGTCCCACCCTTTGATGATTTCTACCGTAACAGTGCCGATGCCCTCTTTTGACGTGGAATCGATGCGCTTAATGCCGGATAATCCAGCCAGCCGTTCCTCTATACGGAGGATGACTGCCTCTTCCACCTCGGCGGGGGAAGCGCCCGGATAACTGGTAATTACAGAGATCCGGTCCAGAGAGGTCTCAGGAAACACCTCCAGCTTTATTGTGTAGAGTGTGAAGATTCCGGCCAGAACCAGAAATATCATAAGCAGGTTTGCCGCGACGTGATTTTCAGCAAACCAGGAGATAACGCTTTTCATTGTCAATCCTTTTCCACCGCTCTTCGTACAGTCATGCCGTCTGTGGCGGTCTTAAGAGATGAGAAAACGACTATTTCACCGTCTCTGAGGCCGGACTCGATAACGATTTCTTCACCCTGATAAAGGGCGACCCTGACTGTCCTGAAACTCAGTATGCCTTGATCATTCACTGTCCACACAATATTTCCCTGGCGGAGGGCCGCCCGGGGGATGACGGCGGCGTCTGGCAGAACCCGTCCCATAATGTCAACCGTTACAAAAAGGCCGATCGCAAGGGGCGGTTTTGTCGCGTATGGTTTGTCAATCTCGACAATGACGGTTATCATTCGGGTTCTTTCATCCAGTTCGCCTTCAGCGCGGACCACTCTTCCCGAAAAGACCAGTTCATGTCCCGCAATCCCGGCATGAACTGTGGCTGGTGACCCGCTTCCGGCACCCGGCGTGAATCCGGGGACGTCAAACCAGAAGAGGTCTTTGTCTTCCAAGTGCAGGGCGATCTGGGCCGCTTCAGTAGAGAAGAGTCTTGCCAGGGGCTGTCCCGGTGTCACATATTGACCGATATCAACAGATTTTCTGCTGACGCGGCCATTAAAGGGCGCCTTCAAAACCGTTCTTTCAAGATTCAGGAAGGCCTTTTTCAGATCAGCCCGATCAGCGTCAAGACTGGAGCGAGCCGCTGCCAGCTGTGGCTCTTTGGCCACAAGTGGTGGAATCTCTTTTCCGGTATGGGAAATGTCTGAGTAGTGAGCCCGCCATTCTTCCCTTGCCACCAGCGCTTCCTCCTGAACAATCTTCAGGTTACTCTCCGAGTTTCTCACCTTTGCCTTTGCCAGCGTAACAGCCAATTCATAATCGATCGGGTTTATTGAAAGCAATGAATCACCCTTGCTGAACTTGCCGCCATTGACCAGGGAGGGAGATGTATGGACGATTTTGCCGCCAACCTGTGTAACAAGATCAATTTCCTTCAGCGGGCGTACCGTTCCCTCGCCCCTGATAATTATCGGTTTCGGCCCTGTTTTGATCTTGATCACTTGAACCATGGGCGCCGGAGCGGAGGGTTTTATCTTCTGCAGTTCAGGGCTACTCGCTGTCAGTGCGATCATAACGATTACCCCCGTGATAACGAGTGCTGCGCTTACGGTGATATGGATAATAGTTTTTCTTTTTCGGCTCATTGTTTTTTCCTTGGAAGATATTAGTTGTCAGCCGTTGGCTGTCCGAGATCTTTGCATAACGTCGGCTATTTGTTATTTTGACCATCATTCTGTCATTTCGACCGCAGGGAGAAATCTTGTTTTTTTAATGTGCTACAGTCTTAAGATTTTTCGTCGTTTATGCTCCTCGAAATGACAAAATTCAAGTCTCTGTCTATCTTATTGCACTCAATTTCACGCTTCCCCGGTTTTTCTCACTCCGGTCCGCCCCATCCGCCGCCCAGTGCGCGATGCAGTGTTACGCGATTGCTGAGAATGGCCAGTTCCACCAGGACCAGACTTTCTTCGGCCTGAAAGCGGGCCTGCTGGGCGTCCAGCACTGTGAGGTAGTCGACCAGTCCCCGTTCATAGCGATTTTCGGCCACTTTCTGCGTGGACCGTGCTTCGGAAAGAAAATCCAGCATTCTTTCTCTTCTTTCCATCTGTTCCTTTCGTGTCAGAAGGGCGCTTTCCACCTCGGAAAAAGCGGTAAGGACAGTTTTGGCATAATCAGCCATCCCCTGTTGAAACTGCGCCTCTGCGGCGCGTTGTCCAGCCTTGAGTCTGCCTGCGTCAAAAATAGGCTGAAGTGCTCCGAAGGCTATATTCCACAGGCTGCTTCCCGGCATAAAGAGTCGATCCAGCTCGCTGCTGGAGTAGCCGAAGGTTCCCGTTAGTGTTATTCTCGGGAAGCGGCTGGCCTTGGCGACACCGATTTTTGCGTTAAGCGCCTGCAGGGTTGCTTCAGCTGCTCTGATATCGGGTCTGCGTAAGAGGAGGTCGGAAGGCAACCCCGATGGCACGAGGGCGGGAAGATTGAAATAGTTTTCCGGTTGGGTTCGTGCCGATCGTGTTTCGGGATATTGTCCTGAAAGTACGGCCAGTTTCTGTTGCTTGATGCCGATATCCTGTCTCAGAGAAGGAAGGATGGCCTTCGCCTGGGCAAGGGCGCGTCTTGCCTGTTTCAGATCAAGGATGGAGGTCAGTCCTCCTTCATATCGGCGCTCTATAAATGAGAGGTTTCGGCGGTAATTTTCTATGCTTTGCGCTGTTATCTGAATCCTCCGCTCCAGGGATTCTATCTGAAAATATAATGTTATCGCTTCCGATACAATGGTCTGGGCAATAATGCGGGCATTCTCCTCCGTTTTTGCGAGACTTGCCAGTGCGGCTTCCTCGGCACGGGTCAGGCGGCCCCAGAGATCGATTTCAAATGATGCCGGCAGAGAAAGGTTATATACGTCTGATTCGATTCCCGGGAGAATACGGTGTCGCCTCACCTCACCCTGAAGACTGAGGTTGGGGAAACGATCCGCCCTGGATTGGACAAAATAAGCCCGCGTCTCGGAGATCACAGCCAGAGCTTTCCTGATATCCAGATTACCCGACAATACATTTTCCGCAAGCTGATTCAGATCAGGATCGTTGAAAGCGGCCCACCACTTGGTAATCTTTCCCGCTTCAACATTAGATCGAGCATGCTGATACGATTCCCTGATCTGTGAACTCATGTCGGGTTTTTTGAAGTCGGGGCCTACCTTCATGCATCCCGCAAGGAGCATAAGAGCAGAGATGGTTATGAGCATGGGAAATGTTCTGCGCTTCACCTGGCGTTCTCCTTTGCAGGCAGGCCGGAGAGGGAAAAATCGACAATGTGTTGAACCAGCCTGTCTTTGAACGGCTGGTCATAGGCATGCCCGATAATTTTCGATACCGGCAGCCTCGCAAAATTGAAATAGAGAACCATCGAAAAAATGCTCAGAATGTTAAGGAGCGTGCGTTCTTCATCGATGCTCTCATGCAGATAAGGTTGAAGTAATTGCCCCAATCCTTCGAAGGAAGGCTTCATGGTCTCTTCCAGCACTATTTCAAAGGCCTCTGTCGGTTTGATTATCTCCCGGATCATTAACTGAAAATGGAACAGGCGCTCTTCGTCCGTAAGGGGACCCTTGATGAGGGCTTCAGCGAGGGATTGGATCACAGACGCGGGCGATGTGTTGTCACAACCGGCAAGGTTTTCCTCGAAACATGCACGGATGCGCTGTGCCCGGTGCATCCAGCGTTCGCGGAACACGTTCAGATACAAGGTTTTTTTGTTGCCGAAGTGGTAGTTTACAGCGGCAAGGTTGCACCCTGCTGCGGTTGTAATTTTCCGAACGCTTACCGCATCGTAACCTTTTTGAGCAAACAGCGTTTCGGCGACTTCCAACAGACGATCCCGGGTTGTTTTGCTTCCGTTGTCCGAAGACATAGCGTACATTCCTTTCAGTGAAAGAAATGTATATCAAACGAACGTTTGATATGTCAAGATTTTTTGCCTGATGAGGACTTTCGTTCCAATCTTTTCTTTAAGATTCCTCGACAGAAAAGATGTTATCGGTCAGTTCGAACATAAAATCAGTTCCCTTGACGAACAATTGGAAGACTTTGAAGCGGAATCCCTGGATATTCTGGAGAGGTGAAACCAGGAGGTGCAGCTTCCCGGGAAGGGCGAAAGCAGAAATTGAGTTGTCTGAAAGGGGAAAATAATACGAAAGAAATACTGCAGGAAGCAATCGACAAGGGACGGAAGGCCCTGTCCGAATATGACTCGAAGCGTGTTGTTAAATCGGCCGGGGTTGCGACAGCAGGAAAATTTTGTACAACTTAAGACAAAACTACCATGGCCACCAGAAGGACTGGTGGCCATGATCACTACCTGTAAGTTTGCACCTTCAAAACTTATGCCTGAAGGTGAAGATTCTTTCTCACAATCCTAATACAATATACCAATGAACACGCCACCTGCAATCGCCGCGCCTATGGCACCGGCGACATTAGGTCCCATGGCATGCATCAGGAGAAAGTTCTGCCTGTTTTCCTTTTGACCCAAAACCTGTACAACCCTTGCAGACATAGGAACAGCGGATACGCCGGCTGCGCCTATCATGGGATTTATCTTTTCCTTCAAGAAAAGATTCATAAACTTTGCAAGGAGAACGCCTGCTCCCGCCGCACTGGCAAAAGCCACGACGCCAAGTACCAGTATCAGCAGGGTCGAGGACCGCAGAAAGTTCTGGGCCGGCATTGATGCACCAATGGCAAGTGTCAGGAATATGGTTATGATATCAACAAAGGTTGTCTGCGATGTCTTGTTGAGTCTTTCGGTAACGCCGGATTCCCTGAAGAGATTTCCAACCATGAAACATCCTATGAGGGGAGCGGAAGAGGGTACCATCAATATGACAATAATGGTCGTAGCCAGGGGAAATATAATCTTCTCCAGCTTTGACACCCTCCTGAGCGACGGTTTCATGTATATCTGGCGTTCCTTCTTCGTGGTAAGAAGGTATACCACCGGAGGCAGAATAATGGGAACAAGCGCCATATAAGAGTAGCACGCGACAGCGGTAGCACCTATAATATGTGGGGCGAGCAGAGAAGTAACATATATGGTGGTGGGCCCCTCAGCACCACCTATTATTCCTATGGACGCTGCCTCCGGAAGAGTAAACCCGACTAACAAAGCCATGAAGAATGCCAGATAAACTCCAAATTGCGCGGCAGCGCCAAGGAGCAGGGTTTTGGGATTGGCAAGCATGGGCCCAAAATCCGTAAGCGCTCCCAGACAAAGAAACATGAGAGGCGGCAGCATCTGCCACATAATTCCATACTGGAAAATTCTGGAAAGCAATCCTATAGGTCTTGTGGGCAGCACCGACTGATCGGTTTGTTCCATTGTTATAAGCTTACCTATAACATCCCCCTTGTTAATATGTTGACCCTTGGATACCTTCAGAGTGTCAACCCTCCCGAAGACAGGGGTTACTATTTCCCCCGAATCAAGTTTGCATACCACCCCTCCTTTGCTAAAAGAATCTCCCTCCTGCATTTGTACTTCCATTACAGTACCTGCCTGCGGGGCTTTCAGCATCATTTCATAGTCCATTATGCCTCCAAGAGGCAGATTGACCAACATCATGCCGAACCCTATGGGTATCAGCAAAAGGGGCTCCATATTTCTGGAAATTGCCAGATAAATGAATACCAGGCCTATAACAATCATGAGGGCATTGCCCCAGTAGAACAGGCCGAAGCCACTTTCAAGTAATCCGAACATTGCTATACCTCCGATAACAGCTTTTTAGATATTGTTCATCCAAAAATAAATTTTCAAAAAAAGGCCACCATCTAACCCGCAATCCAGAAAAGAGAGCTTTTAAAAAGCTCAAGAAAACTGACAGACTATACAAAAACGTACTAAACATGCACGCTATGGAATTAAACCCTGATGACATATAAGTGCGGAAAACTGCCAATTCCTGGATGGAATTTAGATGATGTCAAACAAAGACAAACCGTTAATTTTTGGCACCGGTAATCTTTTCAGTGGTCACTCTTACCAGTTCTACCGCTACCTGTAATATTACCAGTATCAGAAATACCATGCCAAAACCGCCACCCGCGATTTTTATCGCTAAATTCCAATCAATCATGTCAACCTAAAACCCCCTGACATCAATTATTATATCTCCGGTAAAAATTAAATCCCGATGGAGATGTAAATAGGCCCAAACTCAAGGCACACATCATCCTTGAAAATACGATCCGGTTCCACTATGCAGAAGCTGCAAAACCACCAGCCCTCAGTATCCTGAAAACAGATCAACATACAGTATAAATGGTGTTTTCCCGAGTTGAAGCTTTTTCAAGGGCTCAACCCGGGTTATAAACAACTGTAAAACTTTTTTATTCCAACACCACCAATACCTGCTCAGCTTCCACAGTATCTTTTTCTTTTACTTTTATTTCCTTGACTGTCCCATCTGCTGAAGCAAAGATGGGATTTTCCATCTTCATCGCTTCAATGATTAGCAACTCGTCGTTTTCTTTGACTTCATCGCCAACCTTCACTAAAATTTCAATAACACTTCCCGGCAAAGGTGCTGATATTTCCATGCTCATTCCTCCTGATATTTTTTATAAACTATATGCTGTAACAGAATAATCCTGCTAAGATATCCATAATATTGAAAATCACATTTCGCATGTTGGCAGACACCGATATCATGCCACCACTGTGATGTCAATTATTTTTTAAGATTTTAAGCAGATAACAGACAATCAAGGATTTTTTGCCTGTGCCCAAAGCAAAGTGCGCAAACGCTATAAGATAATTACAAAAGTCAAAGTATTTTGTTGCAAAAAAGAAAAAAGGGGGAGCATTTATGAATTGTGGCAGATATAAAATCGCGGAAAGTAATATGTTATTATAAAATTTTTACCAGGAGACTGCCCGAATCAATACACAAGACGGTCCAAAACCAGGGCGCGATGAGGTTACTATCAGAAGGACTGTCGCTGCTTGCGGTGGGGTAGTTCATCAAATAGATCTTTTAATGTAAAAACCCTGCAGGAAAGTTTTTCTTGTCTGTGTGGTGGTGAAGTGTTAAACGAACTCGATCTAATCAAGGCTCACCTAAATATATGTGATTTAAAAAGGAGGTTTGTTGAATGAATTTGAGAAGACCAAATGCTGATGATGCAACGGGAACTTTTAATCGTTCCAGAAGTGTAGTGCCCATGTCTGGTCTTTGCAGCAGGTGTACTGACGGCTGTACCGGTGGCTGTGAAGTGTGGCTGGCGTCTTTCAGGGGCCGTGAGGTACTCTATCCGGGACCTTTTGGAGAAGTTACAGCAGGTGCGGATAAAGACTATCCGGTGGATTATTCTCACCTCAACATACAGGGTTACGCTGTCGGGGCAAAAGGACTGCCTGAGGGAGTGGAAGCCGGTCCCGATACGGCTACCTTCCCGGCCGTGAATACGGAGACTGAATATGGTTGGGATAAAAAAGTTAAAATGAAAGTGCCCATATTTACCGGTGCGCTCGGTTCCACCGAGATTGCCCGCGTGAACTGGGAACACTTTGCCATAGGAACTGCCATTTCAGGCATTACAATTGTATGTGGGGAAAACGTATGCGGTATAGACACGGGACTTGAGCGGGACGGTAACGGCATGGTTAAAGAGTCTCCCGAGATGGATCGCCGTATAGAAACCTACAAACGTTTTCATGAGGGTTATGGGGAAATCCTGGTCCAGATAAATGTTGAGGATACACGTCTTGGCGTGGCGGAATATGTTTTAAACAAACACAAACTTGACACAATCGAGCTGAAATGGGGGCAGGGAGCCAAATGCATAGGTGGCGAAATTAAGGTCAAGGATATAGCAAGAGCCACTGAACTCAAAGAGAGAGGGTATATCGTAACACCCGACCCAACGATTCCCGACATCCAGAAGGGTTATGAACAGGGCGCTATTAAGGAATTTGAAAGGCATTCACGCCTTGGTTTTGTAGAAAAAGAAACATTCCTTGCCGAGGTCGAGCGTTTGCGTAAATTAGGTTTCAAGAGGATTACACTTAAAACCGGCGCGTATTCAATGGTAGAATTGGCCATGGCCCTGCGTTTTTGCTCGGAAGCGAAAATCGATCTGCTTACTATAGACGGTGCACCGGGTGGAACAGGTATGAGCCCGTGGCCCATGATGAACGAATGGGGTATCCCCACTTTCTATCTCCAGTCTCTTGCATATGAATTTGCTGAAAAACTTACGGCAAAGGGGATGAGAGTTCCGGATCTTGCCATCGCTGGCGGATTTTCTTCAGAAGACGGTGTATTTAAAGGACTGTCTATGGGGGCTCCATATTTCAAGGCGGTTTGTATGGGTAGAGCCCTGATGATTCCAGGTATGCTGGGCAAGAACATCGACAACTGGCTCAAAGAATCAAAACTTCCAAAGACGGTTTCCAAGTACGGAAGCACAGTAGAGGAGATTTTTGTTTCTTATGAGGAATTAAAGGAAAAATTTGGTTCCGACATTAAGGATATACCGTTGGGTGCGGTTGCAATCTATACCTACAGTCAGAAGTTTAAGGTGGGTCTGCAGCAGTTAATGGCGGGAACCCGGAATTTCAATCTTTCCACCATTACTCGTAAAGATGTAATGGCCCTGACAGAAGAAGCCGAAAAAATCTCCGGTATTCCTTATGTCATGGATGCTTACAGGCATGAAGCTGAAAAAATTTTAGATGAGTAAGAGCTGATCAATCAAAATAACTGAGAATGCAGTAGACAGCGAAGATGCCCTGAAGGGCATCTTCGCTGTCTGGCATATGTGGCATTAACGAAGAACAGGACAGGTAGTAACTGATATCCGATAAGCGGAATGTGTGGTTTGCGCGAAGATGCCCTTGGACAGATAACTCCCGATGATACAGCCACGCTGACCCCCGAAGCCGCAGGGTCCAGCGGTTATACCTCTCGCCACGGAACCCGATGCGGAGGAAGTTGAAAAATCTGGGGATAATATGCGTCTGGACCGATCTTGCCAATCCCTTAATTGTAAAGTTCTTGCAAGAATGGCAAAAGGATTAAAAACAATATTTCCTGTTTTTGTGATAAAGGTATATTTTGTTTGGTTCCGGCTTGTCCGGGTTGAGTAGAAACAAACACGAAAATTCTTGTGATCTCTAAAGAGAGATTGAGTTTTTGCACATATTTGTAGTCTTGATAGTTTAATCCTACAAGAATGTAGATTTTCCTATAGCCCTCTCTGATCTTTCCAGCTCCTTTTTGGCGATTATTATAGCTATATCAGTTTAATGCCTTCATTTATTTGACTGGCACTGTAATTGCTTAGTGTAGCGCAAGGATTCGTGTGTCTTATTGCTGACGGAATGTTTATTTTCCTATTGGTTGATTCTCGGACAGCCTTTTGGTACTGGCGCGGCAGGAGAGAATGTATCTATGGACTCGTATCTGAAGGTTGTTATAATATATTAAGATATGGGAACAGTCTCATCCTGGCCGTACCCGATGACCGGCTGGGAAAGCGGTCGACGTTTAAAAGGGATTGATGTAAATTGGGAATGAGAGGGGTAACCAGGTGTCTTGTGAAGAGATGATTATAAGAGAGCCGGATGATTGTCCGCGCGAATTCTGTGGTGTCTTCGGTATCTTCGGTGATCGGAAGGCCGCGGAGAAGACCTACCTTGGACTGTATGCCCTCCAGCACAGGGGACAGGAAAGCACGGGAATAGCGGCAACTGATGGAAGGGAGATATCGCTTCACAGGGGGATGGGCCTGGTGTGGTCCGTTTTCCAGAATCCTGACATAATGCCAAGGCTGGGAGGAACATCCGCAATCGGTCACAACAGATATTCAACGACGGGGTCGTCTGACCTCATGAATGCGCAACCGATACTTATACGGTCACGGGGCAGTCAGATTGCCGCCGCCCATAACGGGAACCTGGTAAATTCTTCCGAACTCCGCAATATATTGGAGGAGAAGGGGGCCATATTTCAGACCACGTCGGACAGCGAAATAATCCTCCATCTGATAGCAAGGTCAAAGAGGGCATCAATAGAGGAAAAGATAGAAGATTCCCTGTCCCATCTTGTGGGCGCATACTGTTTTGTCTTTCTTACGCCCTCCAAGCTGATCGCGGCCCGAGATCCTCATGGTTTCAGGCCGCTATGTATCGGGAAGACAGGAGATGCCTTTGTTGTTGCTTCCGAGTCCTGTGCCTGTGACATCATAGGAGCGGACTATGTCCGCAGTATAGAGCCGGGAGAGATCGTCGTAATAGATGAAGGGGGTTTCTCTTCAAGGTTTCTGCCGCCGAAAGATCCGAAATCTTTCTGCGTCTTTGAGTACATATATTTTTCGCGGCCGGACAGCATTATCTTTGGGGAGAAGGTGGACAAGGTGAGGAGACTCTTGGGCAGAAAGCTTGCCGAGGAAGCTCCCTGCGAGGCCGATATCGTGATAGCGATTCCCGATTCCGCAAACACCGCCGCCCTTGGATATTCGCAGGCATCGGGAATACATTTCGAGATAGGTCTCATACGGAATCACTACGTGGGGAGAACCTTTATAGCGCCTCATCAAAAGGAAAGAGATCTGGATGTTCGTGTAAAATTCAACCCCGTTACGGGTGTATTGAAGGGAAAACGTGTAATAGTCGTGGAGGATTCGATTGTTCGCGGAACCACATTGAAACAGTTAATACGCCTCATACGGAGCGCTGGTGCTTCCGAGGTTCATGTACGGGTAAGCTCTCCCCCTATCACTTTTCCCTGTTTTTACGGGATCGATATATCGAGCAGGGGTGAACTGATTGCGGCGTCTCACAGTGTAGAAGAAACATGCCGGTATATAGAAGCGGATTCGCTGGCATATTTATCGGTTGAGGGAATGCTGAGTGTGGTTCCCAGAGGAGATCTTCAATGCACGGCATGTTTTACCGGGAATTATCCGACAAAGGTTCCCGAAAACTTCAGCAAGGAGATATTTGCGGCGGATGGGGGCAAAAAGCAGGAGAAGAAACACAATGAGCTTTACTAAACGTACAAACTGCGGAGAGTACGGTCTTCCCGATGTGGGTCGGGAAGTGGAACTTGCCGGATGGGTGGATGCACTTCGTGATCATGGAGAGGTTCTTTTCATTCATCTGCGTGACAGGAGCGGTATCATACAGGTTGTATTTAACCCGGAAAATACATCTGCTGATATATGCAAACGGGCATCGGCATTAAAGAGCGAATATTGTATTCTTATCAGGGGCACTGTCATTGAGAGAAAGAAGGATACGGCAAATCCCAACATTGAGACGGGCAAGATAGAGGTAGCAGCTTCCGGGCTTGAGATCCTGAACAGATCAAGGTCGCTTCCCTTTCCCATATCGGAGAAGGCGATGGTTGCCGGGGCTGACGTAAACGGAATAGGTTCTGTGGCCGAAGATGTGAGGCTACGGTACCGCTACCTGGATCTCAGACGTCCCAGTATGCAGAGCAACATAATTATGCGACACCGTATCATCAAATGCGTTCGCGACTACCTGGATGAAGAGACCTTTATTGAGGTGGAAACACCGATACTGACGAAAAGCACACCTGAGGGAGCAAGGGATTATCTTGTGCCCAGCCGTGTACATCCGAGAAGGTTCTACGCGCTTCCCCAGTCGCCTCAGCTTTTCAAGCAGCTCCTCATGGTGAGCGGAATTGAGCGATATTTTCAGATAGCACGTTGTTTCCGTGACGAAGATCTCCGTCCGAACAGGCAACCCGAATTTACGCAGCTCGACATAGAGGCATCCTTTATAGATGAGGAATTTATATATGAGATGGTTGAGAGACTTACCGAGCGCATGTTTGCCCTTGGAGGCATTTCACTTGAGCGTCCCTTTCCGAGGATGACCTGGCGCGAGGCTATGAATACAATGGGAACCGATCATCCCGATACCCGCTTCGGACTGCGTTTCACAGATGCTACGGATATGTTCAGAGAGACATCATACGGTATTTTCAGAAAGATTCTGGACAAGGGCGGTGTGATAAAGGGGATAAATATCAGGGGACAGTCGGACAGACTGAGCAAGAATGTACTGCAGAACGAATATGCAAAGAAGATTGTTCCATCTTTCGGTGCGAAAGGAATGACCTGGATGAGGGTAACCGGAGGAGTGCTTGAATCCAATATAGTTCAGTTCTTCAACGAGGAGGAAAGGCAGAAGATTATCGAGCGGTTTAAGGCTGAGGATGGTGACGTTATTATACTGATTGCCGATACCTCCTGGGATGCCGTCGTATCTGTTCTGGGACAGTTGCGGTTGCACCTCGCAAAAAGGCTTGACCTTGTCAGGGAAGACAGATATTGTCCCGCCTGGATTACAGAGTTTCCGCTCTTTTCTCTGACAGGCAGGCGAATCACATCGAATCACCACCCCTTTACCGCACCCGACCGAACAGATTTCAATCCGGAAAACCGGGAAGAACTTCTTGCACTCAAATCCCGGGCCTATGATCTGATTGTCAATGGTGAAGAACTCGGCGGTGGCAGTATCAGAATTCATGAAAGAAGTCTTCAGAGAAAGATTTTCAAGGCCTTGAAATTATCGGATGACGAAGTGGCCAAAGAATTCGGTTTTTTTCTGAAGGCCCTCGAATATGGAACCCCGCCTCACGGGGGCATTGCCCTGGGGATGGACAGGGTTATTGCCATGATACTGAAAAAGGAATCTATTCGCGAAGTTATGGTTTTTCCAAAGAACCGGAGAGCCTATTGTCCTTTGAGTAAGGCACCTTCTCCCGTTTCAAGGAAACAGCTTTCGGAACTCGGCCTGCTTGATCTTGACGGGGGGAAATGGGTTGAGGGCAAAAAGGTTATGAATAGGTAAAGAGAGTAATTTGAATTATGAAGGCATTTCTTGCATTGGAAGACGGAAGGATATTTGAAGGTGTATCATTTGGTGCATCCGGTGAGCGCTGTGGGGAAGTGATATTCAATACAGGAATGACCGGTTACCAGGAAGTGCTGACCGATCCCTCCTACAAGGGACAGATAGTGGCAATGACCTATCCTCTGATAGGTAATTACGGGGTAAATGAAGAGGATTCGGAGTCGAGAGCTCTCTGGCTTGAAGGGTTTGTTATAGGGGAACTGAGCAGGATAACGAGCAACTGGCGATCACAAAAAGACCTTGGTTCCTATCTCGAAGAAAACGGCGTTATAGGGATCCAGGGTATAGATACGAGGGCACTGACCAGGCATATCAGAACCAGAGGAGCCATGAGAGCGGTTATATCGACGGTGGATCATGATACCGGTTCACTTGTCGCAAAAGCCGTTGCATCACCCGGATTGGAGGGGCGGGACCTGGTAGCGAGCGTGACCTGTGACATGCCCTATTCTTTTAAAGAGCAGGATGGCCCACGGGTCGTTGTCATAGATTTCGGCGTGAAACAAAGTATCCTGAATCAGCTTTACGGTACGGGCTGTAACATTACGGTCCTTCCCGCGAATACTCCGATTGATGATATCATGGCGCATGAGCCGGAAGGCATTCTCCTTTCTAACGGACCCGGTGATCCCGATGCGGTGAAATATGCGATTGAAACCACCAGAAAGCTTGTGGATAATGAGAATATCCCACTGTTCGGCATCTGCCTGGGTCAGCAAATCCTGAGCCTCGCTCTGGGGGGAAAAACCTTCAAGCTGAAGTTTGGCCATCACGGTTCAAATCACCCGGTAAAAGATCTGAAAACGGGTAAAATCGATATCACCGTTCAGAATCACAGTTTTTGCGTAGATATGGATTCTCTGGACAGGGAGGCGATAGAGATGACACATGTCAATCTCAACGATAATACCCTGGAGGGTATCAGGCACAGAGAACTGCCCATATTTTCGGTACAGTTTCACCCGGAGGCGGGTCCGGGACCACACGATGCAAGATATCTCTTTGGGCGTTTTGTGGAAATGATAACGAGATCGTGAAGAATGAATAAATGAATATAAGAGGTAATCGCGATGTCTGTTATCTCTGAATGGGAATAAGAACAATATATGCCTAAACGTACTGATTTAAAGAAGATACTGATTATCGGCTCAGGTCCCATCGTTATCGGACAGGCGTGCGAGTTCGATTATTCCGGCACACAGGCCTGTAAGGCCCTGGCTGAAGAGGGTTACGAGATAGTTTTGCTGAACTCAAATCCGGCCACCATAATGACCGACCCGGAAATGGCCGACAGGACGTATATAGAGCCGATAACGGTGGATGTAATCGAGAAGATAGTGGAGAAGGAACGGCCGCAGGCCGTACTCGCCACGATAGGCGGTCAGACAGCCCTGAATACGGCTGTTGAGGCGGCCGAAAAAGGAGTATTCGAGAAATATAATGTTGAGATGATCGGTGCTGATCTTGCGGCAATAAAGAAAGCGGAAGACAGGGACAAATTCAGGACGGCGATGGAGGAGATCGAACTCAATGTGCCGAAAAGCGAAGTTGCCCATTCCATGGAAGAGGCGCGGAAAATCGCCGGGGAGCTGGGATTTCCGCTTGTCATACGACCCAGCTTCACGCTCGGCGGTACCGGCGGTGCTCTGGCCTATAATGACGAGGAGTTTGAAGAGTTTGCCTCCAACGGCATAGAGCAGAGTATGATAGGAGAGATACTGATAGAGGAATCTGTCCTTGGATGGAAGGAATATGAACTGGAGGTCATGCGTGATCAGCAGGACAATGTCGTTATCATCTGTTCTATCGAAAATTTCGACGCCATGGGGGTTCATACAGGTGATTCAATTACCGTCGCGCCGGCACAGACACTGACCGACAGGGAATACCAGTATCTGAGGAATGCGTCGATCTCTGTTATTCGAAAGATCGGTGTTGCCACCGGGGGATCGAACATACAATTTGCCGTGGACCCGAAAACGGGCCGCGTTGTCGTTATAGAGATGAATCCGCGTGTTTCCCGGTCCTCCGCCCTGGCATCGAAGGCAACGGGTTTTCCCATCGCAAAGATTGCCGCAAAACTTGCCGTCGGATACAGCCTCGATGAGATTCCGAATGATATTACGAAACAGACCCCCGCATCCTTTGAACCCGCCATAGACTACTGTGTAGTTAAGATACCCCGTTTCGCCTTCGAAAAATTCCCCGGTGCGGAAGACACCCTTACCATATCCATGAAATCCGTGGGGGAAACGATGGCGATTGGTCGTACATTCAAGGAGGCATTGCAGAAGGGTCTCAGGGGACTGGAGATAGGCCTCCATGGATTTGATTACAAATTCAATGAAAAATTGGAGCCGGAATACGTTAACGCAATGCTTGCCCGACCGACACCGGAAAGACTGTTCTATATAAAGCAGGCAATTCGAATGGGCATGTCCATGGACCATATTGCTGAACTCACCCGGATCGATCCCTGGTTTCTGAGCAATATACAGGAAATTATGGATATGGAAAGAAAGCTGGAAACCTGCAGGGAAGATGAGAATATTCCTGCAGAGATCCTGCAAAGTGCTAAACGGTTTGGGTTTTCTGACAGACAGATAGGCGATATTATCGGCATGACCGAGTTTGAGGTACGTGCCATTCGTGAAAAAGCGGGAATTACACCTGTTTATAAGCTCGTCGATACCTGCGCAGCCGAGTTTGAGGCATATACACCGTACTACTACTCTACCTACGAAGAGGAAGATGAAAGCCGCGGCGGGGGGACAGAGAAGGTTATGATAATCGGCGGCGGGCCAAACAGAATAGGTCAGGGTATAGAATTTGATTACTGTTGCGTCCATGCGTCAATGGCTCTTCGAGAACTTGGATATGAAACGATAATGGTAAATTCCAATCCGGAGACAGTATCAACAGACTATGACATATCCGACAGGCTTTATTTTGAACCGTTAACCTTGGAAGATGTATTAAATATCGTAAAGGCTGAAAAGCCCGAGGGGGTTATTGTCCAGTTGGGTGGTCAGACGCCGCTCAATCTGGCGTTGCCCCTTGCGCGAAACGGTGTGAGAATTCTCGGAACACCCCCCGAGGCCATTGACCGTGCCGAGGACCGGCAACTCTTCAAGGAGATGGCCGATATGCTCGGCATAAAACAACCTGAAAATGACACGGCGCTCTCCTTTGAAGAGGCGGAAGAGATAGCTGAAAGGATCGGCTATCCTGTTCTTATCAGGCCATCCTACGTCCTTGGTGGACGAGCCATGGTGGTAGTCTGGAACAGGGCCGACCTCAGGGGATTTGTTGACGAGGCGTTTGATGCATCACCAAATCACCCCATACTTATAGACAAGTTTCTCGAAGACGCCATCGAGGTTGATGTTGATGCCGTTTCGGACGGCAGGGATGTGGTGATCGGCGGGATTATGGAGCATATAGAGCATGCCGGCATTCATTCGGGGGACAGCGCCATGGTGCTCCCCGCCTATTCGCTGAGCGAGAAGATGCTTTCCGAAATAAAGGAGAAGACAAAAAGCATGGCACTGGAGCTTGGTGTCAGGGGACTGCTCAATATCCAGTTTGCCGTCAAGGGAGACGATCTCTACATCCTTGAAGTAAATCCGAGGGCCTCAAGGACCGTTCCCTTTATTTCCAAGGCTACCGGTTTACCGCTGGCAAAGATCGCGACAAAGGTAATGGTCGGTCAGACCCTGATGGAACAGGGAATAACGAAGGACCCCGAAATCAGGTATTTTTCGGTCAAGGAATCGGTACTGCCATTCAACAGGTTTTATGGCGCGGATACGGTGCTGGGACCGGAGATGAAATCCACAGGAGAGGTGATGGGAATAGATCCCGATCTGGGGATAGCCTTCGCAAAGAGTCAGATTGCGGTGGGGCAGATGGTCCCGGACTCCGGAAAGGTTTTTATAAGTGTAAAGGATTATGACAAACATGCAGCCATAGATATTGGAAAGCAATTTGCCGATCTGGGATTCGAGATATTATCGACGCCCGGCACGGCAAAAACACTCATGAAAAGTGGCGTGAGTGTAACACAATTACCCCGGCTTGATGAAGGCCGGCCCAATCTCATGGATTATATCAAGAACAGAGACGTCCAGCTTCTTATCAATACACCGAGCGGCCCGAAACCGAGACGCGATGAGATAAGGATTCGAAGTGCCGCAGTCTCACGTAACATACCGGTTGTAACCACAATCTCCGGCGCTAAAGCGATGGTTAACGCTGTCAGCGCTCTCGGGGGAGGAGGTCTGATTGTGAGGCCGCTTCAGGAGATGTATGATGTATAATGCAGATCTGTAAATGCTGGAGTGCGGAGCGAATTGCCCCACCCAAAGGCAGGGCATCTGCATAACATGATACCCATCTCGGTTGCCTCCGTTAGTTGATTGCTTTTCCTCCCCGCTCTCCTGTGCCGACTCTGACTACATCTTGAAGGTCCAGCACGAAGATTTTTCCGTCTCCAATCTCTCCCGTGTATGCCGCTTTTGTGATGGCTTCAATAGTTTGTTCTACGAATTCTTCGTTAACACCAATCTCAAGTTTGACTTTCTTAAGAAGGCCGCTGCTCTCTTTTGCACCCCTATAGATCTCGGTACGTCCCTTCTGTCTTCCCTGCCCAACGACGTTGGATACGGTCATCAAATTTACATCAGCACCTTCAAGCGCCTTCTTTACTTCTTCCAACTTGTGGGGTTTGATAATAGCAATGATATATTTCATCTGTATTAACTCCTATTCTAAAACGGTATATGCAGATTCGTTATGCTGAGTCAGATCAAGACCAATTAGCTCGCTTTCTTTATCAACTCTCATCCCGACCAGGGCATCGACAATCTTGTACAGGATCCAGGTTACCGCCAGAGCGTACGCTATGCACACTACAAGGTAGATTATCTGAATCAAGAGCAGCTTCGCGTTGCCGAGCAGAAGCCCATCCGCTCCGCCGCTGTTGATCGCTGTTGCCGCAAAGATTCCGGTTGCAAGTGTTCCCCAGATGCCGCCGATACCATGGACGCCGAAGACATCCAGCGAATCATCATATCCTAACGCGGGTTTAATTTTTGCAACCGCAAAATAGCATAATATGCCCGCTATAAGTCCAATCGGTATTGCGGACAAAGTACTCACGAAACCGCAGGCGGGTGTAATTGCAACCAGTCCCGCAACTACCCCTGTTACGATGCCAAGAACGGTTGGCGCTCCGTCCTGCTGCCATTCCATAAATGCCCAGGCCATTCCCGCAGCAGCAGCTGCCGTGTTTGTGGTTACAAAAGCATTTGCGGCAAGTCCCCCCGCCTCGAGGGCACTTCCCGCGTTAAAACCAAACCATCCGATCCATAAAAGGGCGCCTCCTAAAAAAGTGATAGGTAAATTGTGAGGCGCGAATGGTTCTTTTTTGTAACCCATTCTTTTTCCGATCAGAACGGCAATGAGCAGCGCTGAAACACCCGAGCTTACATGGACTACGATCCCGCCTGCAAAATCGAGCGCCCCTATATTTCCCAGCCAGCCACCGGTTCCCCAAACCCAGTGAGCTATGGGATCATAAACAAAAGTTGTCCATAAAAGGGTAAATATAACAAGTGCGGAGAATTTAATTCTTTCAGCAAAGGCGCCAACCATCAATGCCGGTGTAATAATCGCGAACATTGCCTGGAATATCATAAAGGCAAGATGGGGTATCGTGCTGGCATAATCGGCGCTGGGTTGTTGGCCAACGTTTCTGAGGCCGATCCAGTCCAGGCCCCCAATGATGCCATATCCCGTATCCGGGCTGAAGGATAATGAATAACCAAATAAAACCCATTGCAAACTAACCAGGCAAATAATGGCAAAACACTGAGTCAAAATGGAAAGGATGTTTTTTCGTCTCGCCATACCTCCATAAAAAAAGGCTACACCTGGAGTCATAATAAAGACTAATGCAACAGAAACTAATACCCACGCTGTATCTCCTGAATTCATACTTTTCTCCTCCTGAAACTGTTATGAGTAAGTCTTACCGTTCTGGATTGAGCAATTATAATGCCATTGGCATCACAACATTGTAACTTGTGGATATAATAAACGAAATGCAGGCAAGGGGGCGTTAATCGTATTCGAGTTGCTTACATGACCGTATGAATAAACACTTAAAGCGACAATATTGTAGTAAAGTTTTGATATTGATCGTGGAATGTGATATGGTTCCACAAAATTTGACATTCCGGTACCAAATTTCTAAATAAGGTAATTATTCAATGGAATCCAACTCTCAACGTAAGAACATAACTGTCAATAGAGAAATCAGGGAATTATCCCTTCTCTGGGAGATCAGCCAGACCTTGAGTAAAAGTATGGATCTCCGGGAAACGGTTGGTCCGGTACTTAGCGCTCTGGCAGAACGTATGGGTATGACACGTGGTACCCTGGCGCTCCTGAATAGAAAGACGAGAGAAATTTATATCGAGGTTGCCCATGGACTTTCTGAAAGTGAAAAAAAGCGGGGCAGATATAAAATAGGAGAAGGCGTGACAGGCAAGGTTGTAGGAACGGGTCAGCCCGTAATCGTTCCTCACATTTCCGATGACCCTCTATTTTTAGACCGTACAGGTTCCCGCAAGAATTTAGAAAAAAAAGATATCTCTTTCATATCTGTTCCCATCAAAATCGGAAAAGAGGTCGTTGGTACGTTAAGCGCCGACAGATTATTTGATGAATCGGTGTCTCTAGAAGAGGATGTCCGCCTTTTATCTATTATCGCGTCCATGGTGGCACAGGCCGTGCGTCTTCGTCAGGAGGCACAGGAAGAACGTGAGTTCCTTATACAGGAAAATCTGCGGCTGCAGAGCGAACTAAAGGATCGGTTTCATCCGGCAAATATCATAGGAAATTCGAGAGGAATGCGAGAGGTGTATGACCTCATTGCGCAGGTCTCCAAGAGTAATGCCACTGTTTTGATTCGTGGGGAGAGCGGGACGGGAAAAGAACTGGTAGCCAACGCAATTCACTATAACAGCCTGAGAGCGAATAAACCATTTATCAAGGTTAATTGTGCCGCCCTGCCTGAAACAGTTCTGGAAAGCGAACTCTTCGGTCATGAAAAGGGTGCATTTACGGGAGCAGTATCACAGAGGAAAGGGCGTTTTGAGCTGGCCTCCGGTGGCACCATATTTCTCGATGAGGTAGGTGATTTTTCCCCAACGGTACAGATAAGATTACTGCGCGTGCTTCAGGAGCGCGAGTTCGAACGATTGGGCGGAACTGCTACTATTAAGGCCGATGTGAGAATCATTGCCGCTACCAATCGTAACCTGGAGAGCCTGATGGAGGAAGGGAAATTCAGAGAGGACCTGTACTATCGGTTAAACGTATTTCCCATCTATGTTCCTCCCCTTCGTGAACGGAAAACAGATACAATGCTTTTAACCGATTTTTTCGTTGAGCGATATGCGAAAGCAAATGATAAAAGGATTCAGCGTATATGTACACACGCCATAGACATGCTTATGGGTTATCATTGGCCGGGGAATGTGAGGGAACTTGAAAACTGTATTGAGCGAGCCGTTCTTCTCAGTAATGAAAGCGTTATCTACGGATATCACCTGCCGCCTACACTCCAGACATCTTCATCTACGGGGACAACCCCTTATGGGACGTTGCAGGGTGAAATAGATAACCTGGAAAGGGATCTGATTGTAGACGCGCTCAAGACATCTAAGGGAAATATGTCAAGGACGGCCAAGATTCTCGGCATCACGGAAAGAATCGTAGGTTTGAGAGTAAATAAATATAAGATTGATGCAAAGCGATTCCGTACGTAAATGTAGAAACAAGCTAACTGATATACATGTATGTGATTTAGACTTAACAAAAACCCGCCTCTTTTAATCTATTATCCCACAATATTCTAATAATATTATCAATGCCATAGATATATTGTGCCATTTCTCCTGTACGTGTGGCATGGACGTTGCTTCACTACATCGAAGTAGGAATATCTTGAACATGTCATGAGTGTTCAATCACTTGACCAAAGCAATCTTGAGTCTTGAGGCGGAAGATGTCAAAACGATTTCTTGTCTTTCAACACATGCCGTGGGAAGGGCCCGGACGCCACCTGATCCGTTCAGCAAAGAAATTAAACGTGTATCTGCATATTATTGAAGTATGGCACCAGCCGATTCCTGACATTGGATCATACGAAGGGCTTTTAGTCCTGGGTGGCGGTCCCAATGTCGATCAGGAAGACCTGTACCCCTTTCTCTCGGAAGAAAAAGAGATTATCAGAAATGTTATAAAAAGGGATATGCCCTATATGGGGTTCTGTCTGGGACATCAGCTCCTGGCCGATGTGCTGGGCGCTGAAGTGGGACCAAATTTGATGTATAGTGTTGGTTTTATAGAGGGAAAGCTTACCCAAAAAGGTTCTGGGCATCCATTGTTCCGTGATATCCCCGGTTCCTTTCCACTCTTTAAATGGCACTCCCAGGCCGTCTTACAACCTTTGTCTAAACATATAGAGGTTCTGGCAATCTCCAGAGATTGTGAAGTGGAAGCCATTTCACTGGAGGGCCGGCCGCATATAGTAGGCTTTCAGTTTGATAATCATGCCGCTGACTATGAAGATGCCGAGAAATGGTTGAGAGAGGATCGGGAGTGGCTTACCGCTCTTCCACCGCCGATGGTAGATCCGGCTTGTGTACTTGCCGATGCCAGGAGATTAGAAACCGTTATGGAAAAACAATTTGAAATACTTTTCAGAAATTACATTGAGATAATAACCTGAACTCGAAAAGTACAGCAAAAACGTCAAGAGAATTTCTGCTCTCGCTATTGATATGCTCATACAATACCATTGGCTGCGGACGATGGGGATATCCATAAATATATGAGTATCTGAACGTAGAAGTTGAGTTGTTTACTTATTTCCGGACGTCCCCCATTCCACATTCCTTCCATCCTCCCGATTTGTATACGTGAGGGTAGGTGTCTACTATCTATCCCACAAATATGTAGTTTATTCCACTTCAAATCAATTCTGTCATTGCGCATTACTATAACAATATATCCTGTTTTATCAAGCTGTTGACTAAGCAGATTTGCCAGGATGGATTTTGGCATTAATGTTGCTTTAATACAGAACTGTAGGAACGATGTGGAATTATATAAGTGTTGCTTCGTTCTTAATCTTTACAGCGTAATGTTCGAAAATATATTGATGGGAGGTGTAATGAGAATGAAGAAGACTTAAAGTTTATCTCGTGGTTCGTGATTTGGTTACCTTACACGGGTGACGTTTTCACGAAAATGAAGGTAATTTGGACGGGTTTTATGGCTTAGGCGATATTAAGCCATGTTTTTGTAACAGGTTTTTTCTCAGCAGTATAAAATTAGCTAAGAGAGGTCAGAAAATGAAAAGAAAAACTAAGACTTTTTTGTTTTTGTGTATGCTGTTTTTAGCGTTTTTCGGTGTTATTAATTATGCTTTTGCCGGTGATCCAACGGGGGCCGAAGCCTTGAAGGAAAACTCTCAGGCTCCTTTGAACTATGTCTGGATACTTATTTGCGCTTTTCTTGTCATGTTCATGCAGCCAGGTTTCGCAATGTTGGAGGCGGGATTTTGCAGGGCAAAAAATGTTACCAATCTCATGTCTAAGAACCTGATGGATTATGTTCTCGGCTCGTTGGTATTTTCCCTCTTTGGTTATGCCATAATGATGGGCGGAGACTGGCATGGTCTTTTGGGTACAAGTGGATGGTTTATGCTTGGAGACTATTACGATGTGGACAAGTACCTTAATATGTTCTGGATGCTGGTTTTCTGTGCCACGGCAGCGACTATAGTCTCCGGTGCGGTAGCTGAACGTATGAAATTCAAGGCTTACTTTGGTTACAGTATTCTGGTGAGCCTTATCATTTACCCCATATATGGACACTGGGTCTGGGGTGGAGGCTGGCTGTCCAGTCTTCCCTTTGGATTAGGCGCCATCGATTTTGCCGGTTCGGGAGTGGTCCATGCTATAGGTGGTTTCGTAGGCCTGGCAGGAGCAATGGTTTTAGGTCCCAGGTTTGGCAAATATGTAGATGGAAAACCTCAGGCTATTCCAGGGCACAGTATTGCCATGGCTGCTATTGGTGTTTTTATTTTGTGGTTCGGCTGGTTTGGTTTTAATACTGGAAGTACCTGTGATGCGCACCACCTGAGGATTTCAGTTATCGCGGTAAATACTAATCTGGCTGCTGCCGCCGGCGCCCTGGTAGCGATGCTCATAGCATACTGGAAAACAGCTAAATGGGATCTGGGTATGGCGCTAAATGGTGCTGTGGCGGGTTTGGTAGCAATAACCGCACCCTGTGCCTGGGTAGAAGGCTGGGCGGCAATTGTCATAGGTCTTATTGCCGGAGCGTTGATGTATGCGAGTGTTCAATTCTTTGATAATATAGGAATAGACGATCCTGTTGGTGCTGTAAGTGTGCATGGTACATGTGGTCTGTGGGGTCTTCTCAGTATAGGATTTTTTGCAGACGGAACTTATGGCAATTACGCAATCGCCAAGCCATTTGCCACGGGACTGTTTTATGGCGGTGGTTGGGATCAGCTTATCGCCCAAGCCATCAGTGTGGTGGTAGTTTTCGTCTGGGCATTCGGTATAGGGTACATAATGTTCAAATTACTGGATAAGATGATTGGCATCCGGGTTTCTCCTGAAGAAGAGTTGCAGGGGTTGGATATTATTGAACATGGGACACCGGCTTACCCCGATTTTGTTCAGTTAAACAGATAAGGAGGAAAACAAATGAAAAAGATAGAAGCAATAATAAGACCTGAAAAGTTAGATGACGTGAAAGAAGCATTAAAGAAAATAGATTATCCAGGGATGAGCACTGTCCGTATCGAGGGACATGGTCAGCAGAAAGGCAAGATTGAACAATTTCGCGGCAGGGAGTTTAAGGTTGAGTTTTTGCCAAAGGTCAAGATTGAAGTTGTTGTCAATGACCAGGCTGTAGATGAGATCGTCACGGCTGTAATTGAAGCAGCGAGGACCGGCGAAATAGGAGATGGGAAAATATTTATATCCGATGTAGTTAACACAATAAGAATACGTACCGGCGAGGAAGGAGATAAGGCAATAGGTTAGAAATGGTACAAATATGTGTGCTTTGTGATCTGTTTCCTACAGTATGGTAGAATAGTATGTATAGTTGTATAGTTTTCTAACGGATGTACGCTTGTAAGATGCTGTTCTCAAATGTTATTTATATTTATTTGATGTATGGCACGGCATTTGCGTGATACACCCCAGATAAGTATAGAAAGTTAATGAAAATAAAATACAGGAGGCAGAAAAATGGTAAAGAAAGACAAAGAATATGTATTGAAACAGGTAAAGGAACAGAATGTAAAGTTTATACGTCTCTGGTTTACGGATGTTTTAGGTATTTTGAAAAGTTTTTCGATTACACCGGCGGAACTGGAAACTGGTCTTGAGGAAGGAATGGGTTTCGATGGGTCGTCCATTGAAGGATTCGCCAGGATTGAAGAAAGCGATATGATGGCAAAACCTGATCCGGAGACTTTCGTTATTCTTCCCTGGCGAGCCAGTGAAGGAATGAACGTGGCCCGGATGTTCTGCGATATTTTAAAACCCGATGGCACTCCCTATGAAGGTGATCCGCGCTGGGTTCTCAAGAGGAATCTGAAGAAGGCTGCCGAAAAGGGATACATGCTGAATGTGGGACCGGAACTTGAGTTCTTTTATTTCAAGAGTGACTCAGGTAAACCGGAGTTCCTTGACCGTGGCGGTTATTTTGATCTGACTCCCCTGGATATGGCCAGTGATCTAAGAAGGGACACGATTTTGACCCTCGAGAACATGGGGATTCAGGTGGAATACAGTCATCACGAGGTGGCTCCCAGTCAGCATGAAATTGACTTGCGATATAAAGAGGCACTTTCCATGGCGGACGCGGCTATGACATATCGTCTTGTGGTTAAAGAAGTAGCAATGAGACACGGCGTTTACGCCACATTCATGCCAAAACCGGTATTTGGTGAAAATGGAAGCGGAATGCATGTGCACCAGTCCCTTTTCAAAGGATCGAGCAATGCCTTTTTTAACGAAAAAGATGAGTATTATCTATCTGATATCGCAAAGAGTTATATCGCAGGACTTTTAAAACATGCGTCTGAATTGTCTTCGGTTGTCGCTCAATGGGTGAACTCATACAAGAGACTGGTACCCGGCTATGAAGCACCCGTATATATTTCATGGGCGAGAAGAAATCGATCGGCCCTTATACGTGTTCCCATGTACAAGCCGGGCAAGGCAAATGCTACCAGAATGGAATTTCGTTGTCCTGACCCTGCCTGCAATCCGTATCTTGCATTTTCGGTTATGCTGGCGGCCGGCTTGAAAGGTATGGAGGAAGGATATGAACTTCCTGATCCGGTTGAAGAAGATATCTTTGAGATGACTGCTGCCGAGCGTGAGGGTAGAGGTATCGACACCTTACCGGGAAGCCTGGGTGAAGCAATATCAATTACAGAAAAGAGTGATCTTGTGCGAGAGGCACTGGGTGACCATATCTTTGAGAAGTTTATCGCTAACAAAAAGATAGAGTGGGATAGTTACCGGACGCACGTAAGTGAATTTGAAATAGAAAAATATTTACCAATCCTTTAAGTGGGATGAAAAAGGTACTCATTATTACACATGTCGAAGCCGAGGGCCCCGGTACGCTTGGAGACTTTCTTCAATCCTTTGAAGATTTAAAGATTCAAAGAGCGAAACTTTACAATGGCGAGAAGCTTCCGGATGATGCACGGAGTTTTGACGCAATTGTAACGATGGGTGGGCCGATGAATGTCCATGATGAGGATGAGTACCCGTTTTTGAAAGAAGAAACAAAATTTCTAAAGCAGGCGATTGATGCGAACATCCCGATCCTGGGAATCTGTCTTGGCGCCCAGATGATTGCCAAGGCTTGTTATGCCCCGGTGAATAAAGCTTTTGAAAAAGAATTGGGCTGGAAAAATGTCTCTCTGACCGATTCAGGTCGGAGGGACATTCTTTTCCAAGGAATTACAGATAAGATGAGGGTATTTCAGTGGCACGAAGATACCTTTGAAATACCATATGGGGGATCTTTACTCGCAACGTCAGAAGAATGTCCCAACCAGGCGTTCAGGTATGGTAATGCATATGGTCTCCAGTTTCACATTGAGATTACGCGTGAGATGTTAATTGAGTGGATGACTAACCTTCCCGAATGTGGGGAAAGTATTCATATCTACGAAAGAATAAAGCATAATCTCCACACTCAGGCCAGGATGATCTACGCGAATTTTTTATGGCTTACGGATATTTGCCGTAAGTCTGCAGGCAGCCGGAGAGAATTATGAATAAATATAGTGGAGGGTCCCATGTGTGGAATTGTTGGCATTATTAATACAGACAGACAACTCGTAGACGGCAGTCATATAAGAGAAGCCATAAGGATCCAAAGAGACAGGGGAAATGGTCTGGGAGGTGGCTTCGCCGTTTATGGTGTATATCCTGAGCATGAAGATCAATACGCATTTCATATTATGTACGAAGGGAATGGACACAGTCCTTGTATATCAACAGTGGAGGATTATCTGAAAAAGAGGACGAATGTATCCCAGGCTGAGCAGATTCCTGTTTACCCCAATGACCGTGTTTCAAAAGGACCTTATTTTATGCGGTACTTTCTGCGGCCAATTGAAGAGTTCCTGTCCCCGGAACAGACAGAAGAGAGCTATATTGTTGATATCGTGATGAATATCAATAAGATAGAAGGTGCTTCTGTCGTATCTTCCGGAAAGAACATGGGTGTGTTTAAGGGTGTGGGATATCCCGAGGATATTGCCGATTATTTCAGAATAGAAGATTACAGAGGTTACATGTGGGTGGCTCACAACAGGTTTCCCACAAATACCCCGGGTTGGTGGGGTGGAGCCCATCCCTTTACAATTCTTGATAAAGCGGTTGTCCATAATGGTGAAATTACCAGTTATGGGACAAATTTAAGATGGCTTGAAATGTATGGATATTACTGCATGCTGCAGACAGATACAGAGGTAATCTCTTACATATACGACAAACTTACAAGAGGTGATGCCCTCTCGAAGGAGGATGCCTGCTATGTAATGGCGCCGTCGCTATGGGAAGCAATAGACAGGGCAGGAGACGAGAAAAAGAGATACTTGCGGCAGCTCTACGGGTCTGCTACCGTCAACGGTCCATTCGGTATTGTCCTTACTCATCAGAAAGGTGCTATTGTTCTTAATGACAGAAACAAGCTTCGGCCTGTTGTATGTGCGAAGGCGGGGAATACGTATTATGCATCGTCGGAAGAATGCAGCATACGATTATTATCCCCCGAGGTAGAAAGATTATGGTCACCCAGAGGAGGAGAGCCGGTGATCATCGACTTAATGACCGAAGATAAGAAGGTAGCTTGATGAATGAGATGAAAAACAACTGGAAGATCATTCCCGATTTTCACCCGGAGTTCGATCTTGAAAGATGTGATTATGAAAATGGGTGTAATATCTGTGCGAAAGAGTGCTCATTCGGAGAAATATCCCTCAAACCTGTAAAAGGCAGGGATGGAGAAGTTTATTATAAACCTTGGGCTAATCTGACCGCATGCAATGCCTGCCAGCGATGTGTAAAGATGTGCCCGCAAAATGCCATTCATATAAACTCATCTCCCATGCATTCTTCCCATGGGTACTGGACCCCTTATCACATTGGTAATATATGGAGACAGGCAGGATCAGAGGGTGGGGTTCTGCTTGTCGGAACAGGAGCTACGGGACCCCAGAAAAGGTATTTTGATCACATGATGTTCGATGCCTGCCAGGTCACAAACCCGTCCATAGATCCCCTGAGGGAACCCATGGAGATACGGAGGTACCTTGGCAGGAAACCGGAGCATTATGGTGGAGAAGCCGGCCCGCAGCTCAAGCTGGAAGTTCCTGTAATGTTTGGCGCAATGAGCTTCGGCGCCGTGAACCTGAGGGTTCAGAAGGCGGAGGCGCGGGCTACTCAGTCTGTCGGCACTTACTGGAATACTGGGGAGGGTGGACTTCACAGGGATCTGAAGAAATATAGCGGCAATACTATTGTACAGGTTGCATCAGGCAGGTTCGGAGTCAGTGAAAAATACCTGAAGTCTGCCGCAGCAGTGGAGATCAAAATCGGTCAGGGCGCAAAGCCGGGAATCGGGGGGCACCTTCCGGGAGAAAAAGTCTTGAAGGCTATTTCAGAGACAAGGATGATTCCCGAAGGAACGGACGCTCTATCTCCGGCGCCCCATCACGATATATATTCGATTGAAGATTTGAGGCAGCTCATATTTGCTATAAAAGAAGCAATGGAATACGAGGTGCCTGTTTCGGTAAAGATTGCGGCGGTGCACAATGTCGCGCCCATTGTAAGTGGTATTGCCAGGGCCGGCGCGGACATTATAACTATCGATGGCTTCAGGGGTGGTACCGGCGCTACACCCCTTCAGATAAGACAGAATACGGGTATTCCCATTGAGCTTGCCATATCTGCCGCTGATACCAGATTGAGAGAAGAGGGTATAAGGGAAACGGTAAGCCTCGTCGCATCCGGGGGCATACAGTGTTCATCTGACGTCTTGAAGGCTATCTGTCTTGGCGCCGATGCGGTATACGTGGGAACACCGGTTTTGATAGCCCTTGGGTGTGGAGTCTGTCAAAGGTGTTTCAGCGGAAAATGTCCCTACGGAATTACGACTAATAAACCGGGGCTGGCAGAGAGGATCGATGTTAAAGATGCAACCCGGGCGCTTACAAATCTTCTCCATGCCTGGGGAGAGGAGATCAAGGAATTGATGGGGTCGATGGGGATAAGCGCTATAGAAGCCCTGAGGGGGAACAGGGACAGAATCAGGGGCGTGGGCCTTAATGAAGAAGAGTTGAAAATTCTTGGAATCAAACATGCCGGAGCTTAATAAATGGTCACTATAGATGCAAAAGGTTTATATTATAAAACCTTGAATAGACAAATAAGAGAAATCCTTTCTAAGGGAGAGAAAGAGATTATCTTAAAGAATATACTGGGGCAGAGATATATCGGAGATGGACTGAGGAGCAGGGCTGCATTGCAAATCTACGGTACTCCGGGGCAGGATCTTGGCGCCTTCATGAACGGTTCTTCTATAACGGTTCATGGAAATGCCCAGGATGGTGTAGCCAATACGATGAACGCCGGAAAGATCGTTATCCACGGAAAAGCGGGAGAGATACCCGGTCATTCGATGAGGGGCGGAAAGGTTTTTATCAAAGGTGATGTGGAATACCGGGCCGGCATTCATATGAAAGAATATATGGACCAGGTTCCCCGGCTCATTATCGGCGGAACGGCAAAGGATTACTGCGGTGAATATATGGCCGGGGGCCGTGTGATTATCCTTAATCTGGAAGATAAGGAAGGTTCTCCAGTCGGGTATAGTGTCGGTACCGGAATACACGGCGGGGCGATATATATACGGGGTCGTGTCGAAGAATATCAGCTTGGGGTTGGTGCGATTTTTGCCGATATTAATGAAGCCGACCGTGAATTTCTTGAGGATGCCCTTGGGGAATATTCGAAAGATCTTGGGCTTGACCTTACGGGAATTGCACTTGAGGATTTTGTAAAGATTACAAGAAAGGGGTACAGACCTTTTGCAAAGCTCTATACCCCAGGTATGAATATCAAATATGGAACTCCGAAGCATCTTAATCTCACACCCCCATGTACATATAACTGTCCTGCGGATGTTCCTACGCCGGAATTTATTAAACTTATCGTTGATGGAAAAATCAAGGAAGCCCAGCTTCTAATGGATGAATTTACTCCGTTCAGGATGTCCGTGTGCGGGACTGTCTGCCCCGCGCCCTGTATGGATGCATGCAGCAGAAATCTCATAGACGGTCCGGTTCAGATTCAGCAGTTGGCCAGGGATTACTATCCGGATTTTGATCCCGAGCTGCCAAAGGATAAGAGACAGGAGATCATATCAATCATCGGAGCCGGTCCTGCCGGCTTGTCCGCTGCGTGGCAGCTGGCAAGACGTGGTTATAATGTTAATGTCTATGACGCAATGGATGATCTCGGGGGAAAGGTAAGGAATGCGATTCCCCGTGAACGACTGTCTGATGAGGCGCTGGATAAAGATATAAACAGGATCAAAACGCTGCCAATCAGATTTAATCTGGGCATGTTTCTTGACAGAGAAAAGTTAGAGGAAATTTACAGTAATAGTAATGCTGTTATGATCGCGACAGGCGCCCATATTACCAAAAGGATAAACTATCCCGGTGGCGAGAGGATCTTGTCAGGCCTTGAATTTCTCATTAATATTAATGAGGGTCAGCCGATGGATCTCTCAGGAAAAGAGGTTGTCATTATCGGCGCCGGTAATGTCGGTATGGATATGGCCTGTGAATCATGGCGGTTGGGTGCAAGAAAGGTGACGGCTGTTGATATTCAGAAACCCCTTGCCTTCGGAAGGGAACTGGAACTGGCTGAGGAACTTGGAACGCAGATTCTCTGGCCGAAGATGATAGAAAAACTGGATGAAAATAAGATATACTTCAAAGATGGGACTGATGTAACGGCTGACGTGATTTTTTTCAGCATAGGTGAAGTTCCGGATACATCATTCCTGCCGGAATCCGTACTGCTTGACAAGAGAGGTTATATGGTAACTGCGGATAAATCCTTTAAGGGCAGCGATCCCAAAGTCTATGGCGCGGGCGATATTATTAAACCTGGTCTTATCACGGATGCAATAGGAATGGGACGACTTGCCGCCATGGAGATACACGCAACTCTCAATGGGGAGAAATTCTCTTATCCTGAGAAGGAACTTGTTCCAACGAAAAGGATCGGCACCGTCTATTTTGGCAGTGAAACAACTGAGATTGAAAGGTGCATGAGTTGTGGCACATGTATTTTCTGTGATATATGTATGGAAAAATGCCCCCAGGAAGCTATGACCCGCAATGATGAGATATTTACTATAGACCCTGTAAAGTGCACTGGATGTTATACCTGTGTGAGCGTTTGCCCGCGAGGGGCCATTCAGGAAGAGTTCGTCGGTGATTTTACCATGGACGAACCTGGTGACTAATTTAATTTACAGATTTCGCAGATTACACAGATTGCTCTAATCAGTTGAAGGGCGCTGCGAAATCCGCAGGGTTTGATTTACCTTACGGATATGAACCCTGGAAGATCCGATTTTCTTTGTTACGGACTACCCGGAAACATACGGGGAACAGACCTGCCATCAGTATTTTTCAATAGACAGCCTGCCCATCAGCGATTTGCCAAAAGAGATTTAAAATAGTATAAGACGACATCCTTGACCGCTGGTTGTAAATGTGGGGAGATAAATCAACACACAGGCGCGATCAAGTCAGCACAACGGGGCAGACATGAAGTCGAGAAGGTATGGAATATGAGAACAAAATTCATCTTTATTACCGGCGGGGTTCTTTCTTCCCTCGGCAAAGGATTAGCCGCTGCTTCTATAAGCTCCCTTCTTGAGTACAGGGGTCTGAAAGTAACCAATCAGAAACTGGATCCATACATCAATGTTGATCCGGGTACAATGAATCCCTTCCAGCATGGTGAAGTTTTCGTTACGGACGATGGGGCAGAAACCGATCTGGATCTTGGTCATTATGAGCGTTTTACAAACGCTCATCTTGGGAAGGGGAACAATCTTACAACAGGGCAGGTGTACTTTTCGGTAATATCAAAGGAGAGAAAGGGAGAGTATCTGGGTGGGACGGTCCAGGTTATACCCCATATTACCAATGAAATAAAAGATTATATCAGAGATGCAGCCGCCGGTGTTGATGTTGCCATTGTAGAAATCGGCGGAACAGTCGGAGATATTGAGAGTCTCCCCTTCCTGGAAGCAATAAGGCAGTTCCGAAATGAGGCGGGGAAAGAAAACGCGATCTTTATTCACCTGACATGGGTTCCCCACCTTAAAGCGGCAGGGGAGGTAAAAACAAAACCAACACAGCACAGCGTGAAAGCCCTTCGTGAAATTGGTATTCAGCCGGATATTCTTCTCTGCCGGACAGAGGAATTTTTATCGAATGATATAAAGGCAAAGATCTCCCTTTTCTGCAATGTGGAGATTGACTCGGTCTTTACCGCTAAGGATGTTGACTGTATTTATGAAGTTCCCCTCATTTTTCATAAGGAAGGCGTGGATGAAAAGATCGTAAATCTTTTGAATATATGGACCGGACAGCCCCGTCTGGGGGAGTGGGAAGATGTAGTAGATAAGATGAAAAATCCCTCCCGCGAAGTATGTATTGCCATTGTAGGAAAATATGTTGACTGGACGGACTCTTATAAGAGTTTAAATGAAGCCCTGGTTCATGGCGGTATTCCAAACGATTGTAAAGTAACTCTTCGTTTCGTAGATTCAGAACAGATAGAGCGTGAAGGAATTAGTGATCAATTTGATGGTATCGGGGGAATACTGGTGCCCGGGGGATTCGGGAAAAGAGGTATCGAGGGTATGATTGATACGGTAAGTCACGCTCGCCTTCAGAAGATCCCCTATTTTGGTATCTGTCTCGGGATGCAGATGGCCGTTGTGGAATATGCGAGAAATGTGTGCGGCATGGAAGAGGCGAGCAGCTCCGAATTCAACGGGGATACGGCCTATCCGGTGATTGACCTTCTTCCGGAACAGAATGATGTTACCGACATGGGAGGTACCATGAGGCTGGGAGCCTATGAATGCCTTCTGGATGAGAACACCTTCGCATCTCAGGCCTATGGTACGAGGAAGATCAGTGAACGCCATAGGCACCGTTATGAGTTCAACAACGAGTACAGAAATGTACTGACCGAAAACGGACTCCGCGTCAGTGGTACATCACCGGATGGACATCTTGTAGAGATAGTGGAACTCAACGGCAATTCCTGGTTTCTGGGCTGTCAGTTCCATCCCGAATTTAAATCGAAGCCGATAAAACCTCATCCCCTCTTTCGCAGGTTCATCGAGGCGTCTCTGAAGTATGCGGAGACAAAGTAGCCGGGATTCCATAATAATGATAAGCCAGATCATAAATATCACCTTGAAAATACTGAAGTATCTTAAAAGCTGGAGGCTGGTCATCGGGAAGAATCCCGGACATGTTCTTCCCAACGCGGTCATTCTATTCCCGGCGTTTTCCGACAGGCTTTTCTGCGGTCTTACCGGAATCCTGACAGTAAAGAAAAAGAAATCTGTTGAAGAAGGTGATATAATTGAAAACCTCTTGCGTGTCTTTGAAAAGACAGGGAAGAACAACCTGAAAAGCCTGGAAGATAATAAGATCTCAAGGGAATACTACCTTGGCGGTGGCGATGTGCTTGAGACCATGGAAGAGAATATCCATAAGCTTAAGCAGGATTCATTTATGGAGGACATCTTTTTTGAGAACGAAAAGAAAGAAAAGCTGGAAGATCTCTGTCGGAAGATGAATTCCTTTCTCGAAAAAGAGGAAAAACTGGTAGAGAAGAGGGCCGGTTATTTCTCAACGGCAGATATGGAATATGTGAACAATGATCTTACCCTCTTCAAGGATCTTGTATGGGGTCTCGAGAGGGATGTCCTTTCCAATATCGAGAAAATCAGTTCCCTTTCGGGATTAAAGGGAAAGATGGAGTTATCGAAAGAGGCCTTCAGGAGATACAGAAATATCAATTTTCTCCTGAACTCACTCGACCGGCTGGAGGTAAGAGGGAGAGACTCGGCGGGGATACAGATAATTCTTGAATTGGAAGGGAAGGATTCCTTGGACCGGGTGATAAAGGTTATAAGAGATAACGGTCTCTATGATAGCTGGGTGGAGAGGGTAAAACCGGGCGATCTCATGGATGGTTGCATCCATGTTTCTCGCGGAGCGGGGGAAGATGGTCGTGTATCGATCTCGTTTACCTATAAAAAAGCATCTGTTACGGGTAAGCTGGGGGAAAACGGAAGGTATCTGAGAGATAGAATAAGATCGGACGGGCTGTTTCACGCCGTTACCGGCAAAGCAGTGGAATCGGAGATATATCTCGGCCATACCAGATGGGCCTCCGTCGGTTCAATAACTGAAGAAAACTGCCATCCCGTGAATAATTATACCATCAATGCCGGAGACGAAGATTGGAAGGAGTATCCCTTTTACGGGAAAGGTGCCTGGTCCATAAATGTTGCCCTCAACGGCGATGTTGACAATTACAGCTTACTCAGAGGCGAAACAGAACCTGAAGGGGAAGACCTCATAGGCAAGGGCATCACAACGGATACGAAGATAATCCCCCTTCGAATCGAAAAATATCTCTTTGAAGGCCAGGACCTGACGGAGGCGTTCCGTCTTGCCTTGGGCGATTTTGAAGGTTCCCACGCCATTGCCATGGAAAGCAACCTGGAGCCGGGAAAGGTATTCCTCGCCCTCAGGGGGAGCGGTCAATCACTCTATGTAGGTCTCTGCGATAATCAGTATATGTTTTCTTCAGAGCTTTACGGCCTGGTGGAGCTAACGCCCTTCTTTATCAAGATGGATGGGGAAACCGAGAGAATAGAAGGAAATCCGCGGACAAAGGGACAGATCTTTGTCCTAAGCAGGGATGGAGGAGGTATATCGGGTATAGAGGCCTTCTATTATGACAGACAACCCGTCGAATTACCAAATAACGTGATTCAGAAGGCGGAGATTACAACCCGTGATATAGACCGCAGGGATTACCCCCATTTTCTTTTAAAGGAAATAATGGGGGCACCGCTCTCAGTAAAGAAGACACTCAGGGGAAAATACAGCATCACCGGGAGAAGAAGAGGTCTCCGTGATGTTGCCTTCAATCTCGGAGAGGACGTTATCTCACCGAGATTAAGGGATACAATTGAAAAAGGCCTCATAAAAAACATCTTTGTGGTAGGGCAGGGTACCGCAGCCGTAGCGGGTACCGCCATTTCTGCAGCACTGTCCGAATACCTGAGAGGCAGTGATATCAATGTTCAGGCGAAGACATCGTCCGAACTGAGCGGTTTTCTCCTGAGAGACAATCTTGCCGACACCCTCATAATTGCCGTCACTCAGTCGGGCACGACGACAGACACGAACCGTGCGGTGTCCATGGCAAAGGAAAGGGATGCCCATCTTATTTCGATTGTAAACAGGAGACAGTCTGACATTACCCATGTGACAGATGGTGTCCTCTACACAAGTGACGGCCGTGATGTAGAAATGTCGGTTGCCTCGACCAAGGCCTTTTACTCTCAGGTAGTCGCGGGTTTTATCCTTGCCCTCGATTTTGCCGGCATGCTCGGTACAATGTCGGGTGATCAGATTGTCGGCGAGCTTTTGTCCATCGAATCTGCACCGGAGAAGATGGAGAGGGTAATTGAGGTGAGGGATGATATAAAGAAATCGGCCTGGGAGGTGGCAAAGAAAAAGCGATACTGGGCGGTTGTGGGAAGCGGACCCAACAAGATTGCGGCCGATGAGGTAAGGATAAAGCTGAGCGAGCTTTGCTACAAGACCATCTCGTCGGATATCGTGGAGGATAAAAAACATATCGACCTTTCCTCTGAGCCCCTTATTCTTGCCTGTGTGGCGGGCAATCCGGAGCCCGTTGTCCAGGATATCGCAAAGGATATCGCCATATTCAAGGCCCATCAGGCGTCGGTCGTGGTAATTACGGACGAGGGGGAGATGAGATTCAATGACATAGCGGATTCTGTCATTTTCGTACCCCAGTCCTCTTTTCCCGTATCAGTGATCCTTAATACGATGGCAGGTCACCTCTGGAGCTATTATGCGGCATGCAGTATCAATGAAGACGGCGAGTTCTTTCGTAAATTCAGGAATGATCTTTCTGAAAGGACAGGAGAACTAGACAGGGAGACAGAGTCCCTTTTCGAGAAGATCGCTGACCCTGACGTTCACAGGATTGTGGAGGATTTTTCTTCGGAATTTCATAAGCTCAGAAACAGGAGATTCTTCTCATCCATGAGCGTTGAGGTGGCTTCGGACATAGTTCTCCTCATGAAATACGCCGTAGGTAAACTTCCCGTCGAAGATTTCTGGCAGGAATACGAAGAGAAAAGACCATCCTCGTCACCCTTTGACATGCTGGATATTTCCCTCGGAAGGGCGATAGACGAGCTGTCGAGACCCATAGACGCTATAAGACACCAGGCGAAGACGGTTACCGTCGGGACGAGCAGGAAGGGTGAGATGCAAAGGGGTATCCTCTTTGACTTTATGAAAGCGATTGGGTTCTCCCTTGAGAACCTGACAAGCTACGATGGATTTACCATAAGGAGGCTTCAAAATGCCCTTTCTCTTATCAGGGGTTACACCCTTTATGATATAGAAAACCTTGATTATGATGGGAAGCCTTCGGAATATACCACGATTTGTATAAACAGGAGGGGGGGCATCTCCCTTGAGATGGAATCGAGGGTAGAAAAACCGGGACCCCTGAAGGGAACGAAAAAGAACATTATCGGTACCGGAGAAATGTACGCGGGGCTTGGAAAGACCGACAAAGCCCCCATCGTTATCATTCCGCTCCTCGGAAGAGATCATCGAATAAGACATATACTCCTTGTCCATGTGAGTTTCAGGAGTGACTTGGCGTCATCGAAAAAGAAGGAGATCCTTGGTGATAAGTTCAACAAGATAAACAATCTTGTAAACGAATACAATCTTGCATGGGACGATCGTTTCCTCGATAAGATTCCGATAGAATCTCTTCTCGGGGAGGGAGTTGATGTGATAGCAGGAAAGATCATGGAATCACCAGGAGAGAGTAGCAGTTAAAGGATATGATTTTCACCCTCCAGCCAGGTTTCCCAGATGCCGTGCACTGCCAGCGTTTTTCCCCAAAACGCTTGGATTCGCTACGAAAAAACTTTTGACGATCAAGTCACAATTGCTGTTTGGGGAATCATATTGATTATTGGTGGAGAAAATGTGATGAGACGTAAGGACAGGGAAACAGGCAATGTGAAAGATATTGAAGAGATCATACACAGGGCAAACATATGCAGGTTGGCCATGTGCGAAGAAGGTCGTCCTTATATCGTCCCGCTTTGTTTCGGCTATGAGGGCAGAAAGTTGTATTTCCATTCCGCTTCGCAGGGCAGAAAACTGGAGATTCTTGAAAATAACCGGAATGTATGTTTCGAGATGGATGTAGGTCAGGAACTTGTTTCCGAGGAGATTCCGTGTAAATGGGGGTTCAGATACAGGAGTGTTGTTGGATTTGGCAAGGCCTCATTTATCAGAGATCCAGAATCAAAACGCGAGGCACTGAGAATAATAATGGGGAATTATTCTGAAGGAGTGTTTGATTTTACAGAGAGCGAAGTCTCCGGAATTACTATGATAAAGGTTGATGTCGAAGATATGAAGGGGAAAGTTTCAGGGTATTGAACTGACAGGCACGAACTAACTGTAAAGAGAAAACAAGATGAAAAATCCGGTGCAGAGGTCAAGAGTTCAGATAAGCAACTATGATATTTTTGACGGATAAGCATACAGGAGAGATGTGACAGATATGAATCAATCCATTCTTAACTTCTTTATGGTTCTGGGTATGGCGGATTTTGCCTACGGTCTCTGGTCCGGGGACAGAATAAGCGTGATGATCGGAGTCGTAATAATTGTTGTTACCCTTTCGATCATAAAGAAAAACAAAGAAGAAAAGAAAAACAGTACCTCTGAAAAGAAGTCTGGAATAAAGAAATAAGGTTCTTCTCCAATTCAGTTGGAGAAGAGGGCCCAAGGATTCCAAGGGTCAAGGATTCAAGGGTTTGTTTTCTAAAGACTTTATCAGCGCCTTTAACATTCTTTCGCTTTCTGCTATATTTTTTTAGTTTACCCAATACACCTTTTTCAATTAAATCTAAACCCCATGCTAATAATATCTGCGTTTCAAGTTCGCAAACAGAACCATAAGATATATAAAGCATCCTAATGTAATCCAGGGTTGTCTTTCTTCCATATCCTTCTGTTATATCTTTCTTCCTTTTACTCGAACCCTTGACTCCTTGAACCCTCTATAATCACACTTGATTAATTGTAGATAACGCGCTTATTCTGCCTTAATTAACTACAACTAATCGGGAGATGATCCTTAAAAATAAATTGTATGGATGACGAAAATACCCGTAGCTTCTATTCGTCTTGCCGGAATTGGTGCAGGCATTACCGGGTCAGGCAGGTCTCCAGCCTTTTTATGGACTCATCCGTTCCCAGTATATCGATAAGCGTCGGGATATCAGGACCGTGACAGTTTCCGAAAAGGGCGAGGCGGATGGGAAAATAGAATTTTTTCCCTTTTATACCCAGCTCACCGATCGATTGTTTTGTCAGCGAGGATATTTCTTCGGGTTCCCACCCAACCTTTTTACCCAGCTCTTCGATCCAGTAAGAATAGATCTTTTGAGAGTTTTCCTCTTCGATCAGTTTCCTGTCCTCTTCCGAAAAGATCATCTCTTCATAGAACATCTTCGCGTGTTCCACAATATCGGCAAGACAATAGACATAATCACGCGCAGTGTTGATTACTTTCAGATACTTGTCATTATCACTTATATCCATGCCGGCTTCTTCAAAGAAATGCCTCGACTGATCGGCGATGTATTCCACATCAAGATTCCTTATGTACTGTCCCCCCATCCAGTTCAGTTTTTCTATATCAAATACGGCCCCGGCCTTGTTAATCCTGTCCAATGAGAATGCATCTTCCAGTTCCCTGAGGGAATATATCTCCCTGTCGTCTGCCGAGTGCCACCCGAGAAGTGCGATAAAATTCAGCATTACCTCGGGGAGGTATCCCTTTTGGATGTAACTTTCGACAGAGACATCCCCCTGCCGTTTACTCAGTTTGCTCCTGTCGGAATTCAGCAACAGGGGAAGATGGACGAACACAGGCACTTTCCATCCGAAGGATTCGTACAGAAAGATATGCTTCGGAACACTGGAAAGCCATTCCTCTCCGCGTATCACGTGAGTGATTTTCATGAGATGATCATCCACCACACTTGCGAGATGGTAGGTGGGAAATCCATCGGATTTTATAAGAACCTGGTCGTCAACCATGGAATTGTCAATGGCGACCCTGTCGCGCACAACATCGTCGAAAACGGTTTTTCCTTCTCTGGGATATCTCAGGCGGATGACGAAGGGCATCCCCTGCGCCAGGTTGTCTTCGACCTCATCCTTTGACAGGTCTCTGCACTTGCCGTCATACATCGGCGGCCTCTTTCTTTTCCGCTGTTCTTCCCTCAGATTGTTCAGCCGTTCCTCAGAGCAGAAACAATAGTATGCATTTCCGGAATCCAGAAGCTTTTGGGTGTATTTTTTATAGATGTCCGTTCGTTGCGATTGTATGTAAGGCCCGTAGTTCCCTCCAATATCAGGACCCTCATCATATTGGAGACCGATTCCTTTCAGTGTGGTAGTGAGCTTCTCCAGAGCTCCGGAGATAGACCTCTTCCGGTCCGTATCTTCTATCCTCAGGACAAATTTTCCCCCATGTTTGCGTGCGAACAGATAATTGAACAGTGCCGTTCTCAGCCCTCCGACATGAAGATATCCTGTCGGACTGGGCGCGAATCTTACCCTAACCTGATTATCATCTTTATGCATTTTGATTTTCCTGTTTATTTAAATTTTGATGTTTTCTGACATCTGTCAGAGATTTTTTCAGGTGTGTTAGTATAATTTTTTGTGTCAGATTACAAGCCTGATTCTCGTGAATTGAACAGCGAGCGCATTCCCCGTTGCTTGCGGTGGGGTTAGCGAGCGAATAACAAATAAACACTTTCCTTAACAATCGGAGATTCCCCGCAACTTGTTGCGAGGAGCTTTAATCGACTGTCCGCGAGGGGCAATAATCGGCATATCCCTTGCTTTTTTACGCGATTCTACTATATAAAGAAAACCAATCTGGAAAAATGTAGTGAGTGCTTGATGAAGGAAGAAGCTTTTATCCACCTGTGTCAGCCGGATTCAGGTAAATCCTGCGGGGCCTGTTGCGGTTTATATAATTATGCTGACAGCACGAAGGAATCCCTGGTCAGGAGACTGAGAAACAGGACAAGGATATTTTGTGAGACGGTTGAAGAGACGGCTGACCTGAAGGTCTTTTCGGACAGGATAAAGGGTCTTGAGTCCCGGGAAAAGCTCTATGATGTAATACATTGCTGTGAATACCTGGGATTTCTTGACGATGAGGAAAAGAGAGTAGGTTGTCTCCTGCACCCCCTTCAGAACGACGGGGTGGACATGAGAGATGCATCATTCTATGGAAAGGAATTATGCGATGGGCACTTGTGCCCCAGCTACCACTTCATATCCCGTGAAGAGAAACTTTCCATGATCAGGATTATTGATGACTGGTATCTTTATGGTCTGTGCATTACCGATATAGACCTGGTAAAAGAGTATTTTCGATTTATAAGCGAAGGCATATATGAGGTTCCCCGTCCCGACAGGTTTGAAGGCAGACTCAGGGATATCGCCTTCAGATTCTTTTCGTTGAAGATTTCCTGGCCTTTCCGGTCAACGGACACGAACCGCTTCGGGAAATACTACTTCGACGGTTCACAGTACATGATAAGCCGCATCGATTATGATGCTCTTGGGTGTGAAAGGTCGAAGTTCGACAAGATATTCCTGAGCCTCACCTCAAGATTCAGGACACTCGAGGAACTTAGACTGGGGGAAGAAATCATCCGGGAAAATATAGAAGAGTTTATATCCTGTTATAAAATGGATGCTGTGGATCAATTTCAAACCTCGCGGTCTGGCGCAATGCTCTGTGAAAAGGGAGGTTTGTGAAAGAGTTGAGAAAAAAGATTCTATATCCAAGAGAGGTTATCGATCAGCGTGTGAAAGAGTTGGCCGATGCGATTTCGCATGATCTTGAAGGAAAGGAAGTTGTGCTCATAGGCGTCCTCAAGGGAGCCTTTATTTTTCTGGCGGACCTTGCACGGCACCTGAAGATATCGCACAGTGTGGATTTTACAAGGTTGGCAAGTTATGGTTCCGGGCTGGTGAGTTCGGGAAACATAACAGTTACGAAAGATATAGAGACAGATATAGAGGGAAAAGAAGTGATTATCGTGGAAGATATAATAGATACCGGAATCACTATGGCATTTCTGCGGGAGAGACTTGAGAAGAGAAGGCCTGCTTCTATAAGGATATGTACGTTGATAGACAAGAAACACAGAAGAGAAATCGCTATTGATGCGGACTACGTGGGATTTGCCGTGGATGAGGGATTTATTGTGGGATACGGGCTTGACTTTGACGAAAAGTTCCGGTGCCTGCCGGACATTTACGTGATTGAGGAGTAGGGATGTGATTATCCAGTGTAAAAAGTGCGGGACAAAATACAGATTTGATAAATCGCAAATAGATCGCGAGGGGATATGGGTCAGGTGCAGTCACTGTAAGGCAGTTTTCTTTCAGGAAAATCCCCTGGCGGGGATTGCTTCATTAACAGGTTCGATAGAACTGGAAGAAGAGATCCATGAGAAAACGTACGAGGAGAACGCGGAAGATATAGACAGGATTCTCATGGAGATTGAAGGGGAAGATGATGCGCAGAACCCCGAGCAGGAAGAAGCTTGTGGTGATGCCGGTGAGATCATAGACAATGCGGAAACTTCAGAAGAAAAAGCACAAAAGCCCCGGTCACCCGGCAAGAGAATAGCGATCTTTCTCATGCTGGTTATCTTGCTATCGGGGGGGATTTATCTGTGGACTTCACCCCGGGCAATAGAGGGGATCTTGAACAGGGCTCTGCCACAGGTGGAAAAATTCATAGGGATTTTGCCCGGAGCGGAAAAGTTCCTCGGGACAAATAACAGGGACATTCCGAATGAGTGTCTGTCCGGACTGGGCGTGGACCTGATAAATGTGAAGGAACGATTCGTGAAAAACTGGGTTGCCGGAGACATTATAGTGGTTGAAGGTTTTGCCGTGAATAACAATAAATGCGCGGTTTCCGATATAAGAGTCAGAGGGAAGATACTGGATTCATCAGGGGAGATTCTTGCCGAAGAGGAATCTAACTGTGGGAATATACTTACGGATGACGAACTGAAAGGTCTGACGGAGAAAGAAATTATGAAAGAACTCTCCAATCCTTACGGAAGAGAGTTTTCTAACGCAGAGATAGAGCCGGGTGCAGATATTCCCTTTATGCTGGTGTTTATGATACATGCCGGGGAGGCGAGAGAATTTCTTGTTGAACTTGCGGGTATAGAGGTTGCGAAGAGTAAATAGTGATGGTTTTGTAAATCCCGACTCATCGGGACTATGCTACGCGTTTTTCTTGATCTTGAGAAAAATATCTCATTTCTGGATGGGCACTAAATAGATTCCATCCGGAAATGGATTCTCCAAAAGATGGACATGAGGGGGGATTTCACGTGTTGTTAACGGGCAAGGTCAAAGTCGCTTTTTCCTTTCTATTCTTGATAACTGTTGCGGGAACCGTGGGGTATCATTTCCTGGAAGGATGGTCCCTGGCGAATTCCTTTTATGCGACAATAGTAACCCTCGGCACAGTGGGTTTTGGCGATTTTTACCCGGTAACCCTTGGGGGAAAGTTGTTTGCGATTTTTATTATCGTCTTTGGTGTGGGCGCTATGGCCTATACCGTTGCAATGATAATGGAAAGCTTTATGGAAGGGCGTTTGAAGAAGATATTGGGGAGGGGTAAATTGGAGAAACGAATAAAAAAGATAAAAAATCATTATATCATTTGCGGTTGCGGGAAGATAGGCAAGCTTATCTGTGGGGAGCTGACTCATGAAAAGATCGGGTTTGTCGTTGTGGACAACAACCCAGAGGTAATACAGGATATTGAAGACAGTGGTTTTGCCTATATAAACGGGAATGCGGCGGAGGATAAAACCCTGCTGGCTGCGGGAGTCAAGAGGGCCAAGGGTGTTGTTTGCGCTCTTCCCACAGATGCGGATAACCTCTATGTTGTCCTGGCGGCCAGGGAACTGAATCCGGAGATATATATACTTTCCAGATTTGAAGACAACGCCTCGGAACGCAGGCTGATGAACGCGGGAGCGGACAGGACCATATCGCCTTACAGGGTGGGCGGGATGAGAATGTCTCAGGCTATCCTGAGACCCGCCATGCTGGACTTTATAGAGCTTACCACGACGAGACAGAGCCTCGCGCTCAGGATGGAAGAACTGGATGTTTGTAAAGATTCGCCCGTTGTCGGTAAAAATCTGGAGGAGTCAGGGTTGAGAAAAGAGCATGGTTTAATCGTGGTAGCCGTCGCGAAAGAATCCGGAAAGATGGTATTCAATCCAGTCGCCTCTTATGTAATAGAGTTGGGGGATAAATTGGTTGCCCTCGGCGAAGAAGAGAATCTGGCCGAATTTTCCAGGATATGTCAGGTGTAATGACGCCTGCTCGAAGTCTTTCCTCGAAAGTCTGTATCTTTCTGTTAAGCAAAATATCGGATTTGGTGCCCGGCCTTGATCGGATAGCGGGTAAAAGGAGAAATAGAATCAAGAAGATACTGATAGGCACACGTGGAAGTGACCTTGCGCTTGTACAGGCGAACTGGGTTTCGAATCGTCTGAAGAGTTTGTATCCGGACATGTCTGTGGAGGTTGTTCCGATAAGGACGCGCGGAGACAGGGTGCAGAATATCTCCCTGGTGGAAATCGGGGGCAAGGGGATCTTCGTAAAGGAGATAGAAGAAGCGCTGCTGCGGGGAGATATAGATATTGCGGTTCACAGCATGAAGGATGTCCCCGTGGATCTCCCGGATGGTCTGATGATAGGAGCTATACCGGAGAGAGAAGATCCGAGAGATGTGCTGATTTCCAGGGAAGGCACGAAGATGGAGAAACTTTCCAAAGGGGCAAGACTGGGCACAGGCTCTCTCCGGAGGGGAATGCAGATCAAAAACCTGATGCCGGATATAGAGATCGTCCCTGTGCGCGGCAACATAGACACGAGAATAAAGAAGATTATAACGGAAAATCTGGATGGAATAATTATAGCGGCTGCCGGGATGAAGAGGATGGGACGTGGCAGAGAAATCTCGCAGTATATACCAGTTGAAGTTATGATGCCATCGGTCGGGCAGGGGGTGCTGGGCATAGAGCTGAGAGAGGATGACAGAAAAGCTGAAGATCTCATCTCCTCCCTCAATTACCCGGATACCCTGGTGGAAATCTCCGCCGAGCGCGCGTTTCTCAGACGTCTTGGAGGGGGATGTCAGGTGCCGATAGCAGGCATTGCCAGGAAGCATGGAGACGGTCTGATCATTAAGGGCCTTGTGGGGAGTGTTGATGGAAAAGTCATGATTACAGACGAGATCAGGGGGCCCAGCAGTGACTGGGAGGATATGGGAAACACCCTGGCTGAGAATATACTGTCCAGAGGCGGGCGGGCTGTTCTGGACGAAATATACAAGTAGTGCCTGTCCCGCGTGGCGTGGCAACAGGTGAAGAGACTGATATGAAAAAACCCGGAAAGGTATATATAATAGGCGCGGGTCCCGGTGATCCGGATCTTATAACGATTAAGGGGGTAGAGTGCCTGCGCAGGGCGGATGTAGTTGTGCATGACTATCTCGTGGGAAAGGAGATACTGCGGCGCGCCGGGAAAGGCGCGCGGCTTGTCTATGTTGGAAAGATAGGGGGACATCACAATATATCTCAGGAAAACCTGAACCGCATACTTGTGGAAGAGGCCTTAAAGGGAAATACAGTGGTCAGGCTCAAGGGAGGAGACCCATTCATATTCGGGAGGGGTGGTGAGGAGGCCGAATTTCTTCAGAAGGCGGGAGTGCCCTTTGAGATGGTGCCGGGTATAACATCGGCAATATCCGTCCCTGCCTATGCCGGAATACCCCTTACGCACAGAAAATTTACCTCCACCCTTGCCTTTGTAACGGGGCATGAAGATCCTGACAAAGCTGGAAGCCGCATCGACTGGAAAAAGATATCCACCATTGAAACAATCGTATTTCTTATGGGTGTAAGGAATCTTTCCAAAATTGCATCCAACCTCATGGAAAATGGCAGGAGTCCGGATACTCCTGTAGCGCTGATCAGGTGGGGAACAACCCCGGATCAGGAGACACTGACGGGGAAGCTCGGGGATATAGCTACACTGGCGAAGGAGAAGAAATTTTCACCTCCCGCCGTGTTTGTCGTGGGCGATGTGGTCGGTCTGAGAGAGCGTCTTGGCTGGTTTGAGAAGAAACCACTCTTCGGGAAGGGCATTGTTATCACGAGACCGGAGGAACAATCGGAAGAATTCGCGGCGCTTCTGCGTGATGAAGGGGCAAGGGTCATCTCCTTTCCGACCATCAGGATTGTGCCGCCGGAAGATTATGGCGATCTGGATCGGGCCATAGAGAATATTGAAAAATATCACTGGATTGTATTTACCAGCGCGAATGGTGTGAGATTCTTTTTTGAGCGTTTCTGTAAACTGAGAAATGATATAAGGGATCTCAAGGGGATAAAGATCTGTACCATAGGTCCGGCCACCCGGGCCCGCGTTGAAAGATATAGTATCCGGGTGGACATGGTTCCCGAAGAGTACATCTCCGATGGAGTGGTGGAGGCGTTCAGGGGTATGGATGTTGCGGGTGCAAACGTATTTCTGCCAAGAGCGGAGATTGCCGGGAATATTATTCCCGGCGGACTCTCGGAACTGGGTGCAAATGTGGATGTGGCAACCGCTTACAAGACAGTAAATTCCGGTGAGGCTGGGGAGACCATTAAAGAATTGATGGACAGTGGAAAAATCGACGTGATTACCTTTACAAGTCCATCCACAGTGACTAATTTTATGGATATTATCGGAAATGGAACAACCATTCCGAATCATATAAAGATCGCGTGCATAGGCCCGGTAACGGAAAATGCGTGCAGAAAAGCCGGTCTCGGAGTCGATATCATGCAGGGGCCTTATTCGATTCCCGGTCTGGTGGAGGCAATAAAGACGGCTTCGTAAAAAGTCCAATTTCTACGTTCCGCTGCATCCTTCGTCACTGCGGCGTACCGTAAGTACGCCTCATTCCTAATGATTTGCGTGCCTTGAACTTGAAGCTTTTTACTTTGCCGTCAATCTTGACTTTTTGCAGGTGCATCGATAAAGACTGGAGTGTGTCAATGATAGGAATTTCAAAACTATACTGCGGAGGTGTTGAACCCTCCGATGTACTTCGTTATGGGGCAAAATCGGGAAAGCTTCCCTCGCATCTTCTCCAGTTTTCCAGTGATAAGCGTCCGGTTGTGGTCTGGAACGTCACCAGAAGGTGCAACCTCAAATGTATTCACTGCTATTCAAGTTCTCAGAACATAAAATACAGTGGTGAACTGACCACAGAGGAGGGAAAGAATCTGATATCCGATCTTGCCTCTTTCGGATGTCCTGTGATTCTTTTTTCCGGGGGGGAGCCCCTGACGAGGGAAGATCTGCCGGAACTTGTGCAGTTTGCCGCGGACAGCGGGATAAGGGCGGTTATTTCAACAAACGGCACTCTCATCACCGAGGAAAAGGCCAGGATATTTGCCGGTATCGGCCTTTCATATATGGGTGTAAGCCTGGATGGGACAGGAGAGATTCACGACAGGTTCAGGGGCGTAAAAGGGGCGTTTGACGCTGCTGTACGGGGGATCCGACACTGTCAGAACGCGGGAATAAAGGTAGGTGCCCGCTTTACGATAACCGGAGAGAACAGCTCCGAGATCCCCGCAATATTTGATTTCATTGAGAAGAACAATATTCCCAGGGCGTGTTTCTACCATCTGGTCTATTCGGGACGCGGCTCCATGCTGGCCGATAATGACCTGTCGCACGCTCAGACAAGGGAGGTTGTGGATCTGATCATGGACAGGACGCGTGATCTCTTCGACAGGGGCATGCCAAAAGAGATACTTACAGTGGACAACCATGCCGACGGGCCATATATCTATCTGCGGTTGCTCAGGGAGGACCCGAAAAGGGCTGCCGATGTCCTGGAACTCCTCAGGATGAATGAGGGGAACAATTCCGGACGGGGGATAGGTTGCGTGAGTTGGGATGGTGAGGTGTACGCGGATCAGTTCTGGAGGGAGATCTCCTTTGGAAATGTAAGGGAACGACTCTTCAGCGATATATGGCTGGATACATCCAATGAACTGATGGCGAAATTGAAGGACAAAAAATCTTACGTAACGGGGCGATGTGCGGGCTGTCGCTGGCTCGACGTGTGCGGGGGCAATTTTCGCGCAAGGGCCGAGACGGTGACGGGTGATATATGGGGACCCGATCCGGCCTGTTATCTGACAGATGAAGAAATAAAAGGTGATATATGAATTTTCCTGATTACCGTCCGAGAAGGCTGAGAAAAAACGAGAATTTCCGAAGGATGATCCGGGAGACCGGATTGTCGGTTGATGATCTTGTCTGTCCCCTGTTTGTGACCCATGGCAGGGGAGTGAAGAATCCTATTTCTTCCATGCCGGGAAATTTCCAGATGTCGATTGATAATCTTGTGGAGGAAGTGAAGAAAATAAAAGGTATGGGCATACCCGCGATCATGCTTTTCGGCATACCCGAGGCAAAGGATGAAGAGGGTTCCGGCGCCTGGGCCGAGGATGGGATTATCCAGCAGGCGGTAAGAAAGATCAAGGATGAAATCGCGGATATCCTGGTTATTACGGATGTGTGTCTTTGCGAATACACAAGCCACGGCCACTGCGGGATACTCGATGGCAGCGAGGTTGACAATGACGCTACTCTGGAGCTGCTTGCGCGAACGGCGCTGTCACACGCGCTTGCTGGGGCCGATATGGTTGCGCCGTCGGCCATGATGGATGGACAGGTTTGCGCGATCCGGGGAATGCTTGATGATGAGGGTTATGAGGATATACCTATTATGGCATATTCGGCCAAGTACGCGTCATGCTTTTACGGCCCTTTCCGGGAAGCCGCTCAAGGAGCGCCGCAGTTTGGTGACAGAAGGTCATATCAGATGGATCCTCCCAACAGCTGCGAGGCGATCAGGGAAATTGCCCTTGATATTGAAGAGGGAGCCGACATCATCATAGTGAAACCGGCCCTTTCCTATCTTGATATTATACGAAGAGCAAGAGATGAATTTGATCTGCCCATAGCGGCCTACAACGTCAGCGGCGAATTTTCCATGATAAAGGCGGCGGACAAGCTGGGATGGCTCGATGGCAAAAAGGCCATGATGGAATCCCTGGTGTCTATCAAGAGGGCCGGAGCGGACATTATAATCACCTATTTCGCGCAGGAAGCAGCCGAACTGCTGAGGTGAAGGTTTCGAGGTTGACGGAGTTGTCAGTAATGGTTTCTAAACGATCTTTAATCCTGCCTCATACGCTTCGCATGATTGCGTGGGAGGTTACCCGGAGATGTAATCTTTCATGCGTGCACTGCCGCGCGTCATCGAAATACGGCCCATACGAAGGAGAACTTGATACCAGACAATGTATCCGACTTCTTGACGATATAGCCGCTTTCAGCTCCCCCGTAATTATTCTTACCGGTGGTGAGCCCTATTTCCGCGAAGACATCTTTGAAATTGCCTCCTATGGAGAGAAAAAAGGTCTTCGCATGGTTCTCGCGACGAATGGCACCCTCGTTACGGATGAGATTGCACAGAAGACTATTGCCGCCGGGATAAAGAGGGTCAGCGTAAGTATAGATGGTCATGACGCGAAAAGTCATGATGCCTTTCGCGGGGTGCCGGGCGCCTTTGACGGCGCAATGGCGGGTATTAATACCTTTAAGCGGGCGGGAATGGAGTTTCAGATCAACAGCACAATAACCAGATTCAACCGGGATCATATCGAAGACATCTTTAACCTGACAGTAAAACTGGGTGCGGCTGCCCATCATATCTTCCTGTTGGTTCCGACGGGTCGCGGCAGGGAGCTGGCCGATCAGGAAATCTCACCGGAAGATTATGAGAGAACGCTGGGCTGGTTTTATGAGCAGAGTCTTACATGTCCGATTCAACTCAAGGCCACCTGCGCTCCGCAGTATTACCGGATCTTTCATCAGAGGGAAAAAGAGAGTAATAAAAAGCTGAAAGAGATGGAAAACCCCCTGCATTCCATGACAAGAGGATGTATGGGGGGAAGCTCATTCTGTTTTATCTCAAATACCGGACAGGTGCAGCCATGTGGATTTCTTGAGGTTGACTGCGGGCAGCTCAAAGAAAAGAAATTTGAGGATATCTGGAATAACTCCAGAATCTTCAATGAGCTCAGGGATCTGGGGAAATACAGAGGAAAATGCGGCCGCTGCGAATTTCTGAAGGTGTGCGGGGGATGCCGCGCCCGCGCGTATGAGATCACCGGAGACTACCTGGCTGAAGAACCATTCTGTGCATATGAGCCGGGCAAGATATAACCGTTTTGTTGGCATGTATTTTGTCATTTTGGAACGAGGAGAGATACAATCAAAAGTTATATTTAGAAAGTCAGTCCCTTGATTGTAAAGTCCTTGCAAAGAGGTGAAAATGGCCAATCGAAGCGGATACCGGGTCAGCTTGAAACGCGTAAGACAATTTTCGCAACAATCTGATAACAGCTACAGGAAGCAAGACAGCATGTGCAGAAGGTTGAATCATTCCAAAGTATATTTTCTGTTGCTTCTGATTGTCCTGCTCAACCAGGGTTGCACAGATGTGGTTTCCGGCACGGACAGGGGTGAAGAGATGCGGACGCAGAGAGTTGTTGGTGGCCCGTGCGAATACAAATCTTATAGAGGTATTGCCACGATTACTTCTGTTCGCGAAACAAAAGAAAACCAGGAATCCCGGGGCGGCCTTCCCTGTCAAAGCTATGTGGTTAGATTCTCCTTCTCCTCTGATGAAAAAATAGAAGAATCCTATGGTAATGTTGGAGGAAAGAAATATACCCTAAAATTGACCAGTTCTTGGAATCCGGGGGCAAAATTCCTAAAAAAATACGGGATTGAAGCGGGCAGGAATTTTGAATGTTATTTAAAGGTGATTACCAGGGGAACCTGCACGCCGGTTCTTTTCGATTTTCCCACAATTGATCTTGGCGATGATTTTGAGTTTAAAGAGATCAGAAAATGAGAAACTCTATGAGAAAAAAGACGTTATGGCTGGTTTTAAGCCTTATCCTGGTTCTATTTTCAGCGGGTTGGGCATGGTCCGGTGAAGAGTCAGATGATTATGCCATAATGCACCCGGATGATGAAATACGTATGGAATGGATACGGGCTTATGAAAATGCGCCAAGGGCCCTGTCGGGCGAACGGGTCAAGCCCGGTATTCCCTCCCCGCGTGGTTCACTCAGTCTCCTCAGTCATTTGGAATACACGCCCTCCGCGCGTAGCCAGGGGTCCTGCGGCAACTGTTGGGTCTGGGCCGGTACCGGCGTAATGGCGATCGCTCTGGATGTTCAGGAAGGCATCTATGATCGTCTCTCAATTCAATATCTGAATTCATGCGATACCAGTTATGCCTGCTGCGGGGGCTGGCTGTCGGATCTTGCAGACTTTTGTTCGGATAAGGGACGGACCATTCCCTGGTCCAATACAAATGCAAGCTGGCAGGATGGCAGCAGTCGATGCTCCGACGGGGAATCCGGTGTGGCATGCGAAGATATTTCCACTTTACCAAGGTACCCCATAGAATCCATAGAGACACAGACGATCATAACGCATGGTGTCGGCCAGGCACAGGCCATCGCCAATATCAAAAGTGTTCTGGATCAGAATAAGGCTGTCTGGTTTGCCTTTTTCATGGGTACCGCGGACAATTGGACTGCTTTTCGTACCTTCTGGAACAGTCAGGAGGGAGACGTTTTGTGGAACTTTGATAGTACGTGCGGCGAGCCCTACACAACACCCGGGGGCGGTGGTCACGCGGTTTTATGTGTGGGCTACAATGACGATGACTGGCCGGCCAATTCTTACTGGATAATGCTGAATTCCTGGGGAACGACCACAGACCGCCCGACCGGGCTTTTCCGCGTGGATATGGACATGGATTATGACTGCGCGGATGACCAGGGAGGCCACAATCTCTTTTGGCAGACGCTGGATGTAGATTACGGAACAGCGCCCGCGGTGACCACGGGGGTTGCCTCTTCGATAACATTCTCCTCCGCGACACTAAACGGCACAGTAAATCCCAGCATGGAGAGTACAACTTACTATTTTGAATACGGGGCAACAACCGCTTACGGATCAGAAACGGCAAGCATGGATGCCGGTTCAGGGACGGGCGATGTTGCAGTCAACGTTGATATCACTGGCCTTTATGTCCATACCACCTATCATTATCGAATAGTGGCGACAAATAGTGAGGGTACTACCTATGGAAATGACGAAACCTTTACCACCCTTGCCATTCCCCCGATGGTAACAACAGGGGTGGCTGCCTCGGTGGGTCTTAATACAGTTACACTGGGAGGCACAGTCAATCCTAATCACTCAAGCACGACTTATCACTTCGAATACGGGGCAACAACCGCTTACGGATCGGCAACGGCAAGCATGGATGCCGGTTCAGGGACGGGCGATGTTTCAGTCAGAGTTGATATCTCGGGACTTTCTGCATGCACTGCCTATCATTATCGAATTGTGGCGACAAACACAGCCGGGACAATAGGGGGAGCCGACAAGACATTCTCGACCAATTGCGCTGAAGGCGGTGGTGGTGGCGGCGGGTGTTTTATCTCCATCCTGAGGTGGTAGGGCCGCAACCCGGATGGTTCGAAAGCTGCTGTTTCAGGCGACGGGTGTGTCCTGTTTTGCCCACAAGTTCGCTGTCCGGATAACGCTGGTTCATATTATGGGGCAGTGTAAACAGATTTCACACAGAATAATTACCTGCAATTTTTGAAAGGCATTGGCTCATGTCAAATGGGGGTTTGCCGTGGCGCGTGTGACAATAGATGGTAATGAGTATCATTACCGGATATCAAAGCGGGGGATTGATAAAGAGCATGCTGTTGTGTGCCTGCACGGTGCCGGGGCTAACGGGCTTGTCTGGGGTTACCAGGTAAGCAGACTCAGCAAGTACTTTAAAATCATTGTTCCTGACCTGCCCGGTCATGGCAGATCCGGTGGCACGCCTCTTACATCGGTTAAAGAGTATTCCGCATGGCTTGACCAATTTACTACAGCTCTTGGCCTTTCCTCATTTTTTCTTATGGGTCACTCATTCGGCGGAGCAATTGCACAGGAATATGTCCGGGCACATCCCGACAAAATAAAGGGACTGGTACTTGTGGGTACCAGCACCGTTTTCAGGCTCTCTCGTATGTATCGCAAACTGTATGAAAAGGGGGTTGATCTCTCGGCAGAGGATGTTATTGACAACATTTCTTCCTGCGGGATGGATGTTCCGGATTCATTTAAACAGGGTCTTACAATGCTCAGGGAAATGGGCAGCGATGCACTGCAGGCCGATTTACTGGCAGCGGGTCTTTTTGACAGTTCGGATTGGATATCATCAATAAAACAGCCTGTCCTTATTATCTGGGGGGCAGATGATCTGATAACTGCCCGCGATCTGCCGGAAAAGATGAACCAGAGTCTACCGGGAAGCGAGCTTTGCATTATTCCGGACGCGGGTCATGTGGTAATGATCGATAGGCGGAATGCGTTTAATGCGGCTGTAAAAGATTTTATTGATAAGCTATCAACATTGTCATAAAAAGTTTTTTCGTAGTGTATTCAAACGTTTTGGGGAAAAATGTGCTGACAGTGTCCGACCCCGTGAAAATCTAACTGTCTGGGTGCATTAGCGCGAGTTTTAGTTCCGATTTATCGGGATTTAGCCGGGCGATACAGAAATTTCTCACGTTCACTCGCAGAGAGATGGTTCGTTTAAGAAGTTGTTGATGGGATATGTCAAATGCCAGACGCTCCGAATATACAACAATTATTTCCCGATCGCGTTTTCACTGAATGCTGCCGCATAGAGGATAAACACTATGCGTTGCACCGGGAAGAGGCCACTGTCGTTAAAAAAGCCGTTGCCAGTCGGCGTAACGAGTTTGGCGCCGGCAGAATGTGTGCCCGGAGCGCGCTTGAAAGTCTGGGCATACAGGAATGTGTGCTGGCCAGAAAATCCGATGGTTCAACCGCATGGCCCCCGGGAATAGTCGGGGCTATTTCCCATACTGATTCGTGGTGTGGCGCGGCTGTGGCGCGGCAAAGCGATTATTTAGGAGTTGGTTTTGACATCGAGACGGCTGATCGCGTTACGCGCAGCATCGCCAAAAGGGTTCTCACCGACAGCGAAATGGACTGGGTTGGCAGGCAGGCCGCGGATGAAAGCAGAAAATGGTTTACACTGATTTTTAGTGCCAAGGAATCAATCTATAAATGCCTGTCCCCCCTTGTGGGGAAAGGCGCCAGATTTCACGACGCGGAGATTATTCCCCACGCGGATGGTTTCTCATTTAAGGTCCGGCTGACGGATAAAATTACCTCACGGATTCCATCATTTTCGTCCCTTCGAGGGCGCTACCTGTTATATGAGGGGGAAGTGTTCACCGGTATCGTCCTTATTAAATAGTGCTCATCCAGCTTTTCTCCTCGGTGCGAAAATATAGCAACCAAAGAGACTCTATCGCCTGTGGTTTTTGCATTGACACCGGTGAAACGTTACCTTATAATTTTCCATTTTCAACAAAGCAACTATTAATAATAGAGGTAAGGTCATGGCAAAATGTGCGTTTTTATTTCCAGGGCAAGGATCCCAATATATCGGAATGGGCAAGGAACTTAAGGATAATTTCAAGGTAGCCGCTGATGTTTTTGCGGAGGCTGACGATACCCTGGGTAAAGGGTTGTCAAAACTCTGTTTTGAAGGTCCGGAGGATGATTTGAAATTGACGATGAATACCCAGCCAGCCATTCTGACTGTCAGCGTTGCAGCGTTGCGTGTTTTGCAGCAGGAAAGCTCAATTACTCCCGAGCTGGTAGCGGGTCACAGCCTGGGTGAATTCAGTGCTTTGGTGGCTTCGGGAGCCCTGAAATTTTCCGATGCGGTCCGCATTGTGCGCAAAAGAGGCACATTCATGCAGGAAGCTGTGCCTGTAGGAGTTGGCGGCATGGCAGCCATTCTGGGGATGGATACTGATACGATTGAAAAAATATGCGAAGAAAGCGCCCAAGGGCAGTTTGTTGCCCCAGCCAATTATAATGCTCCCGGACAGATCGTTATTTCGGGTCATACGGAGGCAGTCAAGCGGGCTGTTGAAAAGGCCGAAGCCGAAGGTGCCAAACGAGTTGCAATATTGGCAGTAAGCGCGCCCTTTCACAGTACACTTATGAAACCGGCTGCCGACCGGCTTGGCGAGGCCTTGAAGGCCATTGAGATTGGTGAACTGGATGTGCCCGTGTTGTCCAATGTCGAAGCCGATTTTTATTCGTCAAAAGACGATGTAAAACGGTTGCTGACTCAGCAGGTTAATCATCCGGTGCGCTGGATCGAGGAAATGGACAAGATGATGCAGGCTGGAATTGAAAGCGCTTTCGAACTTGGTCCCGGAAAGGTGCTGTGCGGTCTTATGAGGAAAATCAGTCGCGATGTTAAGATGAAAAATATTGAAAACATGGAAACCCTCAAAAGGGTCCTGGCATAATCAGCATGGTTTTAAAAGTTAACAGCCGGCACAGAGGTGTCAGCTGATAAGTGTTTTAATGGATGTGTAAAAGCAAAGAAAACTGGCCCTTTGGGGACCGGTTTTCTTGATCTGTTCGCGGTATAAAACAGCTTAGGCCAGCATTTTCTCTGCCAGTGCCACCACGTCATTGAAGGTTTCTACTTCGTCGGTATCATCTTCGTCCAGCATCAGGTCCCATTCGTCTTCAATCATGGTAAATAACTCGAGACGACCGGAAGAATTCAGTCCCTGGTCTACCAGGGGGGCTTCAGGATCAACCTGTGCATCCTTATTTGCCAGCGCTCTTCTCAAGAAGGCCAGCAGCTTGTCAGTAAGTTCCTGTTTTTCCATGTATGCTCTCCTATTCTAAATTATTATGCAACGGCAAACGCCTTAAGGCGCTTTGACAGGTTTCCAGGATCGCCGGAATGGTTCTTATATTTCAGTGTTCCCGGCATGCCTGCTGTCTGGGTGTACTATTTCCCGTATTTGTCCCAATGGGTTTTAAAAAGCTTATCTTCATCAAGCTTATATTCAGCAATTGGTTTGGAAACCCATGTATGATTGACCATATGTTTCCAGGTTATGTTATCCGATGAACTGTTGTTACCCCAGGTGCCGCAGGCGAGTGTCATGGTCCATGGCATACCGTTGGTGGTTGCTCCGCTGTTCGCGAGGCACTGCGGCTGGTTGACCATCAGGCGACTGACCTTTGCCTGCTCGGCAAGCTCATAAATACGATCTTCGCTGGTGGTGTGGATGCCGCAGCAGTGACCGATGCCACGGATCGCGTGAATTTTATTGAGATATTCAATAGCATCGCTGAAGTTCTTATATTTCCAGAGAGTTACGATCACTGAAAGCTTTTCATCAGCAAACTTGTCACTTTTGACCGGGTCATCACCAAGAACCATGATAAATCTAGTATCCTCGGGAACGTTCAGGCCGGCGATCTTATTGGCAATTCTGACTGGAGAACGTGCCACGACCTTGGCATTGATATGGACACCATCCGGCCAGACGGCCTCTTTCAGTCTGGCTTTTTCCTCGGCATTACAGAGGTAACCACCGTGGGATTTGAGGGCATCAATGGTCTGATTCCACACCGACTCCTGGATAACGAGATTATTCTCAGCGGAGCAGGAAGTGGCGTTGTCAAACGTTTTGCTCATGAAGATCTTCTCGGCTGCATCGGCAATATCAGCAGTTTCATCGACGATCATGACTGAATTTCCGGCTCCGACTCCGAGTGCCGGTTTGCCGCTGGAATAAGCTGCAATAACAGACTGAGTACCGCCAGTGGAAATAACTATATCACAGGCTTTCATCATTGACTGAATATCCTCGATGAAAGGTCTTTCCATTACCTGTATCAGATCTTCGGGGGCGCCGACTTTCTTGAGTCCTGCTCTCAGATATTCAACAGTCTTATTAGCGCAGCGGCGGGCGATCATATGGGGTGCAAAGATGATCGCGTTACGGGTTTTCAGTGCTAAAATACCCATAACCCCTGGAGTTGCCGTCGGGTTTGTGCAGGGTGTCGGAGCGAAAACAACGCCCATGGGTTTAACAACCTTGAAAAGACCTTTTTCAATGTCTTCATCAACTATGCCACATGATTTGGCGCCTTCCATGTCGCGAAGAGTACCCAGGATCTTGTTGCGGTGTTTGGCATATTTGTTCTCATAAATACCCATTTTCGTTTCTTTAACGGCAAGCTCGGCACATTCCCTGGCATGTTCCGGTATAATAGCTTCCCAGGCTGCAGCCAACACCATCTCATCAACCTTTTCCTGTGACCAGTGCTCAACGATTGCTTGTGCTTTCCGTGCTTTATCAAGTATTTCCTGCAATTCTTCCTTCAGCTCTTCGCCCATGTCTTCTCCTCAAACCAATGATCTATGGTTGTAATTTATAGTTCTTCCTTCTTTCCAAGAATGCGCCGAATTATATGCCAAAAATATTGCTATGTGTCAAGGCAATAATGGATATCTCCTGGTCCGTGGCACTAAAGTTGTTTATCCTGATAATTCTACTTGTTGATAACACATTGAGAAATAGCACCTTGACTTTTGCCGGACGAGTTGACATAATCAGATCAAGATAAGATATCATTGAAAGGAAGTTGAAACCGGACGTGGAATTAGAAAGATTTAGCGAACTTGAACAAAAAATAAAGAGAATTTTAGAAGAGTATTCCACGTTAAAAAACCGGAACCGCGAGCTGGAAAAATTGCTGGAAGGGAAAAGCGCGGAGTTGGAAGAGGTGAAAAACAGAGTGAAGGTTTTAAATGAGGAAAAGGATGCTGTGCGTACAGGGGTGGATATGCTCCTTGATATGCTGCATGATATAGAAGTACCATAAGCAAAGCACGGGGAAAGCAGTTGAAAAAGCGTTTCGATATAAGGGTTATAGGGCAGGAATTTTCAGTCCTGAGTGATAAAGGGGATGAATATGTAAGTAAGATTGTTCAACATATAAATGAGAGGGCAAAGGAAATAGGAGATGCCTCAGAGGATGTAACAACTTCAGATATTGCTATATTAGTTGCTTTAAATATTGCCGAGGAATTGTTCAGAGTAAGAGGAGAGAAAGAAGACCTGCGCAGCAGGTTCGAAGACGAAATTGGGGAATTAATCAGTTATATAGATAAAGAAAGCAAGGTAACCCCCTGCGATGTGCGTGACAGCTTTTAGTTTTTTGAACCAACACCTTATAATCGGGAGCCCTTCCTTGTTAGTGGTGTGCATGTCCGCCGGCTCTCTACGATGAGAGAGGTGGAAAGCCTGAAGCAGCAACAGGGCGCCAATTCTTTTGTAAGGTTCAAAAAAATGGTTGTTACGGCATAGGCGGGGGAGAGATATAGCAGAAGCAGTTTCATTTCTCTTAAAGTCCCGGGCAAGATATATCAAGCCCTGTCTCCGTGCGATTGTGCTTTGGGCGCAACCTATCGTTATTCCTGGCCCCTCCCGTTCATACAAATCCGAGATCCATGTCCTTGCGGGACAATTACGGGAGGAGGTAAATAAATTTGTTAAATATCAGCTTTATAATACTTGTAGTGCTGGGGTCTGTCGCAGCAGGTGTAGTGCTGGGATATTTTGTGAGGAAAAGCATCTCCAGCAAGATGCTGGAGTCGTCTGAGAGCCTGTCATTAAGGATTACTGGCGAGGCCAAAAAGGAAGCGGAGAGTATAAAGAAAGAGGCTATTCTCCAGGCCAAGGACAATCTCCTCAGGGCAAAGAATGAGTTTGAAAGAGAAACCAAAGATAGAAGAACAGAGCTTGAGAAGGTAGAAAACAGGCTTCAGCAGAAGGAAGCAAATCTGGACAGAAAAACGGACCTTTTCGCCCAGAGAGAATCCGATATAGAGAAGAAAGAGAACGCAGCCATAAGTAAAGAAGCGCTCCTGGATGAAAAGCATGGTAAGCTGGATAGGGCTCTGGAAGAACAAAAGGAAAAACTGGAAAAAATCGCCGGGATTTCATCAAAGGAAGCAAAGGAATATCTGGTACAGTTGATGGTAGATAGCGCGCGGCACGAGGCGGGTGGTGTAATAAGAAGAATAGAGGAAGAAACAAAACGGGAATCCGAGAAAAGGTCCAGTGAAATACTGGCTTATGCGGTCCAGAGATATGCCTCCGATTTTGTGGCTGAAAAGACCGTGTCAGTTGTAACCCTCCCATCGGATGAAATGAAGGGAAGAATAATCGGCAGGGAAGGGCGAAATATAAGGGCCATAGAGGCCGCTACAGGTACAGACCTGATTATAGATGATACACCCGAGGCCGTGGTTATTTCGAGTTTCGATCCCGTGCGGCGGGAAGTGGCAAAAAGATCCCTGGAAAATCTGATAAGCGACGGGAGAATTCATCCGGGGAGGATAGAGGACATAGTCAAAAAGGTAAGATCCGAGATTGACAGGGTGATTCGTGAAACAGGCGAAAGTGTGTCATTCGATGCAGGTGTCCATGATGTTCATCCTGAGCTGCTGAATCTCCTTGGGAGGTTGAGATTCCGGACAAGCTTTTCCCAGAACGTTCTGGAACATTCCATTGAAGTCTCGCATCTTGCGGGCATGATGGCCGCCGAGCTCAAGGTGAATGTAAAAGACGCAAAAAGGGCGGGGTTGCTGCACGATATAGGGAAGGCCATCGATCATGAAGTCGAAGGGCCTCATGCCGCCATTGGAGCGGAATACGCCAGAAAGTTCGGGGAATCCGAGAGGATTGTTCAGGCTATAGCGCATCATCATGACGACGGGCGCAACAACACTGTCCTGGATGTTCTTATACAGGCGGCAGACACACTTTCTGCTGCGAGGCCGGGTGCCCGCAGGGAAATGCTGGAGACTTACGTGAAGCGGCTGACCGAACTGGAGGGGATAGCGACCTCTTTCAACGGCGTCGATAAGTGCTACGCTATACAGGCCGGGAGAGAGATCCGTATCCTTGTTGAAAATGAAAAAGTATCTGACAATGATGCCGTGATGCTCTCCAGGGATATTGCGAAAAAGATCGAATCGGAACTTACCTATCCGGGACAGATAAAGGTTACCGTCATAAGGGAAACACGTGTGTCTGATTTCGCAAAATAGAGGGAAGATCTGAAAAGTGAAGATACTCTTTATAGGGGACATAGTAGGAAAACCGGGGAGAAAAGCGGTAAGTGCTCTTCTCCCCGGTATAGTGGGGCAATATGGAGTGGACATTGTCATCGCGAATTGTGAGAATGCGGCCGGCGGGTTCGGCGTAACCAGGAAGATAGTGGATGAACTCTACCACAACGAAATAGACATTCTGACTTCCGGAAATCATATATGGGATAAAAAAGAGACAAGTGATTTTATTGACGACTACGAGACCCTTTTAAGGCCGGCCAATTATCCGGAAGGAACTGTGGGCAAGGGAAGCGTGGCAATAGACACCAGACTGGGGATATCTCTGGGCGTGTTGAATCTTGAAGGAAGAATCTTTATGAAACCTCTTGATTGTCCCTTTCGTGTTGCCGAGAGAGAAATAGAAAAACTGAAGCATAAGACGGATATAATAATTGTTGACATGCATGCCGAGGCGACATCCGAGAAGGAGGCACTGGGCTGGTTTCTGGATGGAAAGGTCAGCGCTGTCCTGGGCACACATACACATGTGCAAACGGCGGATGAGAGGGTGTTGCCCGGTGGAACAGCGTATATAACGGATGTCGGTATGACGGGTTCCTTTGATTCTGTTCTGGGTATAAAGAAAGAGGCGGCGCTTGAAAGATTTTTGACCCTCCTGCCCAACAGGTTCGATGTCGCGAAAGGGGATATCCGGCTCCAGGGAGTTCTGATAGACATTGATAACAGGACGGGCAGGTCTCTTTCTATTGAGAGGATGAGCGTTGGTATGGAAGGTTGATAATTATGGGCGGGAAAAGCGCATATGACGTACTTCATGAGAGAGGTTTTATAGAGCAGGTAACGGATGAGGGGTCCATAAGGAATCTTCTGGAAAGAGAAAATATCACCTGTTATATCGGTTTTGATCCTACCGCGGCGAGTCTTCATATTGGGAGCCTTGTTCCGATAATGTCACTCGTGCATATGCAGCGCTGTGGTCACAAACTCATCGCTCTTGTCGGCGGAGGCACCGCCCTTATAGGCGATCCGAGCGGCAAGACCGAGATGCGCCGCATATTGACACGTGATGAAATAGACATGAACGCGGAAGCTATAAAGAAGCAGCTTTCACAGTACCTGGACTTTGAGGAAGACAGAGCGCTTCTGTTGAACAACGCGGATTGGCTGTCCAAGCTCAACTATGTGGAATTCCTGAGAGACGTAGGATGTTGTTTCAGTGTTAACAGGATGCTTGCCGCGGAGAGTTGCAAGATGCGCCTGGAAAAGGGACTCAATTTTATCGAATTCAATTATATGCTTCTGCAATCCTATGACTTTTATTACCTCTGCAGGAATTATGGGTGCATTCTCCAGATGGGCGGCAATGACCAGTGGGGCAATATTGTAGCGGGAATAGACCTTACGAGGAGGCTCGAAGAGAAAAAGACCTACGGGATAACCTTTCCCCTTCTGACCACATCCCAGGGACACAAGATGGGCAAAACCGAGAAAGGTACTGTATGGCTGGATGCAGGACTTACCACGCCCTATGATTATTTCCAATACTGGATAAACACGGAAGATTTGGATGTGGTGAGGTTTCTTGCCCTGTTTACCCTCTTGCCTATGGAAGAGGTAAAAGAGGCGAAAAAGCTTATGGATTCCGAGATGAATATGGCAAAGGCAGTTCTGGCTTTTGAGGCGACAAGGATTACGCATGGACAGGATGCGGCGGTTGCCGCCTGGGGAGCGGCGGTGAACACCTTCGGATTAAAACCTGTAAGCTCCAGCCTGTTCCCGTCAAGCTCCATACCGAGATCCAATACTGAAGTTGGCACATCGGCAATTCCCACAGTGGAAAAGAGCATGGATGAACTGGAGAGGGGCGTGTCTGCCTTCGAGCTCTTTCATGATGTTGGTCTGTGTAAATCCAGGGGCGAAGCAAGGCGGCTGATCACGCAGGGCGGGGCATATGTAAATGGCTTGCAAGTGGGTAAGTTTGACGAAAAGATAGGGACAGACAACATTGACGAAGCCAGGGAGATACACCTGAGAAAAGGAAAAAAACGGCATATTGTGATTAAGGTGTCATAACGACGTCGTCAAAGTTATTTATGAAGCGCTTTACTATAGTTGTTTAAGCTGTAATCTGTTAGCTCAACAGCCTACATCCTGCTCTTCGAGTCCTTTTCACCCATTTCTCTTACCAGTGATCTGTTTATAAGTGCCTTGTTATATGCCGAGAATATATCCCTTCGGGAGAGTATGCCCACTATCTTTCGCGGGTTATTATCGTCAACCACCGGAAGCTGTTCTATATTTTTCAGGCCTATCTTTTTCAGTGCCTCATCCAGATTTCTATTTCCTGTTATGGTTATTACATTGGGTATGGAAATATCCTTCACCACGACGAGGTCTCCCAGGCCTTCCTCGAAAACCACCTCCTTGAAATCCTGAAAGGTCACTATCCCGCTTAACAGACCACTGTCGTCGACCACGGGAAAACTCGAGTGCTTGCTTGAAAAGGTGTACTTGAGCAGTTTATTGAGGTGCATATTTTCAGACACTGTTGCCACCTCTTTTGTCATGGCATCCTTAACGAGAAGGGATTTCATGATATTGACTTCTTTCCCTGCCCTGATATCTGTCCCCCTTCTTATCAGTTTTAAGGTATAGATGGATTCTCGTTTAATCTGTGATGCTATAACAGAGCTCAGAATGCAGGAAAGCATGAGGGGGAGTATAATCTTGTAATCACCTGTCATTTCAAACAGTATGAGTATCGCTGTAATCGGGCCGTGAGTGGCGCCGGCTACCACCGCTCCCATGCCGACCAGGCTGTAGGCCCCGTATGTGGTTGTGATGTCGGGAAACAAGTGGTGAACCATACACCCGAAGGCTCCTCCCAGCATGGCCCCGATAAAGAGTGACGGGGCAAAAATGCCCCCGGATCCGCCGGAACCTATGGTAAAAGAGGTCGCGAGTATCTTGGCAAAGATGAGGGCAACCAGTATATACCAGGAAAGGTTCTCCAGCAGGGCAAGTTCGATTGCGCCGTAACCCACGCCGTAGACATGCGGAAAGAATATTCCAATGATTCCGATTAGCAGACCGCCTATCGCCGCTTTCACATAATCGGGGATATTTATGGAATCAAATAGATCTTCGGTCTTGTATAGAAATGAAGTGAAGATTACACTAACCACTCCCGCGATGATTCCCAGCACCATATAGAGGGGTATCTCCATTGTGCTTACCAGCGTGTAGTGTGGAATATCGAAGGCAGGATAATCTCCCAGGTATGCTCTGGAAATGACAGTTGCCATGACGGAAGAGACCACGATGGGGCTGAATGTGGCGATGCCGAATTCACCCAGGATAATTTCCATGGCGAACATGACACCGGCTAAGGGGGCATTGAATGTTGCC
>JAFDAI010000057.1 GCA_019313905.1 Deltaproteobacteria bacterium | reverse complement strand
CTGAAGCGTACAAAGGTTGAGATGTAAAGATGTAGTGACCATAAATTTGGCCACTCAGCTTTAACCACATGACATCACTGTAGTTGTGTTCGGAATGGGGTTAAACTTGGGTTATGATGACGTAAGAATATAGTCCAGAACCTCGTTAAGGTTTTGAAACAGTTTGAAGTTGTTTCCGACATACGCCCTGTTCCAGGGAAACAACAACCCGGCGCCCAGAGCTCCGCTTTCTACTGCCTTTTCAAGCGTCCGAGGCAGATCATCTACGACGATGTCAGCATCAGGAAAGAGGACTGTCTTGTCGTGAGAGATGTGCAGTTCATCATAGGGGAGTCTGTGCCTCGCAAGCCATCGTTCGGTCTGCTGAGTCGTTTCGAGCATACGGTGACTGGCAATGATGACATGAAAACCATGTTCTTTCAGTGCCGACAGGAAGTTTTGTGATTCCGGGTAGGGTAGGTATTGATCACGGCAATAAAATCTTCAAACGAGCAGCATCCCTCCCAAATGTTGAAAATGTTCCACTTATCGGGCGTTGGACAATTATCATTGATCTTCTTCAACTCCAGATATAAGGCATCGCTGAATTGCCAAAGGGTATTGTCTATATCAATTACTGCCGTTTTACCCACTGTTGATCTCTCCTCCATCTTGATTAAACAGGGACGAGTGTCCCTGTTTAATCTTGTTTTTGGGATATAATTCTGATAAGCGTTGACAGGTTGTGATTGAGCGGGTATGTACATAGAGTGTCTCATTGAAAGTTACAAGATTCTTCAATCTATTAACATAATCAAAGGGAGGTAAAGATGCAAAAAGCGGAAAATGGAAAATATGTAAGGAAATTAAACATTATTACCGTGGTTCTATGTGTATTAATTTTATTGCTTTCTGCTGTCAATTTATCGTTTGCTGCAGATTCTTTTTCACAATCCGATCTTGAAGGCGATTGGAAATCACATGCAATTTTCTCTTCAGCTGAGAACTGGGAAGGATGGGAACGAGCCGATATGGCCGTAGACGGAGAAACGGCTTCTCCTAGTAACATAGAAGATTCCGATGAATATTCCGGAGGTATTTTTCCAGCGGCAACGATTTCTATTGATTCCGATGGCATCATCACAATGCCGACAGATAATTCTTTTGAAGGTATTCTGAATTCCGATAAGGATTTCATAGTAGTTACATCGGGATATCCGGGTACAGACAATCCGGGCCTTGGGATCTTTGTCAAGCGAACAGGCGCTACATTTGCTACAGCCGATTTTGAAGGCGATTGGATAGGTCATTTCATTTCTTCCTCAGCTACCGGATGGGAAGGATGGAAACGGATAGATATGACCGCCAACAACAGTGGAGTGTTTACTCTTGGCTACATGGAAAATTCCGATGAATACTCCGAAACTACTGGTGAAGAGGCAACGTTTTCCATTTCTTCAGACGGTATCGTTACGTTGTCAGAAGAGGAATCCCTTGAAGGGATCATGAGTCCTGATAAAAATATAATAGTACTTACAGATGAATATTCGAGTCTAGACAATCCGGAACTTGCGCTTCTTGTCAAGCGAACAGGCGCTACATTTGCTACAGCCGATCTTGAAGGCGATTGGAAAATCCATGCAATTTACTCTTCAGATAACGCGGCAGATTGGGAAGGATGGGAACGAGGCGATGCGGCCATAGACGGCTCCGGAAATCTTACCTTTAACGGAACAGATTCAGGTGAACAGACTCTGGAAGGAACCGCGACACTCTCTATTGGTTCCAATGGTATCATTACATCCGCAGGGGAAGACTCTTTTAAAGGTATTATGAGTCCTGATAAAACCGTAATAGTGTTTACGTCGGGAGGTTCGGGTGGAGACGATCCGAGACTCACTATCGCCGTTAAACGAGTAGAGACTGAAGACGGTGGTTCAGACGACTCTGGTAGTGGGTGTTTTATCACCTCTCTCTATCAGTAGGAAGAAGGTGAAGAACATATGAAGAAGCGCATGTTATAACCATACCGTGCAGTGGAGGAACTTTTATGTTCCTCCACTGTGGTTAAACAGGGACACTCCCCCATTTTCATGAAAAAGATAGGCTGCCAGGAGAATAATAGGGGAGTGTCCCTGTTTTTGATGAACGACAATATTGATGCTACAACCCTGATCTGACTCTGTAGCGTATCTTGATTTCTTTATCCTTCGGGACCTTTACGTCAAATCTTATTGTAAACGCGTCGACCTTTTTGAATGGGTGATTGCTGTTCAGTATCTTCCAGTTTTGTGCCATGGGTTCCAGCAGGCCTACCGTCGCGTCTTTTTTCCTGTGGTTTCTCAACACAATTTCCCATTCGGATTCATACAGTCTGGATGTTATCCGCTTGAAATCTGTCTGCGTTTTTTTCGCTGTTATATCGAATGCTTCGCCCACCTTGAGCCTGACTTTCTCATCCTTCGGTGTGTGACGGATTCTGTCTTCGCCTATAAACTGTTGTCCGCCGCCGCCGTCTGCTTTGTACAGCCGCACGGTGCCTTCGGGGAGGGGCACACCCAGTCTGTTCTCTGAGGAGTTCGCGAATATAATGTATACACCCACCGGTAATTTTGTACTTTCCTCCGTGGCGCGTCCCGTGTACCAGCCTCTGGTTCCGCAGATCAGGAACTCTTTTTGCAGCGTGATTCCCGTTGCTTCGAGCAGATTTATCTGTTTTGTCTGCTGGTCTTTTATGGTTGTCCTGCGTTGCAGATCATATATATGGTATTCAAAGAAACTCTGTTCTTTAAACTGCGAGGCTGCTGATTTTGCCATGCGTTCCATCTGATACATTCCATCCCGGGGTTGTTTTTCCACTCGATGAACAGACCCGGCTATCAGTTTCAGTGTGGCATTTCTGTAAGTCGCGCCACTTTTGTTGCCTATGGTCACCCATCCTGACATGTCGGATAATTTATCGTTTTTGTCGAGTGTCATGACATAGTCCGCTTCCCATGTAATGCCGCCGGTCAGGTAGGAAACCTCCAGCCGATGGGGCTTGATTGCGCTGTTGTCGCAAAGCCAGGTGAGGGTGGGTTTCGCGATCAGGTTCTCCGGTATCTCGGGGAGCACCTTTATGCCCGGATAACCGAGATATATCTCGTCGTTGATACGGTATATCTGCCCCTGATTGTTGCTGAGCAGGGTAGCTTCGAGGATTTTCTTTCTGTCCTGGAACTTGTTTTCGTCTATGATCTTGATCTTTTTGCCTACATATTTGTCGAAGAGCTTTTTCTCGTTTATGAGATCATACTCATAGTTCTGCTCAAGCACGCTGAACTTGTCGGGATAATTGAGTGATTTGACGTGGACGGTGACAGGCATTATCTGTGATGCCACATCCGTGAATCTAAGCTCGACCTCGCCACGGGGAATCTTTACCTTCCTGGTATCCTTGATGAGACCGAGATTGCTGTTGTAGACAGTCACCTCGACGTTTGTCTGGTCATCCGCCGTTGTTTTGGAGACTATTCCCCCTGCCTCTGCCACAGATGACAAAAACAGGATAATCAGACACAATACTCCATACCTGGTTTTCATGATATGACCTCCTTCTTTGCAGGGGTAAAACCCGGTGATGAAACATCTGCGTATATGCGGGGGCGCGCCGGGCACTTCGTACAATGCGTGGCAGTTTACCATATTTTGTTCGACAGTGGGATTTCTTTTGGCGCTGTTATGTGATAAAAATTCTCCGGTTGTGTGTGCGATATGCGGCACGTTTATCGAAGCGGCAGGTGTTACGAGGGTGTCTGGATTTAGTATATAATTGACGCCGGGAAGCTGTAATAGAATGGTTCGAACCATAGCGATACTGTTTGTCGGTATAGTCTCGATATCCTTCGCGGCTATATTCATAAGATTCTGTGACGATGTGCCGGCGATTATGATAGCCACGTACAGGATGTGTGTCGCATCTGTTATCCTCCTCGTTTTCTCCGGGATAAGAGGCGTTTCATTCAAGGCTGTATGCAGGAGAGACCTGCAGCTTTCGCTTGCGGGTGGCGTGTTCCTGGGCCTGCATTTTATATTCTGGACAACCTCCCTGAAATATACATCGGTTGCGAGCAGCGTGGTCATCGTCACCACAAATCCCATATTTGTCGGCATTTTTTCCTGGTTTTTTCTGAAAGAGAAACAACACGCGGAGATTATCGTCGGGACTATCCTGTGTCTCCTCGGTAGTATCGTAATAGCGGCAGGAGACAGCGGACTTCACGCCCTGATTTTGCTTGATAAAAGGGCGTTGACAGGGGATCTCCTTGCCCTGATGGGGGCGATGATGGGAAGCGCGTATCTGCTGACGGGCAGCAGGGTGAGGGAACGCCTCGACATACTGACGTATATAACAATTGTGTTCACGGCGAGCGCCCTGTTTCTGCTCGCGACATCCCTTGTCATGGGCGTATCTTTTACAGGGTACAGATCTTCTTCCTATATGTACATGATACTGCTGGCTGTTATCCCGCAGCTCGTGGGACATACATCCATAAACTGGGCGCTGGAACACTTGAGGGCGGGCATGATCGCGATATCAATTCTCGGAGAGGCAATCGGTGCCACGATCCTGGCGTATCTCTTTTTCAGTGAAACGGTGAGCACCTTTCAAATCGCGGGAATGGTGCTCATATTTACCGCCATTATCATAGCGTCAAGGAAGGGTAAAAAGACGTATGAGGGATAGGGCCTGCCCCGGTAACCGGGGTGTCAAAGAATCAGTGTGATGTCTCCATATTTCCCTTTACTATCAATGAGTTAAAGCTCGCAAGTCGGCCTAAGACCGACTTGCGATGACGAAAGCAATATTATGCAAACCTTATTCAGCCTTCTTCGGCATTCTCACCATTAATACGGGTATTTTACCTCCTCGCAGTACTTTATCAGTGACACTACCGAAAGCCCATCGAGTAATACCATGCCGTCCATGTGTTGACATGGCCACCAGGTCAGCTTTGACTTCGCCTTCAGCCTTAATAATCTCGTCAGCTGAGGATGTACCGAACGCCACTTTACACTCCACAACAGCCCCTTTACTTTTCAGGTCTTTACCGGCTTCGCTGAGGTAGTCCATTGCCATCTTCTTTATTTGCTCCAGCTCACTCTCAGTATAGGGAATCTCGACTGACTCTCCGGCAACAACAGTATAAGTCACTGGTGTAATTACCTGGAAGAGAACAACCTCTGTCTTCTTTCCCAGCGCTAGTTTAGACGTCCGTTCCTCAACGTAGCGCAGGGCCGCCTCGCCTAATGTAGAACCATCCAATGGAATCAATATTTTTTCGGACATAATACACCTCCTTTGCTTTACTGTCGGCAAAATGCCTGTATTTTCAAGAGTGGCGAGTATAGGAAAGGGACTTTTGCGTGTCAAGGATAAAGTAGCGAAACAGGGGGCGTGTGACACTTTTTATCTAATTTTCGAACTGAATAGCGAGCGCATAAAATCAAAAATTTTCCTTACCCCGATAAACGGGATAAGTGCGTTAACGAAATTATTTTCTGCCAGAAAAACACAGAAAATAATTTCTAACTTACTAAACAGTCGGAGATTCCCCGCAGCTTTGCTGCGGGGATCTTCAATGGTGTGCCTGAATATGTCGGGAAACCGCATGTAAATAACAGGGGTTCCATGTGCCGGATTTTTAGCTTGACCCTGAAACCAATAAGGGGGAACATAAGATTACTTGAGGGGTTTTTGTTATATGTGAAAACTTTTACTCTTTGCGAGGCCAGCAATTTTGAAAGGAGGATCTGTTATGTTTAAAAAAATACTGTATCCAACCGATTTTTCGGATGTGGCGCACAAAGCCCTGGATTTTATTGTTCGTCTGAAGGATGCCGGCGCGAGAGAAGTGGTTATACTTCATGTTATTGATAAAGGGAGTTTTGATGCCATAGCCAGATACGCCACAAAAGACATTCTGGAGATCGAGAAGAATCTGGAAGAAAGGGCAATGGCCGAGATAACACCGATAGAAGAAGAATTGAAGAAAAAGGGTTTCAAGGTCAAAATAATAATCAACAGGGCGGTTCCCTTTATGGAGATATTGAGAGTGGAAACAGAAGAAAAGGTTTCCGCTATTGTTATCGGCTCTCATGGCATGAGTAACATTGCGGAGATGTTTCTCGGATCCGTTTCGGAAAAGATAATAAGGAAGGCAAAAACCCCTGTTCTTGTTATCAGGTAACGCGAATTGAACAGCGAGCACATTCCCCGCTGCTTGCGGCGGGGTTAGCGAGCGAATAAAAAATAAACATTTTCCTTAACAATCGGAGATTTCCCGCAACTTGTTGCGGGAAGCTTCAACAATTTTTAAGGGCTGAAACTAGGACCGGAGGTTGGAACCAGGGCTGGAAATCGAAAAGCAGGCAAAACAAAAAGGGGTTGCGATCTTCTCGCAACCCCTTTTTGTTTTATTGGCGTCCCCACGGGGAGTCGAACCCCGGCTGCCGGCGTGAAAAGCCGGTGTCCTAGGCCACTAGACGATGGGGACGCATTTCGAAGTCATTGAAAATGAATTGCCGCTTATATATCTTTATCTTCCACTCTGTCAACAATAAACTGAGTTTTGGGTTTACCACTTGCTGATGATGCATTGTGACAGAAAGGAATTGTCCCGCATAGCTGTCAATATTGTTTGACGGTCTCTTTCCCCAGCAGTACCCGCAAAGCCCCGGTGGCCATGGCGGCCATTTCATCTTCACCGGGATACACGAAGATGGGAGCTATAAAGCGTGTTCGCTGTTCGATCCACTCTGTCAACATCGTAGAGTGTGCCAGCCCTCCGGTTAATATTATGCCGTTCACCCTTCCCTTGAGAACCGTGCTCATTGAACCGATCTCCTTGGCTGTCTGATAGGCCATTGCCTGATAGACAATCTCTGCGGTTTTGTCTCCTTTTTTGATCCTTTTCTCTACTTTCATGGCGTTCGTGACGCCAAGATATGCGGATATTCCCCCGTTCCCAGTCAGTTTCTTTCGCATCTCGTCCCGGGTATATTCCCCTGACAGGGCAAGGTCCACAAGCTTTAGAGTGGGCAAACTGCCAGCCCGCTCCGGTGTAAGAGGACCCTCCTCCAATCCGTGCGTGGAGTCTATTACGCGTCCCCTTTCATGTGCCCCGATGGTTATTCCTCCTCCGAGGTGCGCCACTATCAGATTTATATTCTCATAATTTTTGCCGAGTTCAGCAGCGGCCCTGCGCGCGGCTGCCCTTTGATTCAAGGCGTGAAACGCGCTCCCCCGTTCGATTTCGGGAAGACCTGATACCCTGGCTAATTGTTGAAACTCGTCGGTGCTTGGCGGATCAGTAACTATAGCCTGTATCGCTGTTTTCTCCGTCATGGACAGGGCGATGACCGGCCCCAGAGATGACGCATGCACACCATATTTCCCGGACAGCAGGTCATCACACATGTTTTTGTTTATCTCGTAAGTCCCACCAGGCCCAGGCCTGCCGAGGCCTCCCCGGCTGATGATAATATCCACCTCAACAGGATCGATGTCGTTCTTGGTCGTGAAATCAAGAATATCTCTCTTTCTTCGCGGAAGCTGATCGATTACGTTCTTGTGCTCGGTCAGGTCATCATCTGTGTAGGTGATGGTTTCCTGAATCAACGTGGTTGCTCCATCGAACAAGGCCACCTTCGTCGAGATAGAACCCATATTTATGACAAAAATGCTGTGGTTAGTTTTCTTCATTTCTTCCGTTACACATCAGTGAGGCAAGAGCTATCTCCGTCACTCTGTTTTCCTCTGAGACAAATGGCAGATTAAGAACGACCGGTTTGGATGTTCCTGCGAGCGCACTGGTCATGGGCAGCTTTCCGATAAAGACAAGAAGTTGCGATAGTGAATATCCCGCCTCAATATCCGGAACAAAGTATATATCCACGTTACCAGTCACAGGGCTTTTAAGGCCCTTTCTCATCGCCGCTTTTTCGCTGAGCGCGCAATCTATGTCGATTGGTCCTTCGATAATGGCGTTTCTGAACTGGCCTCTTTCCGACATCTTGGATAGGATCGCCGCATCCAGCGTGGAGGGTATGTTGGGGTTTACCTGTTCTATAGCCGTCAAGGCAGCTATTCGGGGAGATGGTATTCCCAGAACCGATGACAGTTCCAAGGCATTTTCGATGATCATCCGTTTCTCTTCGAGAGAGGGGGAATTGTTGATATAGCTGTCGGTAACCATGGCCAGCTTTGTTTCCAGTTGAAACAGGGATATAAAGCTTGCAATCTCCTTGTTCACAAGCCCGTTTTTGTCGTTAAGGATCGCGGCGACAAAAGTTGTTTGATCTATGGCGCCTCTCAACATGATGTCGGCGCGATCTTCCTTGAGCATTTCAATAGCTGCGACAAGGGGGTCGCGATTACTCCCTGTATCAATAAACTCGAAATCGATCGAATCGCATGTTTCTTCGATCAGGTCTTTCATCTCTTTCCCTCTGCCGATTATAACAGGATAGACAAGGCCAAGCGCCGCGGCTTCAGACACCGTTTTCAGTGCATGCTTATCCACTGATGGGATTACAAGTCTTTTCGGCCCACTTTTTATTGCGGCTTCTCTTATTTCATCAAGGGTGACAATCATTCTAATTTGTCCCGGTTTTTATTCTGTCCGCTGCAACAACCCCAAGGGCCAGTTCTCCCGAAATGGAATCACTGTAGTCTGAACGCGAGGGTATAATAACAGGTCCCTTCGATGTGGAAACCAGCGACCGCCTGTTCACATCGAGAAAGAAATCAAGTTTTACCAGGATGTTTCCTGTGTCGAGATTGGGAACAAGGAGAATTTCAGGAAGTTTTGTCATGTCGATATCTTCATAATTTTTCAGCGTTTTTCTCTTTCCCAGGAACATCTTTATGAATGAGGTTGCCTCAACAACTTCACATATTCCGAGATCTCCTGACATAGCCACTTCTCTTAGCCGAACGGCATCCTGCCATGATCCCATTGATTCGCCGATCTCTCTCTCGCTGGAGATAATACCAACCCTTGGCTTGGTATAGCCCAGGAGATTGGAGAAATGAACAGCATTTCTTGTAATATTCACCTTCGCGCGAAAATTCGGATTTATATTCACACCGGTATCTGTAAGGATTATAAGCCGATCGACACCGGGAATCTCCCAGAGAGAGATCACACTTATTGTCACCCTGTCTTTTATTCTTGATTTTGCCTGTATTACTGAGCGGTAGACATAGGATGTGGGAATTTGTCCCTTGCTTACAATGTCTACACTGCCGGCAAAAAGTCTGGAGATGCCAAGATCGGCTATGGATTGCCTGTCTTCTTCAAAGATCTTCTCAATGCCGGAAATATCAAATTCCACCCTGTCAGCTACAGTCTCCATCTTTTTCTTGTTGCCGATTAGCACAGGTCTGACGATTTTCTCCCGGCTGCTGCGCTTGATCGCAAGCATGAATTCTTCGTCTTCAGGCGCAAGTACGGCCAGTGTCTTCGGTCCCTGCTCTGAGGCAATACTGTCTATGTCGGCAAATGATCTTATCAATGGGTTTTCTTTTTTCATAAGGTTTCAGATTGAGATATCTTATTGTTAATAGAGATGAATTCGACTAACATACAACCAGATCAAATGCAAGCGATACATGTCCAGGATTGAAGCTGTCTCTTAACAGTCGAAGATTTCCCGCAACTTGTTGCGGGGAGCTTCAATGGGGTTGTTTATCAATCGAACACAACAGGTTCTCTCAGGATGGCTCTTCTTGCCGTAGCGGCAAGGGAAGCTGTCTGCGGGTGAGTGTCCTTTAGGGATGCTATCTGATTGAGGCTGTCCGCCGTTCTTGATATCAGCATGGCAAGGTCGCCGTCCGCTATCTTTGTCCTTTGAACTATGCGGTTCCATTCTGTTCCGGCAGCCCAGCTGTAGATGGCCGTGGAGGTCCAGAGGGGGAGGGGAGCCGTGTCAAATCCAGCCGCCGTCATCCTTTTCGAGAGGAGCTCCGTAGACTTGGAGACCCTGTCAAATGCCTTCCTTAACCGTTTAGGCAGTGAAGTTCTGCTTATGGTGATATTATAGCTCCTGTCATACGCGAATGGCGCGATAACAGCGGCGAGAAGGGCTTCGTTCTCGTATGGAAAGGAATCATCTCTCAGGCATTGCGCGATCAGGAGGGGCTGGTCCAGTTTGAGCTGCGAGGCCCAGACACCGTCTTCTGTAAGGCGGTTCTCTTTATCCACAAAACCTTCCGCTTTCAGAAAATCGAGGTGCCTGTTAAAATCTTTCCAGAGGGTTGTTTTGCCCTTTTTCTTTCTGTGCTGATAATCCGCGAACGATCTTTCAAAGATATCCTTGATCCCTTCAGGGGTATGGGACAATAAAAGATTTAACGTCATTGAGAAATCACTTCGAAGACGGCTCGTTATCTTTTCCGGTCTCGAAAAATAGAGTTTTCGGATATGCATGAGATCCATGAATTTCCCGGGGAAGGCCATCATAAAGCCTATTTTATCCTGGCCCCTTCTTCCGGCCCTTCCGGTCATCTGGTGAAAGGCGGTTGCATCCAGGGGTACGAATTCATGGCCGTTGAACTGGTCGGAGTTGAACAGCACCACTGCCCTCGCGGGAAAATTTACCCCGGCGGCCACTGTGGATGTAGCAAATACTGCGTCAAGATGCTCCCCTTTCATCATGGTTTCCACAACGGATTTCCATGCCGGCAGTTGCCCCCCGTGGTGTGCCCCAACCCTTGAATAACGGAGACGTTGAAGCTGCTTGTGTTTTTTCAGGTAGGGATGGTGCTCCAGTATTCCGTTAAGATCTTTTTCGAAGTGGCCGTTGTTGCCGCGATCCGAAGTGAGTTTGCAGAGGTTTACCGCGGCATCGCAGTCCCCCCTTGATTTCAGGAAGAAGATTGCCGGCAGCAGGTTGAACTTGCGCATAATTTCTATGATTGTGTCAAATGGAGGCAGTTTACCTCTGAAGGAACGCCTGTTTTTTTCAAGCCAGGAGATGGCGGTGTCATTCAATCCCTTTCACTGTCTTTTATAACAACACATTCCTTGTTTCGCAGCGAACTCAGCCATTCCGCGATTTCCCGGCTGTTTCCAATGGTGGCGGACAGCATGAGCATATTTATCCTGGTGGGAAGATAGATCATTATCTCTTCCCATACCACGCCCCTGTCTTCATCCCCCAGGAAATGTGCTTCGTCCAGTATGACAAGATCATAATCAAGGTCTTCACCACTGTGCATGGCCTCATAGAGCTTGTTTCTCAGAATTTCGGTTGTACCTACGATTATGGGGGCATCTGAATTCTCCTTTGTGTCACCTGTAAGAATGCCCACATTTTCATCTCCGAAGGTTTCTCCAAACTCAGTCCGCTTTGAATTGGTAAGCGCCTTCAACGGAGAGGCATACCAGCAACGGCCACCCTTCTCATAGATGGATTGGATGGCTTTTTCGGCAATCCATGTTTTTCCCGCCCCGGTAGGAGCTGTCACGAGACAGTCGGTCCTCTGTATGGCCTGGAGAGCATCTGATTGAAAGGGATCGGCTCTGAATGGTGCGGGGTCGGGTTTCCCGATGCGGGAAAATACCTTCTCTAACACCGGAGCGGCCTGCGGCTTCACCACCGCACGGTTCTCCTGATGAGTTCTCTTGCTTCTTCTCCGTGAATGGTGGTAGTTATATTTCGTTTTTCTGGAGGTGGAGTAACGCTTTCGGGTCTGTGCCATATGTTGTATTGTATCCCGTCCGGTGTTATTAGACAGCATAGATATCACAATTTGGTGAACTTGTAAAAAGCAGGGATTATTGCATGGGGATTAGAGAAAGGCTGAAAGATATATACTGGGGATGGTTTGTTGTCACTGGAGCATTTCTTATACTGGCAGTGAACTATGGCGCCAGGTATTGTTTCGGGGTGTTTGTGCATCCGATGTTTGTGGACAGTCAGTGGCAGATGTCTGCCATATCCCTTGGATTTTCAATAAACATCCTGATGTACGCGCTGGGCGGTCTGGTCAGCGGGCGGCTGATCGACAGGATGGCTCCTAGGTGGATAATGACAATCGGGGCATGCATCACCGCGCTCGGTTTTATCTCCACAGGCTTTGTCCGTACGCCGGGCCAGCTGTATCTGACTTATGGGGTTTTGTGTGGCATAGGGTCCGCCGGGATAGGCGTTGTGGTAAGCGGTTCCTCTGTCGGAAAGTGGTTTGTAAGGCAAAGAGGACTGGCTATAGGTGTTGCGTCGATAGGGATCGGCTTTGGTACCATGGCATTAACGCCGGTGGCGGGCTATATAGTCAAGAACTACCACTGGCGCAGTGGTTTTATATTCCTCGGGGTTCTGGTGCTGGTTGTAGGTGTGCTTGTTTCGCAGGTCCTGATGGGAAAATCCAGGCCGGAGGAATACAGCCTTCTGCCGGATGGTGATCAGCCGGGGATAGGGCCGCTTGAACAAAAAACAGATATTTCTCATGCATCTTCCGCAACCGTCCTCAGGGATTATCGTTTCTGGGTGCTTGTAATTTGTTTTGGCAGCGCGGTTATGGCACAGACAATGGTGTTTGTGCATCAGGTTTCCTACGCGGTCGACAACAACATAGGCAGGATAGCCGCCGCTTCCTCTCTGGGCGCTATAGGTGTCGCGAGTATATTCGGGAGATTCTTTTTCGGGTGGGTCAGTGATCATATCCGTGATCCCAAATATTCGGCTCTGTTGGGGTATCTTATAATGGCATCAGGGATGTCTATTCTGCTGAACACAGAGACTGTCGGAATGCTGTATGCATACGCCATTGTCTACGGCTTCGGATATGGTTCCATCGCGCCCATGATACCGGTACTGCTCTCCGACAGATTTGGCAGGGATGTGCTGGGATCGGCTTTCGGGTTGCTGGTATTCTTTGCAGCCGGTATCGGAGGGAGTCTGGGCCCTGTGCTGGGAGGGATAATTTATGATAAGACAGGTTCATACGGCGATGCGTGGCGCTTGAATATTATCCTGCTGATCTTTATCTCTCTTCTTATGTTTACCTTGAAACCGAAACGGGTGATGGCTTTGTGAAAAATCCAACTTCTGCGTTCCGCTGCATCCTTCGTCACTACGGCGTACCGTAAGTACGTCTCATTCCGCAGGATTTGCGCGCCTTGACCGGGGGCATTCCGAAGGGATGCAATATAAACGTAATGTTCCTTACCGGGAGGTGCACCGCCCTGTAGGGAGTGCACCTCCATTTGAAGCTTTTTACTTTGCCATCTAAATCGGACTTTTTACAGTTGCATCAAGAGGTGAAATTCCAGAGGGAATGAATGCGGAACAGAATAAAATGAATGATTACACGGCGTAATACGGCCCGTATTTCGGGCTGTTTCTTCAGATCGTGTTTATATCTATGTTCCGGCTGATCGCTAAGCAGTTAAAATCAGGATATTAAGTATTAACTAAGTGATAACATTGCATATAATCGGATGCTTATCTTGTAGGCAATCTGGTATAAGTAGGAGATTCTAAAGCACTTGCAAGTTCTATCAACAGGGTTATCAACATGCTTTTCAACAAGTCTGTGGATTGCCTCCCCACCCGATTCTGTAGTGGTGGAAATCAAAGGAGATTTTGTCCCTACTTGTCGGAATTAGAAAAAGATAAGGATGTTTTTCATGACATTGGATCAAATCATAATCTTCTTTCTCATAGGATTGTTTGCCGGTTGTATGAGTGGAATATTCGGAATTGGCGGAGGTGGTATCAGGATACCCCTGCTTAATCTGGCCGGAGTGTCGTTATTGGGCGCTTTTGCAATCAATATCATTGTTATTCCCCTTTCATCGATCGTAGGAGCCATCAGTCAGAGAGAAAATATAGATAAGAACGTTGCCCTGTATATGGTTATTGGTGGTACGCTTGGCTCGGTAACGGGGGCATATCTTGCCGGTCTGATTCCAACATTGACTCTGGCGATTATTTTTGTAATCGTTTCCATTATAACGATACTGGGAATATATCTCGACAGAATTGCTCCGGAATTATCCAGAAAAATAACCCCTGGTTCAAGAAACATTGTTATCAGTTCATTCTGCTTAAACCTGATAACAGGCATGCGAGGTGGAAGCGGAGGCGCTCTTTTTCCGGCGTTCCTGAGGGCCATTCACTTTAATATTCACAAGGCAATCGCCACATCATTATTTGTGACAATCTTTACAGCTTCCGCGGCTGTAGTCATCTACTGGCACCGCGGCAATATAATATGGTTGCCCACTTTGTATGTGCTTATCGGATCAATGATCGGCGCAAGAGCAGGAAGTAAGCTCTCGCTGAAGGCAAAACCCTTCTGGCTGGAAATTGGTCTTTCGGTATTGACCGTAGCCCTGGCTCTCCTCACGGTCTATAAGGCGGTGCAGTGGTAAGTTGGGCGCCCGGACACATTTCTTTTAACGGCAGATAGAACAGCAGGCATCTAAGAAAAGGGCCAGTCGACTTAGACTGACCCTTTGATTTCATGGTGGGCCGTAGGAGATTTGAACTCCTGACCAATTGATTAAAAGTCAACTGCTCTACCAAGCTGAGCTAACGGCCCTTGATGCGTTGATGTAAGCGCTGCTAACTAACAGGAAGTGTGCCTGATTGCAAGAAGAAAATAACCCCTGGTTGTCAGGGTGAAGGCATTGTGGTAAGAGACATTTCCATCGTAGTGGTTGTTTCATATAATGCAGGATGTGCCTGATATGCGCGAGATATTGAAAAAAGTCCAGGTCAATATGCCCTTTCAGATGCTCGTTGATGAGTATCTTGAAGTTATTCTCAAAGAGAGGATAAATCCTGAAATCGGTCTGGATTGTTTTGTCCTTGACCGTTTCAGCAGGAATGAATTTCGTGACGTGGCGGATATTCTTCATGGCGCCGGTCTGTCCATTACGCTGCACGCCCCCTTTTTCGATCTGAGACCCGGCGCTATAGACCGGAAGATAAGAGAGGTGACCATAGAACGTCTCAGGCAGGTCTTTGATCTGGCGCCCCTCTTCAAGCCGCGGTCGGTGGTGTGCCATGCCGCCTTTGACGATAAATACTATGTTTCCAACGAGGATGTGTGGCTGGAAAACAGCAGGGATACATGGAGTCGTTTTATAGAAACCGCCGCCGGAACGGGGACGAAGATAGCGCTTGAAAATGTCTATGAAAGCAGCCCGAAATTTCTGAGTCTCTTGCTGGGCACATTTAAGGAATCGCAAAGCATCTGTTTCTGTTTTGATACAGGCCATTTTAACGCGTTTTCCCAAGCGACTCTTAAAGAATGGATGGATGCGCTTGGTTCCCGTATAGGCCAGATACATCTCCATGATAACAATGGTTTTACCGATGAACATAATCCAGTGGGTGAGGGAACCTTTCCCTTTCACCGGTTTTTTGAATTGCTGAAAAAGAAGGGTGTCCAGCCGATAATAACGCTGGAGCCGCACACCGAGGAAAACCTGTGGCGCACACTGGAAAGCATCAAGCGCATGGGGCTGCTGGATTATTTGGGTGAATAGCTTTGCTGAAATATGTCTTTAAAAGATTGCTGCTGATGGTACCGCTCCTTGTGGGAATTACTATCGTGTGCTTTGTCGTTATTCACCTGGCGCCGGGTTCTCCCACCGATTTGCAGACGGATCTGAATCCCAGGGTTTCCGCGGAGGCAAAGGCGCGTTTGCAGTCCATGTATGATCTTGATAAACCCCTCTACAAGCAGTATCTGTTGTGGGTTGGGAAACTTGCCACCCTTGACTTGGGGGAATCCTTCTCACCCGACCACAGACCGGTCTTAGACAAGATACCAGACCGGTCTTAGACAAGATACTGGAGAGGATACCGATCACGATAATCATCAATGTTCTTTCGATGATTCTGATCATCCTTATCGCTATTCCCATAGGCGTCCTTTCCGCGGTCCGTCAGGATTCTCTCTTTGATAAAGTAACGGCGGTATTTGTGTTTATAGGATTTGCCGTGCCTACCTTCTGGCTCGCGTTGCTTCTGATGATACTGTTCGGAGTACATCTGGGCTGGCTTCCCATATCGGGTATCAGATCCCTGAACTACGAATATCTGCCCCCATTTGCCGCCTTTCTTGATCTGTTGAAACATCTGATATTGCCGGTGCTCCTCTCCGCTTTCGGGGGGCTCGCGGGACTTTCACGATACATGAGATCCAATATGCTGGAAGTGATAAGGCAGGATTACATAACCACTGCCAGGGCCAAGGGATTGAGTGAAAGGGTTGTTATCTACAAGCACGCGCTCAGAAACGCGCTCCTTCCGGTAATCACGATTCTGGGTCTTTCCATTCCCGGACTCATAGGTGGAAGTGTTATTTTCGAGACAATATTCGCGATACCGGGCATGGGACAGCTGTTCTACATGTCTGTCATGTCGAGGGATTATCCCGTAGTCATGGGAATACTGTTCATAGGTGCGGTTCTTACCCTGATCGGTAACCTGATAGCTGATCTCTCTTATGCCGTGGCTGATCCGAGGATAAGAATCGCGTAAGATTTTTTGTGGGGATTGACATTAGAAAATGAAAACGGATTTCTGGTACAGATTTTCAAGGAACAGGATGGCGATGGCCGGGGGGATGGTGGTTGTCCTGCTCTTTATCGTTTCCCTGCTTGCGTCCTGGATCTCTCCCTATGATCCGAATGAGATAAACCTGCATGAAGTATTGTCGCATCCTTCCTTCGCGCACCTTTTCGGAACGGATCAACTTGGGAGAGACGTCTTCAGTCGGATGATATGGGGAGCCGGCATATCACTGAAGGTGGGATTTGTTGCAACCGGCGTTGCCATATGTATCGGGGTTGTTCTGGGTGCGATTGCCGGATATTACGGGAAATGGGTTGATACGGTGATCATGCGCTTTGTTGATATCATGCTCTGTTTTCCGGCATTTTTCCTGATACTTGCCGTGATTGCCATCCTGGAACCGTCCATCTGGAACATAATGATTGTAATAGGTCTTACAAGCTGGATGGGTATTACCCGCCTGGTGAGAGCGGACTTTATTTCACTAAAGGAGAGGGATTTTGTGCAGGCGGCCCGTGCCATAGGCGCCAGCGACCTGCGTATAATATTCAGACATATTCTCCCCAACGCCATGGCCTCTGTCCTTGTCGCGGCCACTCTTGGAGTCGCGGGCGCCATACTGACGGAATCCGCGCTCAGTTTTCTGGGTATAGGCGTGCAGCCTCCCACGCCGAGCTGGGGGAACATCCTCACCGCGGGGAAAAACAATATCGACATTGCCTGGTGGCTTTCACTCTATCCCGGGCTTGCGATTCTTATAACAGTACTGGGATACAATCTGCTGGGAGAGGGGATAAGGGATTCTCTCGACCCGCGTTTGAAATAATATGATTCAGGCTGAAGCTGTTTAGACTGAAGGCTATTAGTACAGTAGGTTGGGTTGAGGTACGAAACCCAACAAAAGCCTATGAACTATGAGCTCTTCCGGCTTGTCCTAATACAGAAAAGGAGTGCAGTATGTTGATTGATTCTCACGCTCACCTTGAGTTGAGTGACTTTGATGGTGATAGAGAAGATGTTATAAAAAGGGCGAAGGAGAACGGTGTCGAGCGCATCGTTACCGTCGGCATCAATCTGGAGGACAGCAGGAAGGCGGTCACCCTGGCCGAACGGCACGATAATATATATGCCTCTGTAGGTGTTCATCCCCATGACGCAAAGAGTATAAATGAGACGACATATGATTCTCTGAAAAAGTTGTCAGAGAGTGACAGGGTTGTCGCCTATGGCGAGATAGGCCTGGATTTTTTCAGAAATCTTTCACCGAGGGATCTTCAGATAAAGAGGTTCGGCGAACAGTTGGAACTAGCCGGTGAACTCGGTCTGCCGGTAATTATCCACGACCGCGAAGCCCACAGGGAGATTGTGGAAATGCTGAAGGGATGGAAGAGCTATTCCGGAGGCGTAATCCACTGTTTTTCAGGTGATTACGATATGGCTGTGAAGTGTCTCGATATGGGATTCTATATTTCCATACCGGGTACGATAACATACAGGAAATCCGAAACACTGAGAGATGTCGTGAGGAGGATGCCCATAGACAGGCTGCTGGTGGAAACGGATTGTCCATACCTCTCGCCCGAGCCGAAAAGGGGTAAGAGAAACGAGCCGGCGAATGTTGTCTATACCGCGCGCAGGATAGCACAGATAAAGGGCCTGCCCTTTGAAGATGTGGCAAGAATAACGTCAACAAACACTATGAATGTGTTTGGAATAAAAGCGGCGGTTTTGTAAAGAAACTGTTTCCGGTCGCACCGTGTCCATAATCAGCTTTTCCCATTTCCTACTTCCGGATTCCCGGGAGTAAGATATTTTTGTCTTGACTATTGTATCAAAAGGTATAAGTTTCACCCGTCTCAATTTCTACCTGCAACACAGAGGTTATAAAAAGGAGAAAAACATGTCGTCGAGTCCGTTGCATGCCATAATGAATCCATCTTCCATTGCGTTTGTGGGGGCGAGTAACAATTTTACCAAAATGGGATCCTTGCAATGTCTCAACCTGATGCACAGCGGATTTTCCGGTGATATACTGCCCGTTCATCCGAAGGAGGAAACTGTACTCGGTAAAAAGGCATACCGTTTTATAAACGATCTGCCATATGCCCCGGATCTTGCCGTTCTGGTTGTTCCCACCGGACTCGTGCCGGACATGCTGGAGGATTTCGGCAAATTGGGGACAAAATATGCCGTGATTATAAGCGGAGGTTTCAAGGAAACCGGAAAAGCGGGAAAGGCTCTGGAGAATCGTATCTCTGATATTGCCCGGCGGTACGGGATGCGTTTTGTAGGTCCCAACTGTGTGGGGATAATAAACACGCAGTTTCCGCTTAACATGACGATAGTCCCTGTTCTGGACTACAACGGCAAACTTGGTATCGCCTCGCAGAGTGGAACGTATGTGACACAAACCCTGCCCTATCTTCATAAACAGGGG
>JAFDAI010000056.1 GCA_019313905.1 Deltaproteobacteria bacterium | reverse complement strand
CTGAGCGCGATGCCGTCGAGTTTTCCCTTCATCTCGGGGATCACTTCGCCAACGGCGGCAGCGGCTCCCGTCGAGGTGGGAATAATCGAAAGAGCGGCAGCCCTGGCCCTTCGAAGGTCCTTGTGGGAACCGTCGAGTATTCTCTGGTCCATCGTGTAGGAATGGACCGTCGTCATGAGGCCTTTTGTGATGGAGAATTTGTCATTGATGACCTTGACCACCGGCGCGAGACAGTTTGTCGTGCATGAGGCATTGGAGATGATGTGGTGTTTTTCCGGGTCATAGGAATCTTCATTGACCCCCATGACAAAGGTGCCGTCGATGCCCTTGCCGGGGGCCGCAATGATGACCTTCTTCGCGCCCGCCTCAAGATGGCCCGCGGCCTCCTTCCTCTGCCTGAATTTGCCTGTCGACTCCATGACCACGTCGATACCGAGCTCATTCCAGGGAAGGTTTGATAGCCCGTCAGTCACATTCGTGACCCTGATTTTCCTGTCGCCCACGATGAGGTAATCGCCATCGGCGGAAACGTCGGCCCCTATCTTTCCATGGACCGAATCGTATTTTAAAAGATGTACGAGTGTTTCAGCCTTTGCGCGCGTGTTCACGGCAACGATTTCTATGTCATTTCTGTCCAAACAGCCGCGGATAATAAATCGTCCGACCCTACCGAATCCGTTTATTGCAACTCTCACACTCATGGGGACCTCCTGGTCAATTATTGTAACAGCATCGGTTCCCTTTTACAATCACGCACGTGATAGTATATAGAGCCATTATTAGTCAATATTTTTTTGGCATTATTCAGGCAGGGGAGGCAAAATCGGGCAATCCATTCTTGACAGGACAGATATTCCTTTATAAGGTTCTACAATCGAAAGAAAGTTTCCAGGAATATGGCAGTGAAAAAGATCGGTACAATCTTGTTTTCTATCGCCTTTATTTTTTCCCTCATTATATCAGTCCCCACTGGGGGGGAGGCATTTGAAATGACTGATACGATAAGAAAATCGGTTATTGCGGGAAGCTGGTATCCCGGAAAACCGGAAGTATTACGGTCGGATATCGAAGGGTATCTGAGAAACGTCCAGATTGACGATTTCGAGGGGAGGGTCGTCGGCCTGGTTTCGCCCCACGCAGGGTATATCTATTCGGGTCAGGTTGCGGCCTTTTCTTATAAGCTTATACAGGGTAAAAAATTCGATGGCGTTATCGTCATCGGGCCGAGCCACCGGCACTATTTCAAAGGGGCTTCAATTTATGGGGGCGCGGGATATGAGACGCCGCTGGGTGTAGTTCCCGTTGATGCGAACCTGACAGAGGAAATACTGTCAAATGCGGCCGGCAGAATCTCCTTTATTTCTGCGGCCCATTCCCAGGAACATTCCGTCGAAATCCAGCTTCCCTTTCTCCAGGTTGCTCTGGGTGAGTTCGGCTTCGTGCCGATTGTGATGGGTATCCAGAGCAGGGGGGCCTGTGAAGAGGTGGCGGAGGCAATCTACGAAAGCATCAAGGATAAGAATGTCCTCGTCGTGGGGAGCTCGGACCTTTCCCATTTTCATGGCTACGATGATGCCGTGACTATGGACTCGATCGTTATCGACCATATGGACAGGATGGATGCAGAGGGTCTTTTAAAGAGTCTCGAAAAGGGGACCTGCGAGGCCTGCGGTGGCGGTCCCATCGCGGTTACCATGATGGTGGCCGAAAAGCTCGGGGCAAAAAATTCGAAGGTTCTGAAGTATGCGAACTCCGGCGATGTGACCGGTGACAGGCGGGGAGTCGTGGGATATGCGGCGGCGGTTTTCTTCAGGGGCGATGATGACGTGAAAAAAGATGTCGGAACAGATGTGGGATTGAGTGACGTCGACAAGGCACTCCTCATCGATATCGCGAAGAAAAGCGTGGAGGCAAAACTCTCGGGGAGGGGTGTTCCCGATTTTGACATTACCTCGGACATTCTGAAGACAAACATGGGGGCCTTCGTGACGCTCAAGAAACACGGTCGATTGCGGGGATGTATCGGCTATATCGAGGCGATAAAACCGCTCAGTACGACCGTCGGGGAAATGGCGCAGGCTGCGGCCTTCAGGGACCCCCGTTTTCCGGCCGTCAAAAAGGAGGAGCTGAAGGACCTTTCTTTTGAAATCTCAGCACTTACACCGCTGAAACGGATCAGTGACGTGAATGAAATTGAGGTGGGAAAGCATGGGATTTATATGGTAAAGGGCCTCCGGTCGGGTCTTCTCCTTCCCCAGGTTGCCACAGAATATAACTGGGACAGGTTGACATTTCTGGAACAGACGTGTTATAAGGCCGGGCTCGCGTCTGGTGCGTGGAAGGATAAGGAAACAAAGGTATATATTTTTTCCGCCGAAGTTTTCGGTGAGGATGAATAATTTAGAGTAAAATTGCATAAAAAACTTCTTGACAAATCCCTGTGTAAAAACTATATCTGCTTATTTGCATACCGGGGGAGCTTTGCGCTTTTTAGGTTAGTTAAGTAATTTATACGGAGAGGTTAAGATTGCTGGCGTAGCTCAATCGGTAGAGCAGCTGATTTGTAATCAGCAGGTTGCGGGTTCAAGTCCCATCGCCAGCTCCATGAAATATAAGAAGTGTGGAGGGGTTCCCGAGTGGTCAAAGGGAGCAGACTGTAAATCTGCCGGCTAAGCCTTCGGAGGTTCAAATCCTCCCCCCTCCACCATACTTTTTTATTGTATAGAGAAGATTTTAGGAGGCGGGAGTAGCTCAGTGGCTAGAGCGTCAGCCTTCCAAGCTGAGGGTCGCGGGTTCGAATCCCGTTTCCCGCTCCATTTTTTTTAGACAGGATCTGGCGGGGTATTTTTTGTTGGTTTATTGGCCCACGTAGCTCAGTCGGTAGAGCACATCCTTGGTAAGGATGAGGTCACCAGTTCAATCCTGGTCGTGGGCTCCATTACAGTGAAGGCGGTTTTGAAATGGCGGATATTGTAACTCTTGCCTGTAGCGAGTGTAAAAGAAGAAATTACACGACGACGAAGAATAAGCGGACGATGAAGAATCGTCTGGAAATGAAAAAATATTGCAGGTTTTGTCGGATCCACACGATTCATAAGGAAACGAAATAACTTGATGCGTTTATTTACACAGGCCAGTAGCTCTAATGGCTAGAGCACCGGACTCCAAATCCGGGTGTTGGGGGTTCGAGTCCCTCCTGGCCTGCCATCTTATTTGACTGGGTCGCTTGTATGGATAAAATTAAGAGTATCATTGACAGGATCAGACAGTTTTTGCGTGAATCGAAGGTCGAACTTAAAAAAGTGACATGGCCTACGCCGAAGGAAGCGCTCGCCTCGACTTCTGTCGTGCTTGCGGTGGTCGTTATTGTTTCCATATTCCTCGGCCTGGTCGATTTCGGCCTTACAAAGATAATCAGGGTGTTCTTAGGGTAGCTATGGCATTTCACTGGTATGTGGTTCATACATATTCAAGCTTCGAGAACAGGGTCAAACTGTCCCTCGAGGAGAGGATTGCGACCACCGGCATGGAGGATTTTTTCGAAGATATCCTCATACCGGAAGAGGACGTGGTGGAGCTGAAAAAGGGTGAAAAAAAGACCACCAAGCGAAAGTTTTTTCCCGGCTACATTCTCGTAAACATGGAGCTCAACGACGATACATGGCATCTGGTAAAGAATACGCCCAAAGTTACCGGGTTTATCGGTGCCAATGAAAAACCCACACCCATACCCGATGCTGATGTTCAGGTCCTCAAGACCAGGATCGATGAAGGAACGCTCAAGCCGAAACCCAAGTTCCAGTTTGAGGTGGGGGATCATATAAGGGTCATTGACGGCCCCTTCACAAATTTCGACGGGGTGGTCGATGAGGTGAAACCCGAGAAGGGTAAATTAAGGGTTATTGTGAGCATCTTCGGCAGATCGACGCCGGTTGAGCTGGATTTTATTCAGGTCGTTCAGAATTAGGAACTGAAGCCCACAGTGGATAGTAAATAGGAAGTAAGGGGATCATAATGGCTAAAAAGATAATAGCAGGCATAAAACTTCAGATACCGGCAGGAAAGGCAACGCCGTCACCCCCGATAGGGCCGGCCCTGGGCCAGCACGGTGTGAATATAATGGAATTCTGCAAGGCCTATAATGCGCTGACACAGAAAGAGGAAGGTACCATCATACCGGTGGTGATCACTGTCTATGCCGACAAGTCATTCACATTTATTACCAAGACACCGCCCACGGCCGTACTCCTGAAACAGGCTGCAAAGATTGCGAAGGGAGCGGGTGATCCCAAGAGGGAGAAGGTTGGTACCGTCACGGCGAAACAACTGAAGGAAATTGCCGAGTTGAAATACAAGGATCTGAACGCCGTCGATATCAAAGGCGCGCTCAAGATTGTAGAAGGAACCGCCCGATCTATGGGCATTGAAATTGTCTAATAAATTTACGTCGGAGTTATGTGAAGATGGCCAACAGGGGTAAGGGATATTTAGAAAAGAAAAAGGACATAGAGGCAGCGAATCGGTATTCACTGCGTGAAGCGGTGGAGCTTGCCGTATTCTCTGCGAGGACAAAGTTTGATGAGACCGTTGATGCCGCAATTAGATTGGGCGTCAATCCCAAGCATGCCGACCAGATGGTGCGGGGGAGCGTGGTACTTCCCCATGGAATCGGAAAAAAGGTAAAGATACTGGTTTTTGCGAAGGGCGATAAGGAAAAAGAGGCCCAGGAGGCAGGGGCGGATTTCGTGGGCTCCGACGATCTCATTGAAAAGATTAAAGGTGGATGGCTTGAGTTCGACAGGGTCGTTGCCACCCCTGATATGATGGGCAGTGTCGGAAAACTGGGGAAAGTCCTGGGTCCGAGAGGCCTGATGCCCAATCCCAAGGTTGGCACCGTCACATTCGATGTGAAGAATGCGGTCGAGGAACTCAAGGCAGGTAAGGTTGAATTCAGGGTAGAAAAAGCGGGAATCATTCACAGCCCTGTGGGAAAGGTCTCTTTTGGCGCGGACAAGTTAATCGAAAATATAATGTCGTTGATTGAAACGATTATCAAACTGAAGCCGGCGTCCAGTAAAGGAACGTATCTGAAAACCATTTCTCTCTCAACAACCATGGGTCCGGGAGTTAAGGTCGATCCTGTGGATGTCAGGAATCTTTTAAGGGCTGGTTAAAAATAATATAGAAAAAAGTCAGAGACAGCAGGTACAGGATGTTTAAACGAACGCTGTAACGGCCTGCCGAGACAATAATCGTGTTTGATATTTCTTCCTGTAGTGCGGTCTGGCTTTCTGAAATGCTTTGTTAGATGTTAATGCAGGGTTTTTTGAAAATTTAAAGTTGAAAGGAGGCCATGGCTTGGACCGAAGTACGAAAAAACAAGTTATAGATGAGCTTCATGAAAAGCTGAAAAGCGTAAAATTGGCTGTTCTTGCTGATTACAGCAGCATGGACGTTGCGCAGATGACTGATTTAAGAAATCAGTTGCGCAATTTCAACAGCGAGATGAGGGTGGTCAAAAACAATCTCCTCAAGATCGCTTGGAAGGATACCGATTTTGAGCTGCTTGACGATTATATCAAGGATCCTCGGGCGCTTATCATGAATCTCGGTGATGTGGTTGAACCGACAAAGGCACTGGTTGAATTTGCAAAGAAAAATGAGAATCTTGAGATAATCACGGGTGCGCTGGATGGCAAGGTTCTGACCAGAGAAGACATCAAGGTGTTAGCTGAACTTCCGAGCAGGGAAGTTCTCCTGGCAAAACTTCTCTCCGTAATGGTCGGTGCGCAGACTCAGTTTGTGACCGTTCTCAGTGGTGTTCAGAGAAGCTTTGTACAGGTGCTTGAGGCGTATCGAGTTCAAAAAGAAAAAGAAAATTAAAACCTATACAGGAAGGAATAAAAGAAATGGCAACAGCAAAAAAGATCACGAAGGAAGATGTTGTAGCATTTATCGAAGGAATGACCGTTCTGGAACTGTCGGAGCTGGTTAAGGAACTTGAGGAAAAGTGTGGTGTTTCGGCAGCGGCACCGGTAGCGGTAGCTGCAGCGGGACCGGCACAAGCAGCCCCGGAAGAGGAAAAAACGGAATTTGACGTTGTTCTAACGGGATACGGCGAGCAGAAGATTCAGGTAATCAAGGTAGCAAGGGCTATTACGGGCCTGGGACTGAAAGAGGCAAAGGACCTCGTCGAAGGAATTCCGAAGGCAGTGAAAGAGGGAGTGCCGAAGGCAGAGGCCGAAGAGATAAAGGCAAAATTAGAAGAAGTTGGCGGTACTGCAGAGATCAAGTAAGCTCTGTTTTTAAGGTACCATTTATATGCTTTCAGGATTGATATGGGATTGTGTGTTCATGAGTGTAAAAACTTTTCGAAACGCAATCCCGCGAGCTTTTTAAGGGTGGAAGTGTTTCTTTTCGTTTCGGTGATGACATTCTGTCTTCCTGGAGTTTCTGATGGATACAATATCAGGCAAAAAAATTACTCGCAATGAATATTGTGGGAATGATTGATTACAGGGATCATTATGTATAGAAAAAACTTTGGACACATAAAGAAGATAGTAGAAATACCGAATCTCATCGAGATTCAAAAAAGATCCTATGAAAAATTCCTTCAGGCCGATACGGAACCTGATAAAAGGGGTAACTTTGGTCTTCAGGGGGCCTTCAAAAGCGTCTTTCCCATAACGGATTTTGGAGGGAAATGTTCCCTCGAGTTTGTCAGTTATAAAATCGGGAAGGCACGCTACGATGTATACGAGTGCACGCAAAAAGGAATGACCTTTAACGCGCCCCTGAAGATAGTGGTAAGGCTGGTCGTTTTCGATGTCACTCGCGGGACCGAGCAGAAGACCATCAGGGATATCAAGGAGCAGGAGATCTATTTCGGCGAGATTCCCCTGATGACCGACAAGGGTACCTTCAATATCAACGGAACAGAACGGGTTATTGTCAGTCAGCTTCACCGGTCGCCCGGTATCTTCTTTGACCATGACAAGGGAAAGACCCACGCCAGCGGAAAGCTCATATATTCGGCGAGAGTGATCCCGATACGGGGCTCCTGGCTGGATCTCGAATTCGATCCGAAGGATATGCTCTATGCACGGATAGACAGAAGAAGAAAAATGCCCATGACGATACTTCTCAAGGCCATGGGTTACAGCGACGAGGAACTGATCCAATTCTTCTACAACAGGGAAAAGGTTCTCTTAAAGAAAGACAAGCTCTCTCTTATGGTTGATGAAACCCTCGTGGGAGACAGGGCTCCGGAAGATATCAGTGACAGTAAAACCGATGAAATATTAGTAAAGAAGGGGAGAAAGGTAACCAAGACTGCCCTCAAGAGGATGATGGATGCGGGGATAACGCTTATCCCCGTCAACAAGGAGTATGTCATCGGCAAGGTCCTTGCGTCGAGCATACCAGACCCCGAAAGCGGTGAGGTGCTGTTCAGGTGCAATGATGAGATAACCGAAGAGGGGATGGAGTTACTCCAGGATAAGGGTATCAAGGAAATTGAGCTTATCCAGATTGATGAGGATGGGTCGAATGCCTATATACGAAAAACGCTCCTCATTGATAAGGTGGATTCTAAGGATGATGCGATCATCGATATATACCGCAGGCTGCGACCGAGCAATCCGCCGACGCTTGAGACGGCGCAGAGATTTTTCAACAGCCTCTTCTTTTCCAATGACAGTTACGATCTCTCCGATGTGGGGCGGGTCAAGATAAATTATAAGCTCCGCCTGGATGTGCCCGCGGACCTGACGGTTTTGCGCAAGGAAGATGTGCTCGAGGCGGTCAAGTACCTCATTCATCTGAAAAACGGTGTGGCCGATTACAGTGTTGACGATATCGACCATCTTGGAAACAGAAGGGTACGGGCCGTTGGGGAGTTGATTGAGAATCAGTACCGAATCGGTCTGGTACGGATGGAGCGGGCCATAAAGGAGAAGATGAGCCTCCTTGATGTAGAAACCATGATGCCCCACGACCTCGTCAATGCCAAGCCTGTGACGGCAGTGGTGAACGAATTCTACGGAAGCAGTCAGTTGTCCCAGTTTATGGATCAGACCAATCCGCTCTCTGAGATTACACATAAGAGACGTCTTTCGGCACTTGGACCCGGTGGGCTCACCCGTGAGAGAGCGGGATTTGAGGTAAGAGATGTTCACAACACCCACTACGGTCGGGTATGTCCCGTAGAAACGCCGGAGGGACCCAACATCGGGCTGATTGTCTCTTTGAGTTCCTACGCCAGGGTCAATGACTTCGGTTTTATAGAAACACCGTACAGGGTAGTGAAAAATGGCAGGGTCCTCGATGAAATCAAACATCTTACCGCCACCGAGGAAGAAGATTATATTATTGTACAGGCGAATACGCCAATCGATGAGAAGGGCAAATTTACGGAGCAACTCGTCACCGCGAGAAGAGGCGGCAATTATGTGCTCGTCGATCAAACCGAAGTCAATTTTATGGACGTGTCCCCCGATCAGCTCGTGAGTGTTGCCGCAGGGCTTATCCCCTTCCTGGAGCATGATGATGCGAACCGCGCCCTCATGGGTTCAAATATGCAGCGACAGTCCGTTCCCCTTCTGAAACCCGAGGCTCCCCTGGTAGGTACGGGGATGGAGAGGGTAGTTGCGAGGGATTCCGGTGCCGTCATTGTGGCAAAGAGATCGGGTATCATCGAGGATGTGGATGCCTCCAGGATAGTTATAAAGTGTGATGACGACGATCAGGATGAGTCCGGAATCGGGGTGGATATCTATAAACTGATAAAATATCAGCGTTCAAATCAGAACACCTGTTTTAATCATAAACCTATCGTCATTAAGGGTGAAATAGTAAAGAAGGGCGATATCATAGCCGATGGTCCCTCCACCGAAAGCGGAGAGCTTGCCCTGGGAAGAAATGTCCTTGTCGCCTTCATGTCATGGGGAGGATACAACTACGAGGACTCCATCCTGGTGAGCGAGAGGATCGTCAAGGATGATATCTATACCTCTGTCCATATCGAAGAGTTTGAGACGGTAGCGAGAGATACGAAGCTTGGCAGGGAAGAGATTACACGAGACATCCCCAACGTGGGGGAAGAGGCGCTTAGAAATCTCGATGAGAGCGGTATTATCAGGATGGGAGTCTCCGTAAAAGCGGGAGATGTCCTCGTGGGTAAGGTGACGCCGAAGGGTGAAACCCAGCTCTCACCAGAAGAAAAACTCCTCCGTGCGATATTTGGAGAGAAGGCGGGTGATGTAAGGGATACGTCCCTTCGTATTCCTCCGGGAATTGAGGGGACCGTCATAGATGCCAAGATATTCAGCCGCAAGGGTACGGAGAAGGATATCAGATCCCAGAGAATGGAAGAGGAGGAAATCGATTCCCTCCTCAAGGACAGGGATGACGAGATCAGGATCATTACCGACAGCGTACGGGACAAGATTTCTGATTTACTGATAGGAAAAAATACTGCCGCACGACTGCTTGATCCCCAGAAGAAGAAAATCCTCTTGAAAAAGGGAGAAACGATTACCAAGGATATCCTTGACAGTGTTCCCGTCAGCTATTGGCAGGAGATAGTCCTTGAAGAGTATGAGGCTGAGGAACAGGTAAGGGCGATACACTCGTCGCTTGCAAACACGATGGAGGTTGTCGAGGCCTATTTTGCCGACAAGATCGATAAGGTGAAAATGGGTGATGAGCTTCCTCCCGGCGTGATCAAACTGGTCAAGGTCTACATCGCCATCAAGAGAAAACTCTCGGTGGGCGACAAGATGGCCGGAAGGCACGGAAACAAGGGTGTCTTATCACGGATTCTCCCCGAGGAGGACATGCCCTTCTTCGAAGACGGGACCCCTGTGGATATTGTTTTGAATCCTCTCGGAGTTCCTTCCCGTATGAACGTGGGGCAGATCCTTGAGACCCACCTCGGTTGGGCGGCAAAGGAATTGGGCGAAAAGATTCAGGCGATTATCAATGAAAAGTTCAACATAGATGATCTGAAAAACGAATTGAAAAAGATATACTCCACCCCGGAATTTGACAAGTTTATCGACGGGGCGGGTAAGAATGAAATTCTTAAACTTGTTGGTCACCTGACGAATGGCGTTCCGATGGCTTCACCCGTTTTTGACGGTGCCGAAGAACAGGAAATAAAGAATATGCTCAAAATGGCTGAATTGCCTGAAAGCGGTCAGACCGTATTGTATGACGGCAGAACAGGCGAAGTCTTCGACCAGAATATTACCGTGGGAATGATTTACATGCTGAAACTCCATCATCTTGTGGATGATAAGATTCACGCCAGGTCGATCGGTCCCTATTCCCTCGTGACCCAGCAGCCCCTGGGAGGGAAGGCGCAATTTGGCGGTCAGAGGCTCGGTGAGATGGAAGTATGGGCCATTGAGGCATATGGAGCTGCCTATTCATTACAGGAATTTCTTACGGTTAAATCTGATGATGTGGCCGGTCGAACGAGGATATACGAGACTATAGTAAAGGGCGAACATACCCTGGAACCGGGTCTGCCAGAATCTTTCAATGTTCTTATGAAGGAGTTGCAGGGCCTGTGTATCGATGTCGAGTTGCTGGAGAATGCCTAGTTTTTTAAGCATTCATAGGTTGAAAAAGTAAGAAATTAAGAGGAGTAATATCCAGTGGAAGATATTTATGGTTTTTTCGAGAAGCCAAAGGATCCAGTAAAATTTAATGCCGTTCGGTTATCGATGGCCTCGCCTGAGAGGGTGCTGTCCTGGTCCCAGGGAGAGGTAAAGAAACCGGAGACGATAAATTACAGGACCTTCAAGCCTGAGAGAGACGGACTTTTTTGCGCAAAGATATTCGGTCCCGTCAAGGATTATGAGTGTCTCTGTGGCAGATACAAGAGGATGAAACACCGCGGCATGGTCTGCGAGAAGTGTGGTGTTGAGGTTATTCAGTCAAAGGTCAGAAGGGACAGAATGGGGCATATCGTGCTTGCGGCACCGGTGGCCCATATATGGTTTTTAAAGAGTCTTCCGAGCAGAATAGGAAACGTTCTGGACCTCACCCTGAAGCAGCTTGAACGGGTTTTGTATTTCGAGTCCTGGATAGTGTTGGATCCGAAAAACACATCGCTGAAAAAGAAGGACCTCATTTCCGAAGAGGATTATATTCAGCTGAGGGAAGAGTACGAAGCCGATGATTTCGAGGTCGGTATCGGTGCCGAGGCCATACGGATACTTCTTGAGGA
>JAFDAI010000055.1 GCA_019313905.1 Deltaproteobacteria bacterium | reverse complement strand
TTCCCTCTGTATTTAAAAGAACTTGAATTCAGATATAATAATCGTTACATGGATATCTTCGATAAAGTCACCGATTATTTATGTAATTTAGTGCCAAAACTTAACTAATTACCTTAAACATTTACACTAAAACAGTTACCATTAAAATACTGCTATTATTTGCTATAAAAATATGACGGCCAGGCTCTGTCACAGTCCCATAGTAAAAAGAACAAATCCTGTCGCAATCCCAAAGATAAGATTGAACACTTTAATAAGGATTGAATCTTTAATACTATAAGAAAGCATCGGGAGCATTCCGTGCCCATCCTGAACAAATGATGCAGTGAAAAGTACGGAAAAGGGAATCAATCCCTGCGCGTACAGCATCACAAATATCAGATGGGGCCCTGACTCGGGGATTATTCCAATCAGGGCACTGGCCAGAAGTACCCATATCATATGTTCACGTACAAAAACTTCTAAATTCCAGAAGCTAATACCCCAGTGAACAAAAAGGAGAGCACCGAAGGTCCACAGGAAAACACGAAACATGTGTTTTTTTATAATATGATCCCAGATATGAGAATGCAGATAGTGCTCGGACGCAACCCCTGAAATATATAGAGAACTCAGGGATAAAAATACAAATGTGATACGTTTCCAGTTCCAGTCTGCTGGGCCTATTATTCCAAATAAAAGTAGTGCCAGATAGGAACCTATCAACGAAAGCAGAAGAAAACGGGTAAAGGAAAGTTGCTGAAAATTCTTTGGCAGGTTTCCGGGTCGAAAGATCTGGTTCACTTTCTCCGTGCTATTCACGCCGGGCAGGCATTCTTCACAATCCGCCTCACTGCAGGACTTACAGGGGACAATTCCTGTAACTTTAATTATCTTATCGCTTATCCAGGCAAAGACAATTCCGGATACAAATAGCAACCCAAAGAGCAATATAGCCGTGCCGGGGAACTGGGCAAGCATCACAAAGGCTTCATCACCTGACGTGGCAATCATTCCCCCTACGATAGCGCCAAAAGATATCATCCCGTGGACGTAAAGAGTTACGTTCATAAAGGCGCCCAGGCAGCCCGGGGTAGAACCAAGGAAAGAGGCCAATGTATACTGTCGCCACTGGCCGCCCTGTAGAACGCTCGATGCTCGCCCTTTGGTAGCAATATTTATAAAATCTACCAGAAGCATCATCACGAAGACAAAGAAGCTGATCATTAAAGCATGTTTAAAAACAGACAGGATTTCCATCTCTCGGTCTCATTAATAAAATGATGAACTCGTAAAGAGTCTGTCATTCCCACGTAGGCGGGAATCTAGAAGTGTATAATTATTTAAAGATACTAGATTCCTGGTCCCCGATCGAGGTCGAGGGCAAGCTTCACGGGAATGACAAAATTGTGCATATTTCGACTTTTTACAAAGCCGTCATGGTTTTAGAACTATGTGTTTTCTTTTCTCACCTTTGTTCTTTTCTTCTATTATTTGATCCATATTTTCGTTTATCAATTTTATGGCATCGGTTATTCTATCTGTCTTTACCACAACACATACAAATCTATTCAATTGGCCTTACCGGGGTCTCCATGTTTTAATGATTCATCTTCTTCGTATTTCACATTTTCCCGTGTCTCGACAAATTCTTCTTTGCCGGCAGAAAATTTGTAAATGTGAAAATACTTTGCCATTCCAAAATGATCGGCATTAAAATTCTCTCCATCATCTGTGCAGAAAGCAACAATTAACTCCATACATCTTCTCCCGTATTTTAGTGTATTATTTGAACGCGTTGATCTTTTCCAGCAACATTGCTTCCGGCATGGCTCCGACAACATCTCCTACCTTATTGCCGTCCTTAAAAACAAGAAGGTTTGGTATGGACCGGATATTGAATTTGCCCGAGGTATTCGGGTTACTATCGACATCAAGTTTCCCGAATACGATATTACCTTTCTGACTCGAGGCCAACTTTGCAATAACAGGGCCTATCATCTTACAAGGGCCGCACCATTCAGCCCAGCAGTCAACAACCAGAAACGGATATTTTGCAATTGCCTCATCCATATTTCCATCAGAAACAATAACCGGATAATCAGGATCATCTGACAAAACTTCCATCAGTTTTTTCTCCTTTTCCTCTTTTTCCAATATCTCTTTTGCGCTGTCTGATCCGTAGTTGAGTACCTGATTGACAAATGTTTTTTCCTGCTGCACGCCTATAGTGATAGAGCCTTTTTCCTCATTGATGACCTGTTGAGGGACGGATGAAACATTGAACATCCTTGCTCTATCCATCATTTCCTGTGCTTCTATGCATCGTGAAACTATTTTCCCGCCGGATTCAATAGCAATCTGATTGGACAGGACAACTGCCTTGGGGCAGTGTGGGCAATTAGGTGTAACATATGTCTCTATCATCATATCCCTGTCAATGTTTTTCAGTTTTTCTCTGGATGAAACGTCGAGGGCACTGTCCCCGCGTGAAATCATCGAAATAGCTTCAATGAAAGAACCTGCCTCGTATCCTGCGGGCGCTCCAAAGTATTGAACCGGATACCAACCGTTGTCATAACCAATAATAACAGTTGGAGAAACGGTAACACCCCTTTCCTTGGCTTCGCCTCCATACATATCATCAAAATCCAGATGGATTTTGCCGCTCATTTCTGACAACTCTTTCAAAAATTCTTTTGTAAAATCGATATACTCACTGTTGTTATTTCCCGAAATAAGGTCGGTGGAAAACAGTTTGATGTAAACATCATTTTTGAGCTCTGCGTCAAATTTTTCCACGATTTGTTGTTTTGTTTTGTCGTCAAACACCATTTTTCTTCTCCCTTTTTACTCGCCTGTCTGGCTTATATTATTGTAAAATATTTCGTAACTGCTCAGGTTCACAGTTCCACGGTTCACGGTTAAATTTCAGCTAACAATCAGCTAACATTTGAACCCTTGAGTTGAACATCGAGCGCATTCCTCGTTGCTTGCGGCGGGGTTAGCGAGCGAATAAAAAATAAACAGTTTCCTCAATCCCGATAATCGGGATAAGTGCGTTAATGAAACTATTTTCTGACAGAAAATAGTTTCTAACTTACTAAACAATCGGAGATTCCCCGCAACTTATTGCGGGGAGCTTCAATTTTGAACCCAATAACCTGAGTAGTTACAATTTATCTTAAAAACTGTTATCTTTTCACAATTGACAATATCCACAATCTTACCTATATTAGAATCATAATATATTCGGTAATGCTAATGTAGTGTTAGTTCCTTTTTTGTCAAACATGAAAATCAAAATATTATCACATAAGTCACACAACCGCGACCAATGGCTCATATAAGGATTGCAATATGGGAATGCTGTTTTTTCTTTCTGAAACTTGCCATAGGTATGGCAGAAAAACTAACTTTTTCAATTAATAAGGAGGCATAATATGCTTAAACTAAGGAATATATTTATATTCGCCCCGATAAAAACAGGGTATGGCGATGGAAGTGGCAAGGTTACAGACAGGCACATGGCGTTTTATGCTGCGAGATGTCAATATTTGGGTGCAGTCACTATTGAACCATTCTATCTGGATAAAGGATTGCGCGAAATTCCTGCACAATTGGGAATAGATAACAATGATAAAATAGAAGGGTTGCAGAAGTTAACTTCCTCTATCCATGATTCAGGTACCAAAGTAATTGCGCATCTCAATCATCCGGGGAGAATGGCAAATCCAAACATTCCAGGGAATCATTTTATTTCTTCTACAAGCAGACCCTGTGAAAACGGTGGGGCAACTCCCACAAGAATGGATAAAAACGATATGAAGCAGGTCACGGACCTGTTTACGAAAGCCGCCCTGCGTGCAAAAAAGGCCAATTTTGATATTATCGAATTACAGTTTGGCCATGGCTATCTGTTGTCTCAATTTATTTCACCTTTTGTTAATGACAGGACTGACGAATACGGTGGAAACTTTGAGAACAGGATAAGGTTTCCTTTAGAGGTCCTACGGGCTGTTAAAGAATCCGTAGATTTGCCCATCATTGTCAGGATAAGCGCTGACGAAATGATACCCCGCGGGATAAAATTAACTGAGATGACAGCATTTTCAAAGATGCTGGAAGAAAATGGTGTTCATGCCATACACGTCTCCGCCGGCACGGTCTGCTCCACACCCCCATGGTATTTTCAGCATATGTTTGTACCCAAGGGTAAAACATGGGAAATGACAGCTAAAATTAAAGAAGAGATAACAATCCCTGTAATATTTGTCGGGCAAATTAATACAATTGAAGATATCGAAAAATTACGCTCCGAATTTCCAACTGACTACATCGCCGTAGGCAGGGCTTTGATAGCAGATCCCGACTTTATCGGTAAATATCAAGGTGAGGTAAAAGGTGTTATCATCCCCTGCCTGGCCTGCGCAGAGGGTTGCCTGGGCGGCGTGAAATCAGGGCAGGGGCTTCAATGTCTCGTAAACCCTCAAACAGGTAAAGAAACAGAAATCATCGAACCCGCAAAAGAGCTTAAGCGGTATGCTATCATAGGGGGTGGTTTGGCCGGAATGGAAGCCGCCATAATCTTGAAGGAAAGGGGCCACGATGTTGACCTTTACGAAAAAGATGAACTGGGTGGGCAATTTAACCTGGCGCCATTGACACCCAATAAGAAGTCAATGGCAAAGCTGATTCCGTACATGAAAGAAAGATTAAATGAAAGCGGGATCAATTCGATCTTCAAGGAAGTAAAAAAATCAGATCTTACAACAAAATATGATGGTATTATACTGGCAACAGGTTCTAAGCCCTCCGAATTAGACATCCCGGGATTGAACGCATTTTATTGGGCAGATATCTTATTGGAGGAAAATTTGCCGGAGAATAAAAACGTTTTGATTATTGGAGGTGGTCTTATCGGTGTGGATATTGCTACGGGATTGATACCGGGGAACAATAAAATCACAATTGTGAAAAGGACAACCGATTTCGGTGAAGATATGGAAATGATTGCCAAAAGTCTTTCTCTTAAAATGATGAAGGAAAAAGACACCATTTTCAGTGATCATACATATATTAAAAAGATAGATGGGAAAACTGTTTACGCTGAGAGGAATGGAGAGGACATACAGTTTAATAACATTGATATCGTAGTTGTTTCTACCGGAATGAAAAGCTATAATCCCCTTGAAGAAGAATTAAAAGGAAAAATACCGGTTTATGTTATCGGTGATGCTCAGCGGATAGGAAACGCCCAGGACGCGATCAGAGATGGATATGAGATTGCGAAGAAATTGTAGGCAACATAAAATCGATATCACGAGCATATAGCTCACGCAGGAGACTTATGGGAGAACTATATAAAGATTCAAAGGTTGAGTTAACAAGATTTACCGCAACGCATTACGATTCTATCATGAATTTCGCGAGCCTTGGTTACTATGCTCATTTTATAAAAAAAGCGGTTTCCCTGATGCGCATACAGCCGGGAGATAAAATTCTTGACCTGGGATGTGGTACAGGAAGAAATGCTTACCTGATGACATCATACCTTTCTGAAAAAGGAGGGGTATTGGGAATGGATATCTCCGATGAGATGGAAAAACAATTTTGTTCTCGCTTCAAAGAATTCACAAATGTTTCTTTCCTTAAGCAGCGGATTGACCAGCCGTTTGAGCTTACGGGGACTTTTGATAAGGCATTTATCTCGTTTGTTATACATGGATTTCCTCACGAGGTAAGAGAAAAGACCATTCAAAATGTTGCTGATCATCTCAGGCCGGGGGGTAAATTTTTTATTTTAGATTATAACGAATTCTCACTGCGGGATATGCCCCTGTATATACGTGTTCCTTTCAAGACCATTGAATGTCCCCATGCCTTTGATTTTATAAAGAGGGACTGGAAGGGAATCCTCAGAGACTTCGGGTTCCACACATTTCAGGAACACCTGTTCTTCTGGAATTACACGCGGCTCCTCGAAGCATCTTTATAGGGTTTGTCCTTCAATTGTGTTAAAAGACTGTGTGTATCCCTCGTAAACATGCTGAAGAAAAGGTGTCTATCGAGTTTTTGCGGGGAGACAAAAAATACGGAACCACGGCTGGCCTGCGGGAACTTGATTATTGAATACAGGGGAAACCTGTATTGAGAGAAGTATAATGAAATTAATCAGTTGGAATGTCAACGGAATCCGGGCTATTGAAAAAAAGGGTTTTCTGGATTGGGTCTCGAAAGAATCTCCCGATGTGCTGTGTCTCCAGGAAACCAAAGCTCATCCCGATCAGTTAAATGACAATCTGCTTAACCCGGATGGATACGAGACCTATTGGACCGCGGCTGAAAAAAAGGGTTATAGCGGGGTATCTGTTTTTACCAAGATCAAGCCGGTTTCGGTCAAAACGAGTTTCGGGGTCGGAGAATTTGATCTGGAGGGGCGTAATTTTATTGCCGATTACGGGGATTTTGTTTTATTTAACATCTATTTTCCCAACGGCGGGAGCCAAAACAAAAGGGTTCCTTTTAAGATGGATTTTTATGAAGCGTTTTTCGAGGCGGTTGAAACCATGCGGGAAAAAGGACGGAGTATTATCATCTGCGGGGACGTTAATACCGCTCATGAAGAGATTGATTTGTCCCGTCCCAAAGAGAACAGTAAAAACACGGGATTTCTCCCCGAGGAGCGGGCATGGATCACTAGGCTTCTGGGCAAAGGATATGTCGATACCTTCCGTCACTTAAATCCCGACCCGGGACATTATAGCTGGTGGGACTACAAAACACGGGCGCGCGAAAGAAATGTCGGCTGGCGGATTGATTATTTTTTTATCAGTCGGGATCTTTTGCCTCGGCTTCAAAGTGCCTTCATCCTGAAGGATGTCATGGGTTCGGATCATTGCCCCGTAGGTATTGAACTGAAAGAGGTATCATGACACAGACCGGTTCAGACCCCGATCTCATAGGGGTTGCGGCTCAATATGGCCTTAATATTAAGGAAATCCGTAAAGATCTTCTCCTGGCCGGCAGTCCCGACCGGACAGAATCCCGGTACGTGGTTGAGGATGATCGCCGTGAATTGTTCGTTCTGGAAACCATCCACCGGCACACACGCCCGCACAAGCAACGAATCATCGATGCTCTTGATGAACTTTTCTCACTGGGTATTCCGGGGACTCATCCGTATTTGCGTGCGACCCATCAGGATTCGATTATCAATTTTGATGGAAAGAATTGGCAATGTGCCCCCTATATTTCCGGGTGTGAGCTGAACCGTCCGGGATATTTGCATGAAACCTGGCGGGGAGAGGCGGCCGCGGATTTTCTCATAAACCTTTATCAGAAGGCTTCGCGCCTGACGTTGTTTGAAAATGAACCGGTCTTTTCTCTTGTGAAGTTCATTGAGGATTTTGTGCGGCGTCTCGAGCGGCTAGACCCGAAAACTCTCGACTCCGCCCAAAAGGCCCTTGCTTATGTCCGCCGGACATTTTTTCCGGTACATGACGATCTGCCTGTTTCTTTTTGTCATGGGGATGTACATCCGCTCAATATCATCTGGGGGGAAAGAGACATCCTCGCGGTGATCGACTGGGAATTTCTCGGGTTCAAGCCCGAAGGATATGATCTGGCAAACCTGATCGGGTGCCTGGGAATGGAGCACCCTGGGGGATTACAGGGCGAGTTCCTTGAGCGGTTGCTGCAGAGGCTCTTTCGCGGGAAGATCTATGCCCCGATCACCTGGCGATATCTTTTTGAGCTGGTTATCGCCACGCGTTTTGCCTGGTTGTCGGGATGGCTCCATAAAAAGGATTCCCAGATGATTGAGCTTGAACTTGACTATCTGAATCTTCTTGTTAAACACGAGGATTTATTGAAAAGTACATGGCAGGTTACAAGCTGAAGAATCAAATCGGGTTTGAAACTTCGACGCCGGTTTTTGAATTGAACAGTGAGCTCATTCCCCGCTGTTTGCAGCGGGGTTAGCGAACGAATAAAAAAATAAACACTTTTCTTAACAATAGAAAAATCCCCGCAACAAATTGCGAGAAGTTTCAATATAACGAGAGAAGCTATTTAAATACGTTGTAAAATTGTTAGTCATAATCAATCTATGGATGAGACGAATCTGCCCCCATTTTTCCGGTATTACGGCCAGATTCGTCCAAAAAAGACGTAATGTCCGTATCCTTTCTAATTCCCAGGCGTGTCAGTGCAAAATCATACCGTACCGGATCGTGTGGAGCTATCATTTGAAATGAACACGTTATTTCCAGTGCGGTTTTCATATCCGCCTGTTTGCGTTTTGTGATTCCGAGTGCAAGGCAGATTCTGTGCATATGCGTGTCGAGGGGGATAACAAGTCTTGAGGGAGATATATCATCCCATCCTCCGGGATCGACATCGTCACGACGCACCATCCAACGGAGAAAGAGATTGAGCCTTTTGCATGCACTTCCCTTTGCGGGTAAAGGCAGCAGACTGTTGCTACCGCAATTAAACCCGCTACTTAGCTCTTCCACAAATTCGGTAATGGCCGGTAGAATTGATTCGCCGTTATTTATAAACCCAGTTTTAAAACACGCATAGAGAGAACCGTATTTCATAATAACATTTTTCATGCCGAACAGCATTGCCGCAAATTCATCTCCGGCGGTGAACCTGTGCTTAAAGTCGTAGAATGTGTGCAAAAGCGATTCCATGGAGGCAACTTCAAGAAAATCAAAGGGGGATGGAGTCATCCGATCGAGGATAATTGAAACACTTTTGTTTATCTGAAGAACCCGGCCATAGGCGAGAGAAGAGGCGATAAGTCCCACAATCTCCCGGTCACGGATCTCATTGTAATTATAGAGAAACTCAAGTGGGTCTGGATGTACAAACTCGCGTTTGTTGTACTTTCCGTAGAGATGCTCAAGTCTTTCTTCCAAAATCAGTGGTGACATATCAGTATTCACCTGTTTATTTGAGCTTTTCCAGCTCTCTGACGATAGACTCCAAACGAGGTCTTATGTTGATATCGTGCACATCAATATAACGAATGATTCCCGCCTTATCGATGATAAAAATTGCCCGTTCCGCTGTTCCATCAGTGCGTAATACACCATACGCATCCGCTACCCCACCATGGGGCCAGAAGTCGGAAAGAATGGGAAACCATAATTTCCCCATCTGGTTTGTCCACGAAAACAGGGTGGGGATACTGTCCACTGTAATTCCGAGAAGTATGGCATCATTTTTATCAAATATACCTTTTACAATATTGTAGCCTGGCCACTGGTCCGAACAGACGGGTGTCCATGCGGCAGGGACGAAAGATATGACAACATTCTTTTTCCCGAGGTACCGGCCAAGGGAGATTTCTCCCACGGAGACCGCGGGAAGCGTGAAGTCGGGGGCACGATCCCCTATCCGCACCTTCAAAACACTGTCCGTAGACTTGAGCTTCCCTGGATTGTAGACGTTATCCTTAAAAACATCCGAAAGACCGTAGGCGGGGCTATAGAGGAAAAGGAGAGCAACCAATCCTGGAAATATTATTAAAAAAAGATTCTTTCTCATTTCTATCACTAATCTTCAGCTAGCCATGCAGGGAGATCCTCCATTTTTTTTCCCGCAAATTTACAAGCATAGGGACATATCTCACACGTGCCTTTGAATCCCTTCAAGGTTGGCTCCCCCTTGATTGATTCAATGATAGAGATCGCCTTTCTGACATTTGCCTTCTTCCCCTTAATCACCAGGACTACCGCACCAGCCGATTCACCGACTCCACCGGATGCTATATGTCTTGTATCCACGTCAGCTAATATCTTAAGTGCCTCAATCTCTGTAATAATAATCCCGTTTGGGATGCAGAACATGCCGAAATCGGCTCCCATTGTGTAATCGAAGGTTTTGGCTCCTGCCCAGGCTGCTGCCTCTTTAACCGAAGGCACCATCTTTTCTCGGCCCACAGGAAAAATATATTTCAGCCCTTGAGATGTTGCAGTGCCGTAAGTCGCACCAATCGTTCCGCCGTCGAAACCCGCTGTGATTACACCGGCATTTCCTTCAGGGTCTATTGCATTTGCCCCTTTGATCAGCATCGTCTCGATATGAAAGTCCTGTAAAGCTTCGGGAAGGGTTTTTGAGGACCTCTCCCCCTTATAGAGTATAATTGGGAAGGGAGTTCGCTTATCGGCATCGGTCACACAGAGGAGCCTGTGTGAATTTGTGCCTGCAGCAAATTTTTGAGGTTCGAGGTCTTTCATCCCAAGAAGCTCTTGAGCTATATAGCCATTTGTTGTCCCACCGTTGAGGATGATATAGGCCTTCTGCTTCGCGATCTTTATCTCTTCCATTTCTACGACAGCCTTTGCGATCAGCCTTCTCGACTCTGATGGTATCATGGTAAATGCAGCTTTCATGTGAACACCCCCCTTTTTTTGTATTATTTTAGCTTTAATGTTCGCCTTTGCGTTGTTTTTGACCTATGAGGAAGAGAGAAAACCGCTGTTTCTTATTTTGTACCGCCCTCCTTTAATCCGGACAGCCGAAGCATCATCTTCAGAAATTGATCGGCCTTCTTGACGCCGCCAAGTTTGGAGTAGAAAACCTGGTGAGTTCCACCATCATTGATCTTGACTCCTATAATGTACGGGGTTCTGACCTCTCCCATAACAGTGTGGATGGAAAAATCCCCATCTGCGAAAAGGGGAAAAGGAATATCATATATCTTCCTGAATATCTCTACTTCATAGGAAGAATTTCCCGCTCCTATGCCTATCAATTTAACTTTTTCTTTCAAGTCGGGATTCTCTTCTATCATACGATATAGTTCGTTCACCTTGGGTGCATCACTCTGGCAGTGAGGACAGTACATACTAAAAATTTCAATGATCACCACCCTCGCCTTGATTTCGTGTATTTTGAAGAAACCGGAAGCGGGAAGGCCGAGGTAGCTTCTATCGCTGTGTTTTGAGGGTATGGCGAGGTTTATCTCAGGAAGGGTGGCGTCTTTGACAGGTGGTGATTTAGCGGCCGAAACAGGAGAGTTGAATATCGCGGCACAGGCGGAAATGGCTATGAAGAGTATTAGAATCCTTTTCATCGCTTTTATCCCTTTTCTCAATCCCTCCCACCTGTCTGCGTGCAATGCACAGGCAGGCAAGGGGAGGGAAGCTGTATGCTACAATGTGTTTCACATTGCTAAAGGGTCATCAGGAGATCAACCGCCGTCGAGGCCACTATGTTCTTTTTCGCGAAACCAGCCGGCCGGATCGGAAAGGTAAAACTTCATATCTGTCAAAGCAGCGTGATGCCCTCTTTCTTCGGCGACCATTTTTCTGATGAACTCTTGCTCCAGGGGATTGGTGGCCTTTGTGAGTTGTTTCTCATAAAACTCAACAGATCTTGCCTCGAAGTCAATTCCTGTATCAAGAGCCTCCAGATCACTAGTATCCACGTCTATCTCAGACCCCCGTTTCTTCGCCATCTTTTCGAAAATTGAGCCCAGATCACCATGTGTTACTTTTAATTCTTTCCAATTTTCTGACCAGGCCTGTTTACCGCTCAGGGTTTCATATATAGATCTGATACGAACCATGTGAAGATTTTCATCTTCCATCAGTGCCTGAAATATCTCTTTCCCCATGTCGTTTTTACAGGTCGAAACGGCACGCTGGTAAAAAGCCTTTCCCCTTTCCTCCATTTCGAGGGCGGTGGAAAGCATCTCCATCGCTCTTTTCAAATCTTCATTCATATCATCCCCCTCCATTATTACAGACAATCAAATAACGGGGTTCGGCTACCTTTCAACCGTTGCACCCGGTTTCAGTACACCATCCGCAACAAGCGGTAGAACTTTGTCGACGCGGAAGAAAACAACATATTTCGATTCATTATCGTACTTTATCGCAAAAATGGGATATCTTTTCTTTCTCAATTTTTCAATTAAATCAAAGTTTTCTTCCTCTTTAACTTTTGTTAGAAGAAGTCTTTTTCCCCCGAAACCACCACCCTTCTCCACAAAATAATATGCCGCGTGAGGGTTGGACTGCAGATTGTTATAGGTCAAATGACCTGCCATGAGAAATGCGGCCGTTCCGTCATCCATCACTGTCGGTCTCGATAGGGCTGCTACGTTTACATTGCCTTCAGAATCCGCCGTTGCAAAAACACCGAATCCCTTTGTTTTCTCAAAATATTCAGCTAAATCCATGGGCAAAGTCCTCCTTTAATCAGATTTTCCACAGACCGTGCAGGTTGCAGTATTCACGGACCGTAATTTGGCTGCCTTCAACATGAAACTCGGCTTCCGGCGCATCTCCCGGTTTCAGAAACTGCCTGTACGCTTTTCCATCTGAAATGATCTCTATCCACTCGATGTAATGCTTTTCCTCCATCGGATGGGGAACATCGCCGACCTTTACTTTTATGACTCCCGCCTCAACCTCTTTTACGGGAACATGTTTTTCCCTGGCCGCGTCAGCGGTATTCTCTTTGAAAAGTTTCATTGTCTTGTTGCAGCATACGAGATCACCTTTGCCCTCATGCAGCATCTCTACAATATTTCCGCAAACCTCACACTTATAAATCTGGAGTCTTTCTGTCATCGTTTTTATGCCTCCTTTTTATTAAAGAGTCTCTTATCCCTGACCCTCAGGGGGTTGTCTCGGGTGTGAAAACACGACCGCCCAGTTCCCTGTCGAGCATGATAAGGCCGTTTCCGTTGTCGCCGATAAGTTTCAGCTGGTTTATAATATCGTTATCGTTTCCCTCTTCCTCAATCTGCTCGGTTACGAACCATTGAAGGAATATTCCTGTCGCGTGATCCTTTTCTTCAGTGGCAAGGTCTACCAGTTCATTGATGGATTTTGTAATAAACTTCTCATGATCGAGAGTCTTTTTGAACATGTCCATGGGAGACTCAAACT
>JAFDAI010000099.1 GCA_019313905.1 Deltaproteobacteria bacterium | reverse complement strand
AAGCGGGTGCGCCTTGCTCACAGAGCGCCTGCCGACTTTGTCCGACAGCCTGCGCTCCATTGCGGAGTATGCATCAGCAGCGAAAACATCTTCCGGTTTTTTGTTCATCCTGACGAATTTATGCATGAGATACCGTGGCAAATCTTTGCCAAGACCGCCTATCTCCGCGCAGGTAACTCTGCGTGTAACCTCGCGCATTTCAGGATGGCGGGTTTCATCGAGAAGGAACTTCAACTCGGTCTGGCCTATAAGTATGATGCCGATCAGCCTTGAAAACCCGTCTTCGAGTTCGTATATTTGTTTTAAGGCCTTCATTGCTTTGACGTTTAACAAATGCGCCTCTTCAATGATCAATGCTTGTTTCATGCCTGATATGGCGCGGTTTCTTAGCAGCTTTAAAGCTTGTCTCGTTTTGGGTTCCAGGCTCCGCTTTGGTTTTTCATCCGATACGTCCATAATAATAGCGTCAATCAGCGACGCCGGTGTTATGCGTGTTTTGTCGATAATAATAGGATAAATAACCTTGATGCCGTCATTCACAAGTTCCTGGACAACTGCTTTTCGCATGATCGACTTGCCGGAACCTACTTCGCCGAAAACCGCTGTAAATCCTGCATGACGCGCCGTGTCCAACATCATTTCTTTCAGAAAAATATGATCTTCTGATAAAAATATATCTTTAACGTCTGTTATATCGTTGATAAAAGGGCTTCTGAACAGCTTGAAGTAACGCAATGCTTTTGGTGTTATCATCTCAGCCTCCTTGTGTGTTTCTGTTTTCAGCGGATCTCCGGGCCGTATGGCCGGGTGTTTGTAATATCGGGTCAGGGCGCCGGACATTTTCTTTCCAAACCCGCGTGGTCTGTTTCGCGAAAAATCGTCATCAGCCGCCGTCCATATATCCGACACTTTACAGCCGCGTTTGCGCAGCCATGCGGTTAATATCTTTGAACCGGTGATGGCGGTCTCTATATTTGCCTTGAATTTTTTCTCCTTGACCGGAATTCGACCCTGAAGGGCGCGGCCTATATGCGGCCTGCAACATCCGGCCATGCCTGCGAACTCCTGTTGACTGACACCGCAATCAAGAAGCAACTGTTTTAAGAGCAGCATCGCTATTGCCTCCAAGGTTTGCGGGTATAAGTTTTCCTGTGCCGGCTCCTATATCTAATAATCTTTTTGACTCGGCCAGCAGGATCGTTTTGCCATATGTGTCTTTAATCGCCTTGTTTAGTTCCGGCGTGATTCCGATCCCTGATGCAAGCAGTTTTTGCAGGAGTTCCATGACCGAGATTTCCCTGTCTTCAAAACCGCTTTGACTTGTGCTGATTTCAACGCCGGTTTTTGGCATATATTCCAGGGTCACTTTATCTGCCTGGTTTCCGTACACTTGCATGCCCTCGAACGGAACCGCGTCTTTTTTCCGGTCTTCTCCGTATGCAAGGTTGTCGGATATTTTCGCTGCCTTTTGTGTTTTTGTTTCCGGCATGGACTTAAATTCTTCCCCGATAATCGCCGCATCCGCCCGGAATCCGCCCTCTGCGTATCCTATTGGTTTCACCAGATATTCGATTTGATCGTGAACCACTCCTACTTCCGGCCAGTTATGTGGCCGCAGCAATACTTGCACCCTTGAGCGGTTCGGCTGTATGCCCTCGATATGTTTCACGTTATATTCGCGTACATCGTGGTTTTTGTAGCAAAAGCTGATCGTGTAATCTCCGCGCACAAGGCGGTTTTCGCCCGGCTTTTCATACAGATAATGCAGGATTTGTCTTTCCGGCAACTCCCTGAGCTGCTCTTTTTTTATCCCTAACCAGCATTCAGTCCTCGGCATCTTGTGGCGGCTGTGTTTGCGCGTCCCGTTAAACCAGGCACACCAGTCAATTGCCCAGGCGTTCAAATCTTCCACGCTGTGAGCGGGCTGCATTCTAAGACCGGATTCAAACCAGCATTCTACAAGATTTTGGGCAACTTCGGCGCTGCCCTGGCGGCGTGGATTGTGAGGAAGGGAGTCCGGCGTTTTTATATCTAACCGGTTTAAAAATGTGGTTATTGCTTTTGAGACATTTGCGGCGCCCTTGTCGAACAGAGCGTAAAACGGAACCCCGCGAAATGGTATTTTAGGGTGTTTGTCGCCAGACCAGGCTGACAGCAGAAAGTCATACAGGTTTTCCTGTGTTTCGCCGCCTGTGTAGTAATATTTTACATAAATAAAATGCGAAAAATGATCTACCAAGACATAGCGTATTAATTTCCTTTTCACCTTTGCGAAGTTTTCAAATTTGTTTTTGTAAAACATATCTTCGCGCATCATCCTGAGGCCCTTTTTGCCTTTCAGATAATACTGGATACAGACAGACATGTCGTATATGTGCACATGGTTTGGATGAAGGGAGCGCATTTTAATATGCGGCCGCGGCGTTTTCATAGCTGCTTTGTTTATCTGACGCTCGGCAAGTATGCTCTGCATACGAGACACGGACACAGCGCCCGGCTCAACAATGCCGTTATCCTCCGCAATTATCAGAGCTTTTTCGACAGGCATGATAGGCCCCTTGAGCTCCCTGGATGTAACTTGTATCTGTGCAGCTATAAAGGAAATCTGCATGTCATTCAGCTCGCACGCGCCCTTGTCCAGGCGTTTTTTTCTGCCGGCGTTAAAGCCGTTTTTCGCGGCAATCCTGTATAAGCTTTGTGCTGTTTTTCCTGTCATCGCCCTGTATTTGTCGATCACTTTTTGCTTTCCGCCGTTTCTCGCGGCAATTAATTGCTCTACAAAGACATGTTTCCACATGAGTTAATCTCCAACAAGTTTCATTGTCTGTCTTTCTATCTCTGCGCCGGATGGAATTTTCCTGTCTTCATCGGTAAGGCCGGGCTGTTCCCATTCGATATCATCAGGCTGAGCATGGCCTTCGAGAGCTGTGTCGAGATACGCGTGAGCTGCCCGCTTGAAATAGCTCAAGACTTCGATGTATTTTGCTATCATAATCGGAGTGGCGTCTTCGGGCAGGCGCTCCGGGTCAAGCTCCAGGAACATTCCTGTGATTGTCATCTGTTTGTTTTCCATCTGCTTGATGAATTCTTTTTCACCAGGCTTGTAGTCCCTTGCTTCGATTTCTTTTGTGAATCGTGACAGCTCTTTTTCCTGTTTCTGGATCACCCGTTCCTTTTCGGCAAGCATCCGGTCTTTTACCTTGATGGTTGTTTTTGATTCTTCGATCTTCTGGTCTCTTTCTTCGACTAAAGTTTCAAACGCAGCCTCAAGATCATCTTTATAATCCGGAGAAAGAGGGATCTTTTCCTCTCCGATAACAACAACCTCCCCTTCGATAACCATGTCACCGTCTGAAACAGATTGTTGAAGCTTTCTTAGGTCCTTATATCCGAGTTTAAAACTGGCGACCGTCGCCAGAAATTCCTTGCCGAACACA
>JAFDAI010000098.1 GCA_019313905.1 Deltaproteobacteria bacterium | reverse complement strand
AAAGTGGACATAACCAAGGCAAAAAAGGCCGTGGAATTAACTAAGGATAACCGAAAAATATTGGTCACTATCTATGAGGGCGGCCAAGTGTCCAGCTGCATCGAGGACGAGGCCAAGAAGTACTGCGAAACATGTCAGTGTGATGATGAGCTTTGCCAAGAGTGGATAGATCATTTAAAGTCCCAAGGCTACGATGCAACTGAATTTGAACTGGGTGAGCTTGAACTCGAGGAAAGCCTGCCCAAGTTCCTTGAACAGAGGGAGGTAATCCTTAAGCCAGAGGTAGTGGCTGAGCCAGAGGAGAGTGAACGTGCCTTCGCCGAAACCGATGAAAACTTACCTGGAGGCAGTGAAACTTCATCAGAAGGGGAATAGGGAGCAAGCAGCTCAAATGCTGGCAGAGGCTATGGGTGCCTCTAAACCTAGTGAACTCGTGTTAAACTCCCTGGATGAACTCCTTGAGCATAACACTACGCCAAATGACATCATACTCCGAATTGTAGCTACTGAGGTGGCAAAAGATGGCTAAGAGACTTTATCAAGATGGCGCCATTCCTGGAGAGCTTGGTGAGCTGGAGCAACTCATTACAGAGATGCGCGAGAAGTCACCGGTGACCGAAGGCAAGTGCGCCGTGTGTGGAGCGGAAGGCAAACTACTCAGTGGGGTATGTGAGACCTGCTTCGTGCCCTGGGCAAGAGAAGCAGCACTATCAAAGATGAGATGGAGGAAATAAGTGGAGGAAGGGCTTGACACCACTCCTTAAAAAGTAATAAACTTCCTATGCTTTTCTTATTAAAGAATAAAGACTCAGGAGGTCAAGATTAATTAATGAATGAATCCTTGAAATTAATCGAGGGCATGAAGAAATTAAAAGTTTTAGAAAAGCATATGCAGCGGAATGCCGAGCGTATCCAGCAATATGCCTCTATTCCATCTAATGAGAAGCCCTATTTCGGCGATGAGAAAACCCAGATGGCTGAGGTGAAACAGCTCATCCAATCCAATGAAGATCTGCTTGATGAATACCTACACCTGAAAAAGCGAGTGGATATGACCAATTTAACCACCAAAGTCACCATTGGCAAGAATGCCTTCACCCTTGCCGATCTGCTCATCCTGCGCCGGGGTCTTTCCAAGAGGATGCAACAGACCTTTCACGCCCTGAATGACCGGTTTGCTGATGAAAGGATTAAGGGATACCAGCAACGGATTTCTACCCAAGCTGGGGAAAAACCTGTGCATGTAGTGCGACTCTATGATGAAAAGGAAAAGTTTGAGAGGCTGCAATACTGGCAGGGGCTCGACGATGAAATCGAGCAGAGGCTCGAAGTCATCAATGCCACTACCGACTTGGTGACAATTTAATAAGTGCGCCGAGGGGTCGAAGTTCGTAACCAATCGAACCGCTCGTAGTAGGCTGGTGGGTATATGCCCCTTAACCCCACATGAGAAAGGAGATGTAAACATGATGGCTAAGTAGGGAGGTCATCATGTTCAACACCAAGTGCGGCTGCCCATACTGTAAGGGGGAGAAAATTCCCAACTCAAGATGGGGTTGGAAGGGGCGCAAGAATAAGCACGGAAATACCTACGGTTCTTTTAAGGTGGGAGACAAGCACATTAACAAGTGAATAGCCGACTTTGATAGTGTAAAGAAATAGAGATATGGGAGTCCCACTACGAGGGTTAGAAGTAGATTTACGCATTGCCGAATACATAATTCGGACAGAGCAATGCCTTTGGCGGCATATTGCTAGAGAGTGCCCTGACAAGGACATTCTTTGTTATCTCAAGACTGATGATTTAAGACTTAAGAATTACTCGAACCCGTGCGAGAGTAAACAAAGACGGGTTTATTACGACTCAAGATGGGACGATTAAAGTCACCGGATAAAACCAGGTGAGGTGGTTCCTTGCTCTCAGGAAACTAACCACCGCTGGCTGCTATTTAGAGTCGGTTTTCATTTAAGCCTTAAGAAACCATTAGCGAGGAAATAGATGAGTGAAGATGGGAAATGTCCTGTGAAACTAAAACCCATGGCAACGTGGATCCAAGAGGAGGACCCTAAAGGTATCTGCAGAGAATGCCTCTTGCCCCCGGTCCTGCAGTGGTACCGCGATGAACTCAACGAAAAGGGCCACAGTAATTTTGTGAAAGAATTGGATGAAATTGCTCATGCTGCCGAGGTGCTCCCCTTGCAATTATGCGAGGAGTTTGATAAAATAAAAAGCAGAGTGGAGGAATCATTGAGGGAAAGGCTTGAGGAGTTCGATTGCGCTGCTCAAGCATATGAGCCTGAAGATGATTAATAGATGATGAAGAAGTCTATTTGGAGGTGTTTCAGTGGCCAAAATTAAGATGGCTCAGGTAGCAGGGCTACCGGTCCGCACTCTCCGGAGAATGGTAGGAATCCCTGCCCATCGGCCAAGTGCATTCAATGCCTGCATCGGTGCCCGACTCAAGGGGCAGAGATATCCAACCCCTGCTCCTGGAATGGGTGGACAGAAGGATGTTCGCATCCAAGCTGCCTTCACATCCGCAGTGCGTGCTTGCGCTGGTACTAGAGTTTAGTTTTTAGCCTCCACTTAGTAAGAAACATTAAAAGCCTCGATACACCTTTCCCATCGAGGCTTTCTTGTTTTCAAAACACACTCTTATGATTTTGGTTTTATCCTGGCTGCCATGGAATAGTAACACCCCTCATTCTGACAGGACTTCCATAGATTACAACCAGTCTGAACAACAATTTTGCTCTGTTCCTCTTTTGCTGTTACCTTCAAGGGAGAGACGATTATAGAGACAGTCTGTTTCTTTCCCTTATCATCAATGAACTCGCTGCAGACACCCTGCACGGACTGTATATTGACTTCCATTTTTAACTCTTCTTCGTTGACAATGCCCAAGTCCTGAAGCACTCTTTGCAGACCCCGCTGATGAGAGTGGTTGTCTGGGAGTGGCAGACCATGCACTCTAGGTCAATACCTTCCTCGACCGGGGATTTCTGAAGCATCATCTCCACATAGTCATCATCCACTATCTCATTTACTGTAGTGCCCAAGTGATATTTCACTGTGGCACCCTCGATTATAGCACGGAGCTGACTGGCATCGCCACCATTTTTTTCAATGTTCTCAATAATAAGGGGAAGATCCTTTTTTTCAAGCCTTACGATTGACATATTAATTTACCTATATATTATATTATAGCACAAGCTTGACTAAGCTCAAATACATAGGTACAATGGTACTGTGATAGCAGTTTACTAGCAGAGTGGCGGGGAGGCTGTTGGTTGCCTGGCCAGTTCCATAAGCTGACCTACGTGGGTTCAATTCCCATCCCCGCTACCAAGAAAAGGTAGGCGAGCCAGAAGATGGGGGGCGAGCTACATCAAAAGTGAAGCCTATTCAATCTGTGCGAGCTATTCGTCTTGTGAAGCCTATAGAAGGAGTGCGAGCTAG
>JAFDAI010000097.1 GCA_019313905.1 Deltaproteobacteria bacterium | reverse complement strand
AAGCATAAATATTGCCGCAATTATGCGGGGCATTACCAGGTAGTGGACAGGATTCACGGACATGGTGTGTAATGCATCAATCTGCTCCGTTACTTTCATTGTTCCGAGTTCGGCTGCCATCGCAGAACCCACGCGGCCTGTAACCATTAAAGCCGTGAAGACAGGCCCCAGCTCGCGCGTGACACCCAATGCCACTGTAGCGCCAACCAGGCTTTCACCTTTGAACATTCTGAAACCATAATATGACTGTAGGGCAAATACCATACCCGTAAAAGCGCCTGTAATTAAAACAACGATTATGGAGTTTACCCCAACAAACTCCATCTGCTTGAAGATCACCCGAAATCTATACGGGGGACGAAACATCCAGGCTAAAGCGGAGACTAAAAGCAGTATCATCCTGCCTGACTCTTCAACAACAAATATCAGGGGTCTCCCCGCACGTTCCAGTAGTCTTATCATGGGTTCAAGGGTTCATCGGTTCAAGGGTTCAAGGGGTCAAGGGTTCATCACAACATGCGCCTCTATTAGGGCCTTCGGCCACCTTTAGCCAATGACTAACAGCCGACAGTCAAAGGTAAAGCAAAGCTTTCTATGGCTCTTCAGCCGGGAACCGTGAACGTTGAACCGCTCAACCCAAGTAATCATATATGGAAACCATCAATTAAAGTCAAGGTAAAGCTTATTCCCATTTAAACTACACCAATCCCTTAATCCTTAATCCTTTAATCCTTAATCCTTTAATCCTTAATCTCCCCCATAAAAAGGCACCTAAAGGATAATAAGTATCAAATAATAGCTTTTGTTAATCTTTGCGCTTTTTGTATCATACAATATATTGTAATTTTATTAAAAATAACACAATATAAGGTAATTAGGCTTAATATATATAATTATACATAATTATCTTGACTTGTTTGAAAAATAAGGCTTTTGTGTAGCTGTTCACGGTTTACGGTTACGAAAGTTCGTAGCCGTTCACTGCTACATATAACTTACACAAGGCACAAGGTTTTTAAAATGAGTAAAAATTCACTAAAAAAAATAAGAGAATATCTTCTTATGAGCAAAGCTGAATTAGCAAGAGAAGCAAAGGTTTCGCCAATTACAATTGCTCGCATAGAAAAAGGTATGAAGTGCCGCATGGAAACCAAAAGAAAAATTATTTTAGCGCTGGGCTATAGTCTTTCTGATAAAAACAAGATATTTAGCGCCTAAAATAAGCAATTAGCTGTTAGCTGTTAGCTGTTAGATAAATGATATTAGAAAATTATGACAAGTCTTGTTTTTCACCTGTTGGGTGATAATGTTTAATGAAAGAAAAAGCTTAAAAATTCAAAGGCTAACTGCTAATAGCTAACAGCTAATCGCTCAAACAGGCAGCAATTAAGAGAATATTATGCTATTTGGGAAATCATCACATCTTGTGGGCCTTGATATTGGCTCAAGAACTTTAAAGGCCGCTGAAATCATAGAAACGAAACAAGGTCGCAGCTTGAAGAGTTTCGGCATGCTGGATATTACATCAGGGGCAATCGAAGACTCTGTAATAAAGGATGCTGAGACTGTCGCGGATTCACTCCGTCAGCTCTTTAAAGAAAACAACATCGGGATGAAGAATGTTGCAATATCAATCGGCGGATATTCTGTTATTGTAAAGAAGATTGCTGTGCAGACCATGACAGATGATCAACTCCAGGAAATAATTAATGTTGAGGCGGAACAGTATATCCCGTTTGACATAAGTGACGTCAATATTGATTATCAGATACTTGGTGAAAATAAAAACAATCCAAACCAGATGGATGTGCTTCTTGTTGCAGCTAAAAAGGATATGATTAACGACTATGTCAATCTTGTTCGAATGGCCGGGCTTAATCCCTGCGTCGTAGATATTGACGCTTTTGCTCTGCAAAATATCTTTGAAATAAATTATGACGCAACTGATGAAAATATTGCTTTAATAGATATTGGAGCCTGCAAGATATCATTAAACATCTTGAAATCAAATTCTTCTGTATTCATGCGTGATGTTTCGCTTGGATGCAATATGATAGATCAGAAAATAGTTTCCCTTGTTGATTGTTCTTTTGAAGAGGCCGAGCAGATTAAACACAGCAACCAGACAGACAAAATTTCTGCTGAAGATTTAAGAGAAATTGTTTCATCGGTAGTCGCTGACTGGTGCACTGAAATAAAACGGGCGCTTGACTTCTTTTATTCTGCTTATCCTGATGATCAGATAACAAAAATAGTTCTCAGCGGAGGTGGAGCCAATATTGCGGAATTCCGCCAGGTTTTGGCCTTGGAAATTTTATCTGAAATTGAAACAATTAATCCTTTTAAAAATTTTGAAGTAAACAGCAAAAGCTTTGATACTTCTTATCTTGAAAAAATAGCGCCCCAGGCTGCTATCTGTATGGGCCTGGCTATCAGAAAGGTTGATGACAAATGATACGAATCAATCTGCTGCCTTTTCGCGCTGCGCGTAAAAAAGAGAATATTCGCCAACAGATCTCCATTTTTTTTCTCTCTTTTTTTTTTTTTTTCTCCGTCATGTTTTATTATAATATGATTTTGAATAGTAAAATAAAGGTTATGGGAAATAAAATAGCAATCAGAACAAAAGAGATAAATAAATATAACGAGATTAATAAAGAAATTACATTAATAAAAAAGAAACTTGCTATACTGAAAAAGAAAACAGGTGTGATAAAAAATCTTGACGTAAGCCGTGAAGAGAGCGTTCGTCTGCTGGATGCTATGACAAACATGGTAATAGAAAAACGGATGTGGCTCACCAGCCTGGGAGCTAAAGAAGGTTGGGTTAATATAAAGGGGATTGCATTAGACAATAAGACAGTAGCCGATTTTATGACCTCTCTTGAAAAATCAAAGCTTTTTAAAAATGTAAACTTAAAAATTACAAAACAACAAAAGTTCAAAAAAAGTATTAATCTTAAAAGTGTCGAAATCGCAGGCGAAAAGGCGTCTTTGCAAAAAGAGACGGCAAGTAAGGCAAAATAATTCATGAAAAAAATTAATTTATCTTTAAAATCTTTAGGACCTGTTTTTGAAAAGATTGAAAAGATATCCAACGTGCAAAGGATTCTTATTTGTTCAGCGGTATTCCTGCTACTGACAGGAGCCTTTGTATATTTATTTTATCTTCCAAAATCTCAAAAAATCGGTGAATTAACCACAGATTATGAAAATCGCTCACAGCAGCTTGTTACGGCTAAAAGAAACGCTATGCAACTTGAAAGATTTAGAAATGATATAAAAAAAGCGGAGAAGGAATACAAAATAGTAATGAAAGCCCTTCCTGACAAACAGGAAATACCATCGTTGCTGTCAGGTATTTCCCAGGCCGGGCAAGCCGTTGGTTTAGAGTTTGTTGAATTTCAGCCACAACCGGAAATTCCTAAAGATTTTTTTGCAGAAATACCTGTTTCAATTGTTGTTTCC
>JAFDAI010000014.1 GCA_019313905.1 Deltaproteobacteria bacterium | reverse complement strand
GCCGTCTTCAGCACCATCGTCTTTATATTCCGGCCATTCCGTATAGCGTTTTTTACCGATAGTAATTTCATGCAGGTGGTAATCTTTCCACCCCATCACAATCTGGATAACATCGTGCAGACGATCCAGTGTAATGTTGCCCGGTACCACAAAACGGCGCCATATCTCAGGTTCGATGTCGAGCAACCTGATTTTCAGCAGATAAAGTCTTTCGTTCATGTTTTCACCTCTGCAAATATTTCGTGACTACTCACGTAGTCCGTCTGAAGTCCCGATTCAAATCGGGATTTCAAAATACACCGTCTCCCCATTTTTTTCTGACAGTCTTCAGCCTACAGCCTATCTACCCGAGCAGTTACGAGTCAACAGCATAACCCTTTTAACCTTTATGTTTCTGTTTCTGTTTCTGTTTCTGTTTCTGACAGGCCAGCATCATTTTGATTTCTCCGTAGGAGTAGTCATTTCCCAGGGCATTTTTTACTTCGCTGAGGGAATTGTTGTGATCTACAGCAAGTTCCTTTTCAATGGCCTGTTGTTTTTCAGGTGAAAGCAGCTTGTCGATATCCAATTCGCCTTTTCCCACAAAAAAAGTCAAATGCCCTTCAATGGTAGATTGTACCAGGCCTCTCTCCTGCGCAATCCGGGCGACAGTTAATCCCTTATTGAACATACCAAGACTTATATCTTTTGTGCCGAAGGGTGAAGCCACATCTTTCGCCGTGGCACCTTCTTCAGGAAGTTTTTCAGGCTCCGGCAGTACGACCTTGTCTATCCCCTGTTTTTTGCGATAGGCCGAAACCAGCTTTACAAGTTCTTTCCCATATTTCTCAACTGTTTTTTTGCCGACCCCATTTATTTTCTTCAGATCGGCAGTATTGTCTGGCAGACATACCACAATCTGGAGCAATACCTGCTGATGTAAGACTTGAAAATTGGCGATCTTTTCCTCTTTGGCCTTGCGGGAACGCCAGTCTTTCAAGGTCTGGAACAACTCCGGGTGGGAAACGTCCGATTCGGTATAGGACGGAACACGGGGCCTTTTTTCTTTTTCAGGGGTAAAGTCCATTTCAGCGGCTGAAACAGCACGCAGGTAATTTGCCGATGAAAATCCTTTTTCACAGCATTGTACCCCAGCCATCTTTACCGCAATTTCTATTTTAAGATTGGTCAGGGTATTTCCAATTTTTTTGCGAAGTTCGGCATTGTCCGTTTCTACGCGCAATTTTCTCACCGACTCTCCAAAAATCCCGGCAAGCTTTTCCTGAAACCATGTAGACGCCTTGCTGATCCGTCCCAGGATAATTTCATCTGACTCGGGCAGGCTGTCATCAAGAAAGATCGTCTGTAATTGACGCTTGAAATTTTCACTGACAAGAAAGATATCCTTTGCCGCCCTCTCCCCCAGTTGGCGGATATCTTCAACGCCTGAAACCTGAACTACTCTGGCGTTACCCAGCAGAAGCTGGGCAAGATAATTGAGATGGTTGTTCAATAGTGAAAAATCGAAGCAGTCAAGCAACAGCCGCTGCTGGTAGCTGATTTTGGCTGTCAGAAGCCGGCTTTCGGAGGGCGGGTTCTGGTGAATATTTTCGTCAAAGCACATTATCGCCTTGTCTATTTCCATTCCCCCGGATGAGATGGGAGAGCTCAGCACCATCCCCTCTATGGTTTTACAACGGCTCAAGGCCACGTAAATCTGACCATGGGCAAAAGCTGCCTTGGCATCGATAATGGCCTTTTCAAAGGTCAGCCCCTGACTTTTGTGGATGGTGATGGCCCAGGCAAGCTTCAGCGGGTATTGCATAAAACTGCCGATTATATCCTCTTCAATTTCCTTCGTTTCCTCATTCAGCGTGTATTTGATATTTTCCCAAACAACCGGTTCAACCGCGATTTCATTGTGATCGCCGGGGCAGACAACACGGATGCTTTTGTTTGAGAGTTTGGTTATTTTGCCGATTTTGCCATTGTAATAGAGCTTTTCAGGAGATGGATCATTGCGAACAAACATAACCTGCGCCCCCTCTTTAAGCAGAAGAGTAGCCAGTGTCGGGTAGATATGTTCAGGGAAATCTCCGGAAATTTCAGCTTTGAAACGGTATTCTTTTTTGGACAGGGCCTGAAGTCTGGTCTGATTGATGGATTCGGCGCTGCGGTTGTGGGTAGTCAGGGTAATATAGCCCTGATCTTCGCCCGGCGTAAAATTCCGAATGTAACGCCGGTTAAGAGCCTCCATGGATGATTCATCGAGCCGGTTGTTACGCACCCGATTCAGGAGTCTGATAAAACCGGCGTCTGACTGGCGATAAATATGCTTCAGCTCAATGGTAAGCAGTTCGGTAAGAGCAAGCGCTTTGCTGCTGAAAAAATAAGGCGACTCATAATGTTGCTCCAAAAGACGCCACTCGTCCTGTTTTGCCACGGGAGAGAGCTGGTGCAGATCGCCGATCACAAGCAGCTGCACCCCGCCAAAGGGCTGATTATTCCGGCGATAGCGGCGCAGAGCAGCATCCACCGCGTCTAATAAATCTGCCCGCACCATGCTTATTTCGTCAATCACCAGCAAATCAAGGCTTTGTATGATCCGCTTTTTTTCTCTACTGAACCTGAACTGGCGTTGTTTATTGTGCTCATATGTCTTGCTGCCCGGCACAAATGGACCAAAGGGAAGCTGAAAAAAAGAATGGAGTGTTACCCCGCCGGCGTTGATGGCCGCGACGCCGGTTGGAGCGGTGATAATCATACGCTTTGCCGTGTTCTTATGCAGATTATGGAGAAAGGTAGTTTTGCCTGTGCCCGCTTTACCCGTCAGAAAAATATTGCAGCCGGTGTACCGAACAAAATCGTTGGCTAATTGCAGTTCATGGTTTGCGGGGGGCATAGCTTTCCTCGTCATGCGCGTTGTTATTGTTTTTTACTGATCGGACAGGTCCAATCCGGTGGTCTTTTTTCCGTCGAGGGAGACTATCTCGTACACGCGGGCCAGAATCTTCAGCGAATCCCGCTGCGGGGGGTGCGGGCCCTTACGATTGCTGATGACATAGACATAGTCATGCTCATGCCATTCCTCGATCACTCGCCGGGTCAAGGTTTGGTGCTTACTTTCCAAATGTTGTCATAATCCTGGCCGTCGCTTGTCTTTTTCATCTAAGAGTTTCCAGTGCTTTCCAATAGTAAAATGCCTCGATACTTATTGCTTTCAGCCGATTTAGAACGGGCCATTTTTCGATTTTTACGTCGCGTAATTCTTCGACATGGTCTTGATCGAAACGAATATCCTCCAATGCCTGAGAAATCGTGTCTTGTTTCAGGATAGCGGCGAGATATGCGGCTTTGGCTGCAGAGACTCTCGCATCGTCGATACGGTACGGGTCACCGACAAGATGGCTCTCGATTCGGGTAATGCCATTCAGAATCAGTTTCGCACGGTCATCGGCAATGCCGCCTCTCAGCTTTATCTGGCAGATCAAGGCTGCGGTATTAATGGTGTCATCGAGAGCCTGCTCCAATGAGAATTGAGAGCCCCGGTAACCGTTTTCGGCGGCGAAGATAGCAGCATGCGTTTTCTTCACCATTTCCAGATTTTCAACAGCATTGAACAACTCACCAATATCAAAAACCTGTTTGGCAACCTGCATGCTGAAGCCCGGGTTAAGCGGAACACCCACGGTATTGGGAGCAAATGCGGTTAGCTTGTCGCCGGTCAAACAGTCAATGGTGGGAACTCGGACCTCGACATCCCGTTCCACCTCAATGAAGGAAGTACGAATAGGGAGCACCTGCGTTTCCGGGAAATGGTTCTCTTCTTCGAGAATATCGAGAAGCACATAATCTTCCCTCTGCGAGTAGACCGAATTGTAGAAGAATTTGAAGTGCCGGCGCTTCGGGAGACGGTCAGCGCCTCGGTCGTCTTCCTCAGATCTGATGAATGGGGGCGTGCGGCCAATGCCTTCAAGAACAGGTTCATATTCGGCGGGAACCGCAGTACTTACAATGTCGATATCAATGGAAAGACGACGAAGATTCGCCAGCAAGAGAATCAGGCTGGTTCCACCCTTGAAAACAAACTCGAACCCTCCTTCCTCGGATAGTCGCCCAAGCAATTGGAGAGCGTGGATACACTTCTCCAGCAGGCCGGGGTCCATGACCCGCAGCTCTTGTCGTTTGCCGTCAATCCATGATTTCCTGAAACAATCGTGCTCTATCATTCTGATTATCAACTCGTTATGTCGCAAATAATCAACTATCTCCACTTTCGCGCGAAAGTAGAGATAGTTGATTGCGGATTCTCAAAAAGGTCCTTCAGCGCCACCCTGCGACGTCGTGCATAGCTAATAAGCTCGGACATTACAACGCGTTCCGACGTCACCAGATTCCGGCACATCCCCTGAAATTCGGATTGGTCCATCAACTGAAGGGCCTTGTGCTCGATAGATAAATCCACCAAAATTTTCTCAATCGGAGCCACATGCCCCTGAACAGGCGACTTCGTAACAGTCGGTCGGATCACTACGGTCTTCTCGCCGACGCTAAAACTCTTGTCGGCCTCGCGTTTGGTAGGGTTGAGATACACGTCATAACCCGCATCATGGAGGTAGTCGAAAACCGAAACCATCGCATCACGCTCCGTGAAGACAAACTGAACAAACCTCGCCAAGAGGTGATGCATAAATCGGTTGATCTGCCGAGTCGACCAGCAGGTGAAGTCCAACAGGGGAAACTTGTGATCGATTTCCATTGTCAGTTCGCCCAGCGGCTCTGTATCCAGGTGAAAGGGCGTTTTGAGAAACGAATACCAGCCTCTACCCACACTGAAGACAAAACCACCGTCGGTCAGTTCCAACATATAGCGGTTCAATGTATTTCGTTTGACATGAACATCCTTTTCCGTGAGCAGATGCCTGACGCTGGCAACGTCGAAATACGGACTGCGTTCACGCAACGCCGGAATCACTTCTTCTCGCAAACATTGTTTTGCATTTTTGATAGTCATGTGTCCTCCACGATGGCGACTTCACCATCCCTTACGCCATGCCCCTGAAACAATCTGTTTTCATCTGTAATTCCTGTATGTTAAACGAGTTATTTACCTACTACTGAAGGACATCCCCAAAATCCTCCTATAACGTCTGTGCCATGTGTGCTCCTATTTAGCACCTTCAGACGTAGCCAGCACTTGAAATCCTATTTTTGCAAGTCGATCTGTTTCCGTCTTGGAAGGATTAGGAATAGCCCAGACTATTAACTGCCGGGAACGGGAACTGGCGACATAGGCGAGCCGAGCTGCTTCAGAAGCAATATCATCAAGCCATTGGATCCAATAACCATCGTTTGTTCCACGTGTGTCAAGGGATGATACCAGCATCAGCGCCTCCAGTGTTTCTCCTTTGACATTGTGAATTGTCGTTATCCTCAAAGGTGTCTGAGTAGAGGAATTTGATGGCAAAGCCTTCAAAACTTGGCTGTTGCTTTTCCCCCTTGGCGTGGAAAATACGGGGAAAGACTCACCCTTTTTGTTTCTCGCAACCAAAGGAGGTAAAACGCAGTCTGACAGGGGTGCGCCGAAAGTATTGACGCTCGTGTTGAGATGTTCATGTAACCCATCCCTTGTGGCTTGAGTCCAATTTGTCCAAGTTTGCCCTAAGTCACAGAGTCGCTCATCTTGGCGACATTTGCCCAAGGTCGCGGCCAGAAACAAGCGCCATGTCAAGGCAGAATCCACGGATTCAGGCCGGTAGTACTCTCGGGCATTTGTAGATTGCTTCGGAAAGAACTTCTCGGTTACAAAACGTCCAAAGAATTTGAGCGCATCCTCGGTCGCTTGCCGACATCCGGTTTTCCAAAGGTGAACGGCCATTGCCAATCGTTCTTGATAATTCCTGATTTGTCCGCTATCTGCTGGTCTCATCCTGGAGACGTTTGCCCAACTCCTGGTTACGACGGCAGACCGTTGTTTATCAATTCCGGATTGATCCAGATAGCCACTAAACCAGCCCGGCAATTTCATCATCTCGTCTTTTTCAAAAGATACGCAAACGCATGGGTACTCCTGTTTGTTTGCCGGGATGGATGTAACCTCGCCTGCGTTGCCAACGAGAGCGGCACACAGGTCAGCAATCGGTTGACAGTTCCGATAATTGCTCGAAAGGGGCAAGACGTTGAATTTCTTTTCCTGCGTGTATTCCTTCACCTTCTCTGGGACGACCTTCTTGAATTCGTATATAGCTTGGTTGAGATCGCCGACAAAATGCAATACTGTCCCCTGAGATCGAAGTTTATCTAATATTTGTATTTGTTGCCAAGACAGGTCTTGGCATTCGTCTATAATAATAAAAGGGAAACGGCGAGAGAGGAGCAGTACAAACCCCGCGTTATCTGATAGAAGCTCAAAGCAAATGCGCTCGATGTCCTGATAAGTGGCAAATCCCGCCTTTTCAAATCTCCCTTTTGTTTTTTCTAAGTCGATTACTTGCCAACCTCCAAGAGCCTGTGAATTTCTCGCAAAGTCTACACTTTGGGTGCCAGAGGCAAAGATGTATTTCCCTGTTTCGGTATCAAAGTAGTATTGATTCGCTGCTGGGTTGCCAGTCTGTCCTAACCCGTATTTTGTCTTGAAGGCGTTCAAAAAATCTGCTTGGGACGTACTATCTATTACACGAATTGAGTGGTCTCCATCTTTGCCATCAAATCCCGTCACCATGTGGGCAAAGGGATGGGCGATATAGCCATGTAGCCAACTGTCAATTGTGCCAATGAAGTGTGGATACCCGATCTTCCTCGTGCCAGCGAATTGGCCTGCACGTTTCTCAATGACTTTGGCCGCATTGTTGGTGAATGTCAGGACAGCAATGCCTCCCGGCGTTTTCTCCCATCGCATCATTTCGAATGCGGCCTTCAGTCCTACCACTTCAGTTTTCCCACTGCCAGGACATGCTTTGAGAAACACGCAGTTATCTATTGATGACAGGACATAGTCCAGTTGCTCTTCTGATTTCTCTGCGATTCTGCAAGTCTCATACTCACTGCATAATGGGTTGGTTCGCCCCAGAGAGGAATGACAGTCCGATGGTGTTTTATCAGAAGGCTTGCCGCAAATGGAACTGGCAAGATACTCGATCTTTTCCTCAAGATTCATCCGGGTTGCCTCCACAGGCCCAGATGATTGCTTTGCGTATGTACTCTGGAACGGCAATCTCCTTGCCGGGTAACGTCAGGTGGGCGGCCAGTGCCTGAGCAAACATTCCCTTCCCGATTTCCCTACTATCGATTCTTCGTAGGATTGAAAATGCAGCATACTTTTTATTATCATTAGACTTTATGCTCCACTCGGTGTTAGCAAGATCGTGGAGGTGGTTCTTAATTCGTCCTTTAGACTGCCAGTTGTCATGAAGAACTGTTGCCATAGTCTGAATGTTGTTATTCTCGAAAGCAAGATCATATTCCAGCGTTTTTAACGGACTTGAATATAGTCGACACCAAGTTGTGGATTTCACATTTTCAATCATAGCAAGAGCGTGATTCTTCCCGTCAACTGGTGCCGAAGGAGTTGGAGTAGATTTTTTGGGAGGATCATTATCCGTGATACCAGCACAACGCACAGGAATATTCTCAGAACCATTCTTGTCGAGGTCAGCGAACAACTGCATGAAATGCTTGAAGTAGATGCCATTCATGTTAATGACCGACACTCCTGCGTCCTCCAGGGTTTCCGGCAGTTCCTTGTGTTCACGCAATACCATCTTCGCAAGTTCAGGCAGCAACATCGCCTCTGCAATACCTTCAACAAGGATAATGCCTCGAGCAAATAGCAAAGTCGACTTCGTCGCGTCGAGCCACCGATCCAAAAAAGCCTTGCTATAATCGGTGAGACCGCAAGAACGTAGCGCAATAGCACGTGGCATCTCATTCACGACACATAGTTGGATTACCGTGTCCAGGGAAACAGATGAGGCGAGAACGGGCGAATGAGTCGTGACGACTATTTGGACATCTTTCTCTCTGGCGGTGTTCTCAAGATACTTAAGTAGACGAATCTGGAGTTGGGGATGTAAGTGGGCTTCAGGTTCTTCAATTAAGAGTACCCGGAGGTAATCCGTTTCGTCAGGAGTTTCGGTGAGTTCTGCAAGAACGGTGGCGAGGTAGAGCAAGTTGTTATAACCCAAGCTGTTTTCATCAAGCACCCTGAAATCCGCTGGAGAAGATGCTCCTCCGATATTTGGAAAAAACAAGAGTCTCAGGCTTTCCACGATCCGGCTGAAGCTGACTTCGCTGAATTGAATATGCGTATCCTGACCAAAGACTGAACCAAGAGATTCGAGCAGGCGCGTTCGGATCAGCTTATTTGCTTGAGCGATTGCTCCATCCTTATCGCTTGACAGCTGCTTATTGAACTCGTGAACCTCTTTTTCCAGTGGTAGTGGCACACCCTTCTGCTTTGCTTCCCGGATAGCCTGGCGTTGCAGATTCTTCAGAAGTCGGGCTAGCCTGGATGATTTTCCTGCAGATAGTCTGGCTTCAGCATCACGAAGAGGGGGCAGGTACACTAAATTGATTGTATCAAACAGTTCCCACTCGAACATGCTTGCCTGCGACGCGCCGCCCCAAAGGGTTCGTTTATAGCGACCTCGGTGGTTTGGTTTGTTATCCACGAGTAGCGTCAGCGAAGCGTTTCTATCCATGTCTGACCACGGCAGGAACGCGATATGTTCCTCATCAGACAAGTCAGAAAAACTCGCTCGAAGACGAAAGGCTTGCGCCGATTCCTGAGAGGAATCAAAGGGACGATGGAAATCAGATTCGGTGACTGGAGTGTGGCCAAATTCGTCCTCTCTGAGAAGAAGACGTATCGCGTCAATGATAGCGGTCTTGCCAGAAGCGTTTTCTCCCACAATCACGTTCAAGCCTTTTTGGAGGAAAACGGAAAATGGTTCCCGAAACATCTTATATCCGTCAATGTGGAGTTCACAAAGATACACAGGAACCTCCGTCTACATATCTTTTTCTCACCAAGTGCTCTGCAACTACGTGCGCGAAGTGAAAGAGCAAGAGATTGGAGTTGTCCATGTTATGGATCATTTTTGCAATCCACCGTTTTGTATACCGATTTTTCATGATCATCCCAATCGAACCACTGTTACCTCACCAACGTTGTTGTACCGGTCTGGCACACAAGTGAGGATGATGATTTGGCATTCTTTCCCCGCCTTGGCGAGAACTGCTCCCATCAATTTAAGCCGTTCTGGGTCTGTATATCCCAGAGCATCATCTATAATGAGAGAAGCCCCACCGTCCTTTGAAACGGTCATCGCACATGCCAAACGAGATATCAGAGAGATCTGTTCTTTGGTGCCTCCGCTCAAGGACTCAAACGGGACATTGGAACCATCCATTGCCCTATTGGCAACCGATAAGTCCTCAGTTACCTCAACCTCAAAGGAGTTGTTAAACACCAAGCGGCCGAGCCTCTCGATTTTTTCTTTGAGGGGAGCGACATAGGCACGACGCGCTTTATCACGTTCCTCTTTCATGGTTATATACAGCAGCCTGGCCGCTTGAGCCCTACGGATCTTCGCTGCGTTTTCTTGCCTTATGTGATCGAGATGACTCTGGGCTGTATGTAGCTTCTCATGCAAACCCTCTTCGCCGAAGACCTTGAGGCGAGTCCGTACTTCTGTGTTTTCTTTCTGCGCCGTTTCATGCTTTTTCTCAACCGTTAGCAAAGAACCCTTCGCTGTTTCCGCCAGTGCTTTAACTCGATCGGGTTCCTTGTCACGGAGGTCTGTCTCAGCAGTTTTTACGACTTCCTCTTCTGTATGAACTAGCTTGATGGATTTCAAATGCTCCGATTCGAGCTTGTCATCAGAAGTGAGCTCCCGGGATCGCGCAAGCTCTTCTTCAATACGCTTTAGTTCTTCAGCCTTGAGGTCAAGTTTTACCCTCATTGTCTGGTATCGTTCCCTCAGTCTGTCACGCACGTTGCGGGCCTCGTCCAGTTCCGTTCTGGCTTCCTCCCATGCTTCGTTGGCCTTTTCTATTACTGCTTCAGCACTTCGTAATTCCTTTTTCGCAGATTCCAAATTTTCAGGAAGCTTGGGTTCTTCTATCCGGGCAGCGGGATAAGAGGGAACAACTTTTCCCAGCCCTAAGACATTTCTTTCCAGCTTTTCATATGTCAGGTCGCGAAGGCTTTCTTTTTCGATTGTCTTCTGTCTTGCTATAGACTGCTGTGCCTTCAGTCGCGCATCATAGGATTGTCTCGCTTCATCCGCGTTGCTCACTCCGGATTCATTGCATACGGCATTGAGATTCTGTTTTGCCTCCTCGACTTTTTTTGAAAGATCAGATGAACTGGACCCCGCTGTCACCTCCATTTGCAAAGACCCGGGAATTGTTACACGCACCCGATCAGAAACGGATAGGTTGATCTCCTTGTCTTTTGAGATAGTGGTTTGCTCGCCATCAACCTGGAAATCGATATCGGCCAGCCCTCTGAGCAGCACATTCGGCGCACCCGTTTCCAACTTCGCCTGAGCTGTAATGAGTGAGCGTTCAGCCGTTTGAATTGTTTTCAAATTATCTTCGTCTACGCGGCTCGAAGCCAACAATTCATCAGCCAATGCGGCCTCTCCCCGAGCACGATCTATGCGATCCTTGCGCTCCTTCAACAATTCCAGATCCAACTTATTAACAAAGTAGTCAAGATCCGCTCGGCACAGGTTAAGAAGTGATTCGGTCTCTTTGCGTCCGGCTTCAGTTTTGGTCGCGTACGATTGGGCCTTCTCCAGATCGTTCTCCGCTTTCTTGACCGACGCGGTTGATGATGTATTTGATTCGTCGAGTTTCGCGTGTGCTTTTCTGGCTATGGAGACTGCATCTAAGTGATCCTGGCGCGTTTCCTTGTCGCGCTTCGCGGCTGCTTGTGATTTTTGTGCTGACTCCAACTTAAGACGGGTTGTTCCCAGAACAGTTTCCAATCCCTTGATTTCATCGAGAGACTTTGTGTATTCGGAGACATCTCCCCGGAGGTCCTGTTCTTGTTTCTTCAAACGTTCCAGTTCCCGGCCAAGATCTGCAGCTCGAACGATATCCTTTTCCAGATCCCGAATCTGCTTTTCCAGTGAAGCAACTCCTGTCTCTGATTCCTCCTGGGCTTTTTGGGTCTCCTGCAATTCCTTTTTTTCACTGCCCCGCTCCGTGAAATAGCGCCCATACTCTACCCGAGCCTTTTCGAATAGACTTTCCTCTCGAGGATCTGCCCGGTGACCACCAGCAGTAATATCGAGTGCAGCCGACAATGATGTCTGCTTTGATAAATCGGCTTGCTGAACCGCTTCACCTTGCTGAACGCAGAGTGCTCTCCACAGGTCTATGTCAATGGTTTCGCGAAGAATCTGCTCGGCACGTTCATGAGCTTCACGCCCGGTATGATTTTCCGGTTTGGGACTTGTGATTGTAAGGGTAGTCTCCGGTTTCTTGTGAAACCTCTTGAAGTATGTAAAAATGTAGGGACCGCTTTTCGCCTCCAGTTCAATCTCCGGACCGGCGTCTCGCGTTACAGGTTTAATGGCTTTGATCTCGCTGTGCTTGCTCGAGTCGTGATAATCGAAAAGAAGTCTGATTGCTTCACTGAGGCTGGTTTTTCCGGCTTCATTCGGTCCTTCCACGATGGTTAGTCCTTTGAGGCCGAATCGTACCTCGGATTCATCAATTCCCCGGTAATTGGCCAGACGGAGGCGGAGAAATCTCATAGTTCCCTCCCTGCAAGCCTGACGAGGAGAGCAAGTGCATCGCCTGAAGCGATCGAATCAGGGCCGGATTCCTCAACATTTGACCGCAATCGTTCAACTGTGCAACTGGCAAAGCCTGAAAAACCAAGATCCGTGAAATCGGCGTCCTCCGGAATGACGACGAGATTGTTCGTACGCGTTTCAACCGCGCCCAGAATCTCCTTAAAATGGGAAAGAAATTCTTCAAGCTCGGCATGGAGCGATAGCGAGAATGTGCCGACAAGGCACAATTTGACAACAGTTCGTTCTTTATCTTCAAGGTTTTCAAGCCAGCCGCGAAGCGCCTCAATGTCTTCCTTTGTATTGAGGTCTACCTGTTGACGCTCGATGAACCTCCATCTTCCGACATTCACCTCTTTCGTGGTTACACCCTCTTCGTTGATTGTGGCGATTAGGGCAAAGCCAGGCTTAACTTCGTTGTAGTCCGTGGGTTCGGGAGTTCCGGCGTACCATATACGGCCGCTGTCACCGACCTCCGTGAGGGAGTGTCGATCTCCGAGAGCCAGGTAATGAATCTTATTCTGTGCTATCGCCGCTTCAACTGAATGGAGAGAAATAAGAGCCGGATCGTCAAGATTTGGAGAAAGGCTGTCCATCATCCCATGTGCAACACAAATACGCAGAGCATCGACAGTGGGTTCAAGTTTTCCGGTAGTCAAAGCAACCAGATCTTGCAGGGGACGCTTCGATGTCCATGGTATCCCTACAATCTCAATACCCTCGTCAACACGGATGGGAGTCGTGTCCTCAATCACGTGAACGTGAGCCGGTTTCCGCTCCAGAAAGGTCGTGCTGCGAAAAACGGATGCCGCGTTGAGCGGGTCATGGTTGCCGGGGAGCAGGTATACAGGAACCGGCACATCCTTCAAGGCCTCGAGGGCACGCGAGACGGTCTTTCTCTCAACCAGGTTTGACTCGAATACATCCCCGCAGACCACCATAAACCGGCAATCTTCTTTTTCGGCGATGCGCCCAAGTTCACGGATGGCATCAAATCTGGATTGGGCGAATCTCTCTTGAACCCCTTCAGATAAAAAGTGCCGGGTCATTCCCAGTTGCCAGTCGCCTGTGTGGAGAAAACGGATCATTTTTTATTCCTTTGACGGTCCTTCGTATTCTACATCACCAACTATCGCAGAGGAGGGCCTCGGCCAGATCTTCAGGGTGAGCTTGAACATCTCTTCGTTACGATCAGTAATTGTGTTTTCGTTCCATTGTGTAGCAAACTGCAACTTCCGGTTCATGGCAAGCGCGCTGTACTCCATGAGTGTGGCCTTTTTCTCCGTCCACGGTGCGTTTGAAAGGGAGGGATTGAGCTTTCCGGTCACAAGCGTAAGGTTGCCAAAGTGGTGAAGCATCTCGTCACGCTTCATTTCATCTTCCAGGGTTGCGTCATCCGGTAATGGCCAGTTGGGTTGCCACTCCTGAGGCATGATGTGCTCGATGGTCAGCTTCTCCCGAATAGAAATATCTTCCGACTTGCCATCATGCATTACCCGCTCTATTGCTTCAAGAACCATTCTTGTTCGGGATTGTTTCATACGTTTGTAGATCTGGTATCCGCAGAAAGCTTTCCTAAATTGATCGTCAGTCGGCCATTCAGCGCTTTCTCCCTTACGAGCCAGCAAGAATGTCAGCAATTCGGATGATGAGAAGCTGGTGGAGGAGAGGTGCTTAATCATGTCCACGAAAATGCGGTTATAATTCTTGTAGGTGAGGCAACACACAGCCCGGCGCACCAGATATGATTCAAGGTAATCCAAGAACAGATCCTTGTCTTCATCAGACTCTGGTTTTCGAAGCGTCTCAAGTAGCACAGGAATAGCCATGCTGGTATCGAGAGCTTCCAGCCTGTAAAAGAACAATCCTTCGCGAGAATCCTCAGAATATTTATCGAAGCCATGATAAACCTCCGCGTAACTTCGCAGTTGGCGAATGTGATCTTCCGCAGAGACATCATTGCCATCGGTAAAATATTCACGAAATTCACCAAACAGGTATGTCATGCTAACCACGTCCTTGCGCAACAAAGTCAAATAGTGCGCAAGGAAAAGATCAATGCGGTGCCTTTTTAATCGACCTTGTCGAATTTCCTGTCGCCAATAGGATACATCGTCATCAAATGGCCGCCATATTTGCTCGTACAAATCTGCGGTCTGAGCCCCCTGACGTTCTGCCCAATGAAACAAAAAGTTTTTAACTAAGTCTGCGGGCAGTAAAGGTGTTCCAAGAGCATTCAACGTCTCAAATATCAGCTGAGGATCATCTCCGTCTCCAAGATCGACGACAACAAGAACCAGATCTTGTCGAATCGAATTGAATAAAATGTCAAGCCTGTCATCCAGAGATTCGCTCTCTCCTTCATCAAGCCATTCTAAAATCCGGTTGTGGAAATACTTGTAGCAGTTTGGGATTAAGTGGCCGAAATTATTTGTCCCAGCCTTAACATCGTATTGTTCTTCCAACGCTTCTATCGAAGCAACAGTCATTGTCCGGCGGAAGTGTTCCCTGTCAACATTGGTCGGCCAGACCTTGAAGATGCTCTCCGGGGTCTTCCTGGATGGAACGAAATTCTCGGACAAGCGTTTAAATCCTTCATGGTAGTTTCCTGAATTCTTGACTTTACAGATATCGCGGATTGCTGCGATAGCGAGCTGCAAGGTTGTCAGACGCTGTTGTCCGTCGATCACTCTCCGTGCATCTACTTCTCCTGTCTCAGTCTTCAATTGTTCCAGTACAATTGCGCCCAGGAAGTATGGTCGGATGTTGTTACCCACCAGTCGACGATCGGCAACCGTTTTAATCGCAACCCAAAGTGGTTCCCAGTTATTCTCTTGTTTCCAAACATACGGTCTCTGAAACAAGGGAACCAGCAATCGTACCGTGGTTTCAAACACTACACCAAGTATCCTGTCTTCAGCATGCATAGTCCAATCCTCCTGCTAACTCTTGCTTGTTCTCTGAATTCCCGATCCGGCATGCATACTCGACTAACTCGGATGATTGCATGCTATTGTAATTCATGCGTCCCGCTCCTCCGCAATGGCGATTTCGCCCGGGGTGAGGTCGTAGAGTTTGTACACAAGCTGGTCGATTTCGGCTTCAAATTCGGAGATATCCGCTTCCAGATTTTCTTTCTTTAATGCCAAAACATGCTCCACTAACGCTCCCAACGCGTCGTGCTCTGATAGTTCCATCGCATCCGCAAAGTTGATGGAGCGAAATGGAAGGAGCGACAAGAACTGCTTGTTAGCCGAGCGGAATCCACCACGAAACGGTGCACTTACCTGCGGAAAAAACCACCGGAGCAACCGAGAGTTGAGAAGTGCGAGTAAGTAAGCTAAACTGTGCCTATCCACTGGATCAGCAAATGTGACACCCCCGACATCAACGTTGTCCAGGAAATAGCCTCCCTCAAAGTCAGGTGCTGCGTGCAGGCATTCCACAAGTCGCGGAACACATAACTTTACCCTTTGTTGAATCCCAAGATTTTGACTCCGACCAAAACGATGCCACATGTCTCCTTTAAACTTTCCTCTTTCACGGTCTTCAAGACGTCTCTTGTTCTGTTTAAGATACTCTCCCGTTCGAGGACAGGAGTCTTCGAGGTCTTTGAAAGGAATAAGCTCTGCCTTCTCGTTAACAATGTGATAGGGGAATAGGACAAACTGTCGGCTCGGGAGCGGAGTAAACGGCGAAACATCAGTTCCGCTAACAATAGGATGCAGCAGATCTTTTTCGAAAGACCATCCCCTCCCAACAGCCTTCGAATAAAGAGTGATCGTGCGAGCAGTTTCCGAGATAAAATTCATAATAAACACGTTATCAGCACTTGTTTGCAACCCGACAAAGATATTTGCCACATCTCCCAGTTTCAACGGCATCTGCCGGAGCTTCTCAAACAGCCCGGCACCTTTTCCGACAACGAAATTCCACTCCGCGGCAGTGATGCGACTGGCGGGCACAGAGCCCTCCGTCGCTGTCCTGTCGAGCAACCATGCGGGCAGATCATCAGCACAGCTAAAGCGAAGGTTATCTGCGCCGAGATTAGAAAGGAACAACAAGCAAACGTAGTTAGTGGCACCGGGGAAGATCTGCTGATCCCCGAAGTGAACCACGTGTCGCAAGTGCCTGCCGTTGGAGATCAACTTTCGCAACTGTTCGCCATACTGCGCATTGAAAAACTTGTGCGGTAAAATGTAGGCAAGCGACCCCTGCGGTGAGAGCATATTCAGGCCGCATTCGACGAATACCACATAGAGATCGTAGTTACCCTTCTTCGCCGCTTCGTAACACTCCTTGAACAATACAACTTGTGCGGGGTCTTGTTGTTTAAGTGTCTGGATACGTACATACGGTGGGTTACCGATAATAATATGAAAGCCCTCTGTAATCCCAAACATCCATTCTGGATCAAAGAAAGTCGCCTTAGTGTTCTGATCATACGGGTTCCATGCGGCGAGCTTGTGAGATGCTTCGCCGCTCATGCCGCCACTTTTGAGTATGCTGGATATTTCTTTACGAAGCTCAGTATCGCGTCTCTGCAAGGCGAGCTTGTCACGCCTCCGCTGAGCGGCGAAGTGTCTATGACGTACTGAAGCCAGCTCCCGCTCCAACTTGGGCAGGCGCTCATCGGTCAGCAGCAATTGATCCTGTCCCCGGTCCAGGGAAATAAGCGTATTCGCCGCGACGAACTTGGTTTCCAAGTTTGGCAGCGGGCGGACACCACAATTTCGGGTCTTGTTATTGTTTGTGCGCTGGTCGCAGATGAGGGAGATGAAGAAGCGCAGTTTCGATATCTGGATGGCGATTGGCTGGATGTCTACGCCGTAGATGCAGTTCTCAATCAGGTAAAGCTTGCGTCCGTAATCATCGTCGTTGTCCCGGAAGGTGCGCTCCAGTTCATCTCGCATGGATACCGAGTCCAGTTTGTCGAGCTGCTTTCGCTTCCACCGCTCGTTGTTCGGGTCGAGTTTGCCAAGGATGAACACGAGCTTGTGCAAGATACCCATCGGGAATGCACCAGAGCCACAGGCGGGGTCAAGGATTTTGCACGTATCGATGGCGTCAATCAGGGCGTTGACTTCCTCTTCATCGAAGGGATGGACGTTCTCTGTGTAGGCAAATACTTCCCGCAGCAGGTCCTGGAGATCATCCATCTCCGCGAGCTTCGGCACCTTCGTCTTCAACTGCCCTTCCAGATACGCGATCAGAGATTCGTCAACCATGTAGTTGACGATCTCGCGGGGTGTGTAGAAAGAGCCGGTCTGCTTGCGGGCAGTGGTGCCGGTTTCGGGATTGTAACTGGCCAGAAGGTTCTCGAAGGTTTTTCCGAGAAGCTCGGGGTCGAGGGCGATTTCCTCTTCGATCGGCGTGTTCTCGGTAACGGTGAACTTGTAACTGTCCAGCAGATTGATCAGACCTCTGACTTTTTCCTTCTTCCTTTTCTTGTCGCCGGTCGCCTTGCTCAGGTCGATGGTCTGGTAATCTGAGAAAAACAGGAGGTTGGGGACATTCGGCTGCTTCCGTGGATTGCGGGTAAAACCGTCAACGTAAATAACCTTGCCGGAGTCATCTTCTTTATCAAGGCAGTCGAACAGACCGCCATTCATGAACGGAATGTCTGAAAACAGATTAACCGCTGCTTCTTCAGCAATGGAAAACATCTTCTGGTATCGGTACAGGTTCTTGACGCCGTACTCGTTCATGCGCTCGTGGTGAGGACCATCACTTGTGAATTTCCGGTTCTCCCGGTCACCGGTATTCATGCGCTGATTGAGCGTGCCGAAGAACAGATTCTGGAGAATGGCCCGGTAGAATGTGCTGTCGTCGTCCTTCAGGGATTTGAGGACGCCAGCGAGCTTGCGTTCACTGAAAAGTTCGTTGGGAATGAGACCCTTTTCCTTGAGAAACCAGCAGAAGATCAGACGGGTAAGGAGGCGGATTACGTTGGTCGCGTTTCGTGTGGCTTTGTCCTTTTCAACATCGGCGGGGAACTCGACATTATCCAGTGCCCAAAAGTACCAGTCGGCAAGCTCGCGGTAGAACTTCTTGTTCAGCTCGTTGGTGTCGAGCGTGGTACGCCATGCCTCGTGAAGCTGTTTGAAGTCGCGGCACTCGTGCTTCGCCATCAGCTCGGGAAGTGCGAGATCGTGGAGGATTTCGATGTGCGCGCGATGCGGGTTCTGATAGCGGATGTCCTTGATCAGTTTTACCTTTTCCAAAACGTCCCTGCCCTGATCTTTCTTGTGAATCCGCCGGTCGATGACGGAGAAGGTCAGCGCGCCGTTGTGCCGCATCAGAAGCATGGCGGGCATACCAAAGAGGAGATTGATCTCCCGCGTGATATTCGCGAGCTGGGTGCGCGTATAATGGTTCTTCTCCAGGTCAAGGGCGAAGAAGAGATAGGACTGGTAGTTTCCGGGATCATAGCCGGAATCAAAAAGCGTACCCTGCGCATCGGCATTGCGCATTTCATCATCGGTAATCTGAAACAGGAATTCGACAGACTTCCATCGCTCGAAAAGGGCCTTGTCTCTGCGGAATTCCCGGTCACGTTTGTCGAACTCGGCAAGGAAAGCGTCCGGTGTATTGTCGAGATCGAGGGTTTTTTCGCTCTGGTAACCGAGGCTGTTCAGTAGACCAATTGAGGCGGCGCGCAGGTCAGCACCGGAAAAGGTCAGGAGTGCTGTTTCGATTTGTTGTCGCGTGTCCGTCTTCATGGCTGTACCTGTTTTTTCAGTTTCACTTCTTATTCCGCGTTATTTTGGTATGGACTTCAGCACATGTTTCCCCGCATCGGTCAGCCGGTACTTCTGAAAACGACTGTTGGGTTTGTCGGGAACGGTGTATTCAATCAAACCTGCTTTGCGCAGAGCAGGCAGTGCTTTACGCAAATTGCCGCTTAGTTTTTTGTGCCCCAAGGCGGCCGCGATTTCCGCCGATGACAGGGGTGTTTCAGCACATGCCGATAAAATGCGCCGGCTGACTTGTGCCCCGACTTGTGCCCCGACTTGTGCCCCTAACTCTGGCCGCAACTCAGTCGAGCCTGTTTGATATACCTCAAAATCAGGGTATTTGACAATGATGCTGAAGACATCGCCTTCGATCAATTCGGGATCACTTCCACCATAGACCTTGCCATATTTCATCAGCTTGCGCACACCTGAGCCCAACTCATCCGCTCGACCGATTTCCCGGAAAAAACGGGCAATCACCGGGTTTTTGGGCAAGGGCGTGAAATCCGCCGGATCAATCAAGCCAAAACCATGCGGTTTGTTGCTGTTTTCAGTGCGTACCTGTCCTCGCTCGATAATCAGCTTTGCGGGAAAGGCAAGGGTGTGCCGGCATTCCTTGAATTCGACGGAAATTCCTTCACCCTGCTTTATCAGTGCTTTGAGATCAGCCATCAGTTCTTCCCTGATTTGATGACAAGCCAGGTGATGAGTTCGAAATCAGAGGCATCCGTGACCTGCTCCTGCTTGTCGGGGATAACAAAATTGCGGCTGGACTGCAGCCCGGCCGCGGTCCGTTTTTGGAACGTGCGGACAATGGCGTTGACAGCCTTGACCAGTAAATCGCTGTATTTGTCCATTTTCGCGCCGCTTTCCGTCTCCTGGTCGAACAGGTCACATAGCGCCTGATACGGCGCGGCTTTTCCAACACTGAGTTTCTGTACCATGGAGAGGGCATTCTTTGCCTGGGTAAAGGTGAAGCGAACGGTGCCATCATCGCGGATATAGAGCAGGTAATACCGCCCCAACGGATTAACATTGGAGGATCGTTTCTCCTGCGGCGGGTTCTTGTGCCGCAAGCAAAAGACCACGCCGGGTTTCACGATCTCGTGCCAGTTCTTGTCAAACAATGTCGCGTCCTTCATTTCGTTAAGTGTCGGTGTCACGGCATAGAGGCCCAACGGAGCTTCCTCCAGTAATTTGCGGTTGTTGGCCAGGAAATTCATGAGTTCAACACGGAAATCGTCGAGAGTGAATTCACTGAGCGATACGTTGTCGTCCATCTCTTCCAGATCGATTACCTCGTCCCTGAGCCGGATGAGTTGCTTCTCACGATAGGTCATTTCTTCAGCTACCAGGGCTTCGAGTTGATCGGGATCGAGAAGGTTGTCCGCACCGCTGGCAGCAAGGTCCACCATCGCCATACGCGCTTCGACACGGTCCTTGAGATTGATGTACTTGTTCAAGTCGTCAGTGGGCCAGAAGTTGACGAGCTGAATCTGCCTGTTGATGCTCCCCAGGCGGTCGATTCGGCCGAAGCGCTGGATAATACGCACCGGGTTCCAGTGGATGTCATAATTGATCAGGTAGTCGCAGTCCTGGAGATTCTGGCCTTCAGAGATGCAGTCGGTGGCGATGAGGATATCTATCTCGCCCTCCTGCGGCATGTTCGGCATCTTCTCACGGAGCTTGGAGCGGGGCGAGAAATTGGTCAGGATGGAAATAAAATCGGTCTGACGGGTATAGCCGGCCTGCTTAAAGGTGGTGCGGTTGTCGCCTGTGCCGGTAACCAGAGCGCTGTGCAAGCCCAGCTCCTTAGACACCCAGTCCTTCAGGTTCGTGTAGAGATATTGTGCTGTGTCGGAAAAGGCGGTAAAAACCAGCACTTTTCGATTGTCATCGTTAAGTGGGTGGTTGATCTTGTCCCGGATCAGTCGTTTCAACTCCTGAAGCTTGGCGTCCCGGTCCGCAGTGACAGCCGCGGCTTTCTCGTGGATGGCAATCAACTGTGTCCGATCCTTCTTGAGGTCCTTTTTCCATTCCTTGCGTTTCAGGTGCTCCAGCAGGATAGGGAGCTTCTTGCCAACCATCAGACGTTCCAGCAGTTCCGCCTCCTCTTCCTCTCCCTGATCCTTGAACAGGTCAGATTGAGTGTACTCATCAAAGTTACCTTCGAAATAGTCGATTTTCTCCAACAGATCATCGATCTTCTTGATTGTTCGGTCGATCGACACCTCGAAGCTGTGCACGGAGCTTTCGAGGCGCTTGAGGTAGTTTGTACGCATCATGCCAATCAGATAGAACTCGCGGCTTTTCTGGTCGTTGAAAAGAACCAGCTGCGCGCTGTCCTTGATGTAACGGTTTACATGGGTATCTTCCAGATAGGCGGATGGATTAAAGATGGTAAGTTTGTATTCAGAGATAGCTGCGTGCAGGTCATCGTAAGACGGAAAGTATCCCTTGATATCTGTGGCTGGGCTCAGAGCTATCGGTTTGAGTCTTTTGGGGAATTCGCCCATACCCCTGGTTCCGTAGTAACTGACGATATGTCGACGGGATCGTGCTATTGTGAGTTCGTCAAGCAACTTGAAGAATGTGGAATCCAAGGCGTCGAGCAGGCGACTGACCTTACGTTTCGGGTTTTTCTTTGGATCCGCCCACTGGGTGAAGTGGGTCTGCGCATTCTTCATCGCTTGGGCGATGCTGTAGATGTCAAGTGACTCGTGGAAGGCTCTGTCCTGATCCTGCGTGATCAACAGGAACTGATTTCTCAAATCCTTGAGGCTGTTATTCACCGGGGTTGCCGAGAGCAACAGCACCTTGGTATCTACGCCCTTCTGAAGAATTCGTTCCATCAAAAACTCGTAACGCGTAATCTTTCGTGTGCCATCCTCCCGATCTTTGCCACGGGCGTTATTGCGAAAGTTGTGAGACTCATCAATAACCACGAGATCATAATTACCCCAATTGTGAGTTTCATAGGCATCACGTCCTAAATCGGTATGGGCCAGCACGGTGAACGCAAACCGATCCCTGAGGAGTGGATTACGTGTATCGTTTTCGCGGTAGACCTTCCAGTTATCCTCCAGCTTTTTGGGGCATAGAACGAGCACGCGACCGTTGAGAAGTTCGAAATACTTGATAACCGCCAACGCCTCGAAAGTTTTCCCCAGACCAACACTGTCTGCGATGATGCAACCATGATGCTTCAATATCTTGTTGATCGCGCCCTTTACGCCGTCTTTCTGGAATTCATAGAGCATGTCCCACACGTCGGATTCGAAGAAGCCGGTTTTCTCGTCAAGAAGCCCACCACGTTCCGCCTCCGACAAGTAATCCTCGAAGATGTGGAAGAGTGTCTTGAAGTAAACAAACTCCGGCGAATGATTCTCATATAGCTGGGCGAGGTAGTTCAGGACATCTAATTTGACGTCTTTAACAAGGGTGTCGTTGTTCCATACTTCGTCAAACCAATTCTTCAGGTCTTTTCGATCTCTGGTGCTATCAACTTCCAGATTAAGCTCGATGTTGTTATTCAAAGCGCCCAGGCCAAGGCCTCGCACCGTAAAGTTCGAACTCCCGATAATGGCCTCTTGAACGCCGTTGTTATTCATGTGGTACATCTTGCCGTGAAGAAAACCCGGCTTGACAATTGATCTGATATCTGCTTTCGATTTCAGCCAGTCAGCGCATTCTCTCGCCACGCGTTTCTGTTGAAGCTTGTTCTCAAGCGTAAGAGCGTCGTTCTCAATCCTGAAGGCCTTTTTCTCTGTTTTGTCAGGGTCAAGTGATTGGATAAATTGTGGTTCTCCGAACAGGAACCTGAGATGATCGATCCGGTCGAGCTTGTCCTTGAGGGCGGCATATGCGTAGATGGTGAAATAAGCGGAGACGAATGAGAGATCTGAATCTTTGAGAATCTTCTCTCTGAGAAAATCGCCTATCGTTCCTCGATGGTGGTTGTCCCAAATGCCGGATGTTCTTAGACCGGATGATGTCATGCGCAGACTCTCCTCTCTTTCCTCCAGACAAACCAGGATAAACGCCAACAAAACATATCAGACGAAGGTCTATTGTCAAGCGCTGTTTCGATTTCTTGCCGCGTGTCCGTGTTCATGGTTATAACTGTGCCTTCAGTCCCATTTTCAGTGCTGAGGTCAAGTTTTTTTTGGCTCTTGTTGCTGATTGCCAATTATAATCTACGATGAACAAGCCAATTTATCTTGATAAACGTCTTTCCTGTCCGCTATCCTCAATATCAAAATGACCACAGACTCTCTATCTATGGCGTAAATTATGCGATAAGATCCATAGCGGTAGCGGTAAAGGCCCTTAAAGATTCCTTTGAGCGGCTTACCCAAACTTAGAGGATTTTTTGAAAGATAGTCTTTTATCCTGGCTATGATCTTCTTTTGTTTCTGCCGGTCAATCTTTTTAAGATCCCTTATTGTTTCTTCATGCCATTGAATACTATATGTCAAGAATCTTCTCCATGTCTTCTGTTGAGTGATACTTGGCGTTTCTGTCATTGAGGCGATCGAGGGCAAGATAGGCGTCCTCATACTCAGAAAGATGCCGGGCAAGAATTTCTTTTATGTAGAAGCTTTTAGGACGTTTTGTTTTCTCGGCCAGAAAATCAAGACGGGATGATATGTCGTCCGGAAGCCGGACATTTAATATTTTAGACATTGTTTAACCCCACTATTTGTTCTACATGTATTATGTGTGTTACATGCTACCACATGTATGCATATGAGGTCAAGCTATATAAACTGGAGACGGGTTCTCATTTCATAAGAGAAGGAAAATGTAAACTGTTGAAACACCATCCTTATCACCCTCACCCCAACCCTCTCCCATCAAGGGAGAGGGGGTTTTTTGACTTCTTACGAAGGCATCAATTCTCGAATCTGACTTTTCCCGTATCTTTCAGATTGTAGCCGGGGAGATTTTTGGACAGGCTGTTTATTCTGACCGGATCTATATAGTCCATGAACCCTCTTATAACGCTCGTGGACCACAGTTCTCCGGGAATAACAAGATCAAACATCTCTTCCTTGAGCGGCAGAAAATCCAGACCCAGGGGATATGTGACATACTCTATGCCTAATCCCACATCCGCCTCACCGAAAAAGACCTTGAGGGCCACATCCATATGGCTGTCGACTTCTTCATTAAAACCGGTGATATCTTTTTCGTTCAATTCCTTCTCTCTTAGAAAATATTCCAGAAGGACACGCGTACCCGATCCTTCGTTCCTGTTGATAAATTTTGCCCCCTTTTCTATAATATCTTCCAGTCCACGCAATCCCATGGGATTGCCCTTCTTTACAATCAGACCCTGTTTCCTGCGCCACAGGTTAACCACCACATACCTCTGTCCTGAGAGAACTCTGTCGAGAAAGGGAAGATTATATTCCCCTGTCTCCATGTCGAGAAGATGAGAGCAACATACCTGCCCTTTCTTAAGAGAGAGAGCGTGCACACCTTTGGAACTGCCCATTGACGAATAGAAGGCCACGGACCCGGGAAAGTTCTCCTGGGAATAGAGAAGAACAAGCCTCTCCATAAGAACATCATTGCTTCCCACAATCAGAATATCTCTTTCCCTCTGCACATTTTCATCTATCCACCTCGTAACGTGCCTTTCCGGGAAGAGCCATTTGCCGGCAATCCGCACATGGGGAATATTCCCCTCCTTTACAAGTTGATATACCTTCTTCTCATTCAGCCTCAGAAGCCCGGCCAGCTCTTTTGTCGTAAGTAATTTATCCATGGTTTGAAAAATACCACGCAGGATAAGGAAAATCAATAAGAATGCGATAATAACTATTAATACCTCAAACTGACTATTAATATTTTATATTGACGTGAAATAACAAATATGGTAGGCGTGCCACGTAAGATATGGTTGCCGGTTTGCGGTTGCCAGGGACAAATCTGAATCGAAAAAAGGAGATTTATGATGAAGAGAAAAGACGTTTTAAGATCTGTTGTTATGCTACTGTTATGTACGGTTGTTATGCTCCTCCCGGCATCCGTGCTTGCCGGGCCTTCCGGCAAACTGACCATGTTTCACGCGGGCAGTCTTTCCGTACCTCTCGCAGCCATGGAAAAGGCATTTGAGGCCAAATATCCCGATGTCGATCTTCAGCGTGAGGCCTCGGGAAGCCAGAAGTGCGCGCGAAAGATAACGGATGTGGGCAAACCCTGCGACATCATGGCATCGGCGGATTACAAGGTGATAGACAAACTGCTCATACCCGATTATGCCGATTGGAACATCCGCTTCGCGACCAACCAGCTTGTCCTCTGCTACACGGATAAGAGCGCCTATGCCGATACCGTAAACGCGGATAACTGGTACAAGATCCTCCAGAAAAAAGGTGTTGTATGGGGGCATTCCGATCCGAATCTCGACCCATGCGGTTATCGCTCCCTGATGGTTATACAGCTCGCGGAAAAGAATCTGAACAAACCCGGCCTTTACAAAAAACTGATCGCAAACCGTCCCATAGAAAATGTCCGCCCCAAATCTGTTGAGTTGATATCGTTGCTCCAGACCGGAAATATGGACTACGCCTGGGAATATCTCTCTGTCGCGGTTCAACACGGTCTGAAATATATTGTCCTTCCGGATGAAATTAATCTTGGAAATTACAAGTACGATCCTGTATATAAACAGGCCTTTGTGAAGGTTACCGGCAAGAAACCGGGGACCCATATGGTCATAAGGGGCAAATCATGTACCTATGGTGTAACCCTGCTCAAAAACGCACCCAACAGGGAAGCGGCTATAGCTTTTCTGGAATACATGCTCGATCCAAAAGGCGGTCTTAAGATACTGAAGGAAATGGGACAGCCTCCATTTATACCCTGCAGGGTACCCACCGCGGAGATGAAAAAATCTCTCCCGGCGGAACTGCAAAAACTGGTCGAGGTAAAAGACTAAGTGACAAAAAGAGAACCTTTTTTCTGGATTAGCATCTCCTGCGGCATCGTAATCATGGCGTTCATTCTCCTTCCCCTGATCGAGATGATGACGGCGCCATCACTTGCGATGCTGAAGGAAACCATCAAAGACAAGGACGTTGTCAGGTCGATCTGGCTGAGCATTTACACGGCCGGACTGGCAGCTCTGATCTCATTTGTCTTCGGAACACCACTCGCCTATGTGCTGGCCCGCAGCGATTTCAGAGGGAAAAATCTGATAGAGAGTATTATAGATCTGCCGATTGTCATCCCCCACCCTGTTGTCGGAATAGCGATACTCAGCGTCGCAGGAAAAAACCACTGGATAGGCGAACTGCTCAGCCAATTAGGCATACGGATCATGGGAAGCGTTACCGGTATAGTTGTGGTGCTGACCTTTGTTGGAATGCCTTTTTACATAAATGCCGTCAAAAGCGGATTCGAGAGTATCTCCCCCAGACTGGAGAAGGTATCACGCAGCCTGGGGGCATCCATGTTCAGCACCTTTTTCAGGATAACATTCCCCCTCGCGTGGCGCAGCATGCTCGTGGGTATCGTCATGTGTTCCGCCCGGGCGATAAGCGAGTTCGGCGCTGTGGTAATCGTCGCATACCACCCAATGATCGCCCCGGTAATGATATACGAGCGATTCGAGGCATACGGTCTTAAATACTCTCAGCCCGTGGCGGTATGGCTGGTGTTTATCTGCCTGACACTTTTTCTGATTCTGAGGATACTCACCTCCCACGACAAGGAAAAGGCATGATAAGGATAAGAAATCTCAACATCCATCTCAAAGAGTTCAATCTGTTCGATATCAATCTGGACATAGGAACAAATGAGTTTTTTATACTGATGGGACCGACAGGCGCCGGTAAAACGGTCCTCCTCGAAGCAATAGCCGGGCTTATTCCGGTAAAGAGCGGGAATATTCACATCGGCGAGAAAAATGTTACAGAACTTGTCCCTGAGAAACGCGGGGTAAGCATAGTATATCAGGACTATTCACTCTTCCCTCATCTGACTGTCCGCGAAAACATAATCTATGGATTGCATTTCCACAGGATCGACAAAGACCTGTCCGATAAAACATTCGACCGCCTGGTGGAAAATCTGAATCTTTCTTATATTCTGAATCGCGTTCCGCTCAACCTGAGCGGCGGGGAACTGCAACGAGTCGCCATGGCAAGGGCACTGATGGTGAACCCGGAAATTCTACTCCTTGACGAACCCCTTTCGGCTCTGGACCCCGGTTTCAGAGAGGAGATCAGAGCGGGGCTTAAGAAACTGCACAGGGATTCCAATGTCACTTTTCTCATGGTTACACATGATTTCGCTGAGGCGCTTTCGCTGTCAGACCGGGCGGCGGTAATGAACAATGGAAAGATCATACAGACAGGAAGCATGGAAGATATATTCAAACGGCCGGATTCCAGCTTTGTAGCTGATTTTGTCGGAATGAAAAATCTCTTCGCCGCGAAGTTTCACGGGACAAAAGCGCTTGCGGGAGATTTGGAAATCGAGTTGGGTGCAAAACCTGTGAACGGCCATAGATACATAGCCATCAGGCCTGAAGATATTGTCCTCAGCCAGGGGGAATTAACCTCAAGTATGAGAAACTCTTTCGCGGGAAATATAGCCGTAATATCCGATCACGGATTATACTACGAAGCAGGTATTACTGTGGAAAATATCACATTCAAGTCTCTGATTACAAAGGGCGCCCTGCTTGATCTCCATCTCGCGGAGGGAAACCGCGTATTTGTTTCTTTCAAGTCAACCGCCATTCACACGTTTTAACCCTGCCCACAAATTAGTTTCCATATTGACCACCGAAGATAAAAAGATTATACGTAGAAAAAACGTTGGAGATTCCGCAAACCAAGTGTTATCGTAACCCCCGAACTCACAGAAACGCTTGCCATATTCTGCACATTACAAAGGAGGAGATGTATGAAAATTACAATTGTCTACGACAATGAAACATCAAGAAAGGACCTTGCCCCTGACTGGGGATTTGCCTGTCTTGTGGAGGCACACGGCAGAACGATACTCTTCGATACAGGGGCGAACGGGGCCATACTTCTTGACAACATGAAAAGGCTCAACATCGATCCGGAATCTATTGAGATAATTGTAATCTCACATGCCCACCATGACCATACAGGGGGGCTGGCAGATTTCCTCAGAAAAAACAGCAATGTCAGGTTATACATCCCTTCATCGTACAGCATTCCACCCGACTCAGCCAGGGAGGTTATAGTGGTGAAAGAACCCATGGAAATCTGCGAAGGGATATTCTCCACGGGAGGACTTCAGGGATTCGAACAATTACCCTACGGCAACGAGATTGAGCAATCACTTGTCGTCAACACGGACAGGGGACAGGTTGTGATAGCCGGTTGTTCTCACCCAGGTGTAAGGAATATACTGGAAGCAGCTTCCATGCATGGAAGAATCCGCGCTCTCATAGGGGGTCTCCATGGATTCAGTGAATTCGATCTGCTCAAGGGGATAGACATAGTTTGTGCCACCCATTGCACCCAGTTCAAGGCGAAGATAAAATCATTATATCCCGATACATATATTGAGGGCGGCGCGGGGCTGATAATCGACATATAGAGAAACCAGAGACAAGGAATCGGAGTATTTTATGAAACCCGACAACGCAAAGCACATGATGGGAAAAGGACCATTTGAAACACATACGGATGAATACGAGGAGTGGTTTGAGGAAAACCGGTTCGTATATGAGGCTGAGTTACGGGCTGTGAAAGAATTGCTGCCGGCAGAGGGAGAAAGCATCGAGATAGGTGTGGGCTCCGGAAGATTTGCCCTTCCACTCGGCATCAGGCTCGGAATTGATCCGTCGATGAAAATGGCTGAGATTGCCGTCAGACGAGGCATAGAGGTTCATGAAGGTATTGCCGAAGATCTTCCATTTGACGATGGCCGGTTTGATTTCGCACTAATGGTCACGGCAATCTGTTTCCTGAACGATGTAAAAGCCGCTCTGCGTGAGGCATACAGGGTACTGAAACCGGGCGGCGCGCTTGTGATTGGCTTTGTCGATCGCACCAGCCCTGTTGGAAAGAAATATGAAAGATATAAAGCCGAAAACAAGTTTTACAGGGAGACCTCTTTTTATTCAGCGGACGAGGTTGTTTCTCTTATGACAGACGCAGGATTCGGAAATTTTGCCTTTACTCAAACAATCTTCCGTGATCTGAAGGACATAGACAATACAGAAGTGGTAAAGGATGGATGTGGCGAAGGCTCATTTGTCGTAATCAGGGGAGAAAAGCAGGAAACTGAAGGAGGTAACTGAGTGGGATTTTTGAAGATATTTTCAGGTAAAGACCCCGAAGAATATGAGCGAAAAGGGGACAGTTTCTTCGAGATCATGGAATACGGGGCAGCCAGGCTGGAGTATGAAACCGCTCTGACCAAGATGAAAAAGAGATGTCCGGAAGATACGGCCCTTGAAAATCGCCTCCGGGAAAAAATGATCAGAAGCACTGAAGCGCTGGCCCTGCAACACAAAGAAAATGGGGAATTGCTGAAAGAATCCGGAGATTATGAGGGCGCGTCAGAACTATTTCACCTTGCGCTGGAACTGACGGAAGATCCAGAGCTTACGGCCGGGCTCGAACAACTGCTCGGCAAGACTCAGGGCGATATCGCAGGGGATGATATGGAGGCTCCCTGGTTTCACACCCAGGAGGATAAGATAGAAGACCGGGGATGGCATACACAGGAGGGTGAGTATTTTACGGCTCTGTGCGGCGCGCTGCCGGACGAGGTACGGGATGCTTATAAAAGCTATGGAGACACATTCAAGACAGGGTATGTGGCCCTGAATCAGAGTGAATATGATCTGGCAGCAACAAAGTTATCGCAGGCGCTGGAAGAAAATCCGCCGGACAGCCTGATCCCCCTTGAACTGGCCACTGCATACCTGAATCTGGAAAGATACGAAGATGCCCTCCTGCTCCTGGAGCACTTCATCAGAAATCATCCCCGTTCCATACACGGATACCAGGTCTTATGCGAAAGCCTGTGGGCAATGAAGAAGTTTGATGAAGCCAATGATCTGCTGTTCTCCTGTCCGGGAGAGCTGGTGGAGTCAGCGCCTATTTTGCATCTCAAAGGTGAATCGCTATACCGGTCCGGAAGGCATCAGGATGCGGAGACTTTCTACTTGGAACTCTTGCAGTCTCATGGCTGGGATGAACACACAGCCCTGTCGCTGGCGGCAACATATGAGGCGCTCGGGAAAAAGGACACGGCTCTTGAACTGTACAGCGAGATAATGGGAAAATGTAGCAGCTGCGGCGCTAGGGTTGCTCCTTTTATCAAACAAAAATATGCGGATATCTCCACAGAACTCGGAGATTATTCAGCGAAGATACTGGAGATATATCTCTCACTGATTGAGGAAGACCCGGCAGGCAGGGAAAATTACTTCAGAAAGGTGGGACAGATTTACACCGCCACGGGAAACGAGAGAGAAGCACGGCGGTACCGGTCATTCGCCGATAACATGGGCGAACCACCCACAGATTAAGAGTCCGGTTAGGGTCTGTCATAAAATAAGTGTTGCAATTAGGCGCTCAGGTTTGGGTCAGGTTTCGTCGATACGATTGAGTAAAAACACAGGAATAGCAGGGCTATTTCGAGGATTTTGCGATTGAGAATCGGCTAAAGATGGCCTGAAGATGAGATGCATAAATGTAATATTTATTTTATGACAGACCCTTAATTACAAAAAATGAAAATTAAACTTTTGTTGATAGACGCCCTCAACCTTATCCGCCGTGTGTATGCCGCGCAACCGGGAGATGACGGACCGCACCGCGTGAATGACGCTTTGACAACAAGTGTCCACTCCCTCCAGCGCGCCCTGCGCGAATGCCAACCCACTCATGTAATTTGTGTCTTTGACGGGCATAAACAGGGCTGGCGCCACGGCTTGTATCCCGAATATAAGGCCGGACGCTCGCCTATGCCTGAAGCCTTGAATGCGCAGATGAATCGGTTCAAGGACGCGTTTTCGGAGATTGGCGTCCTCTCTGTGTGTTTCCCCACACTGGAAGCGGACGATGTTATAGCCACACTGGCCGGAAAGGTGGCATCTCGAAACGGCAATATAGTCATACTTTCAACAGACAGGATGTTCCTGCAACTTGTTTCGGATCTCGTAGTGGTGCGTGATCATTTTCAAAGACTGGACATGGATCATACATATGTAAAGGAAAAACTGCACGTACAACCGGATCAACTTGTGGATCTCTTCGCACTGGCGGGGTACGCTACCAACAACATAACCGGTGTCCCCACTGTAGGTCCGAAGACAGCCGCCAAATTGCTGAACGAGCTGGAAAACCTGGATAATATACTGGCGGTTGCCTATACCATCAAAGGCAAGCTGGGCGAGATGTTATGCAAACATGTCGAAGAAGCGCGCTTATCACAATCTCTGGTACGCCTGAAAGACGATATAGAACTGGGCCTGAATCTGAAATCATTTCGATATACGGCGCAACTCTAACACTATAGAACACACTATGGCTCTTTTAGCTAAATCAAACGGAAATACAGTGAATCGGCACTTGCACCTGATTCGCAAAAGAATTGCCGAACTGCGCGAAATCGAATAATGTCGCCGCCGCATCACATCGCGTATATCATCAAGAATCTTACTTGACATGGCTTTCTTCCTATTTTAGCGTGTTTCTCATGCCTCAAAGGGTGTACTATATTGAATATTGGAAGCAAGCAAAATTGCCTGTTTGCCCGTTCAATATCAGGATATCAGGCAAAATTGCCTTATATGTAAGTGTTACCTGGCGCTACGCGCCCGGTAACGGCCTATGTAATACATGAAGCAAATATTATCGTACGCCCGTTATTAGAAGATTGCTAATGATTTATGACAAAAAAATATTTCATAAATTAGGAAAGTTGTTGATTGAAACCATGCCTGGGTGGGAAGAGATTGCATTTCATTTTGAAAAACAAAAAAATGAATCCGAATGGACTGCTGATTATGTTCATAAAAATTCTACCAAGAAGGAAAAGTTTGAAATATCCCCTGAAATATCCAGTAATTTCCGGTTAGGTTTTTGCATATAAGCGCCAGTCATTCTGTTCTTTGAAATTTTGCAAGCTCTCTACATTGGAATCAGTGCTGAAAGCTGAGTTGCGCAGCTCATTCT